>JBKEBH010000075.1:0-8702 GCA_047973065.1 Paracoccus sp. (in: a-proteobacteria) | reverse complement strand
GCGTGCGGTCGTCGCCGATGATATGGGCGGCGATCCGATCCCATTGACGATCAGACAAGACCAGACGTTCCATGGTTCCCATAGCAAATCTCCCCGCTACGGGAGCAGAGAATCAGCATTCTGCGCCAAAGGGAATCCCAAGAGTCAACACGACCAAGGCCGCCGATCCGGGATCGGCCAGACCCGGCGTCTGGCCAATCGCCGCCGATATTGCCTGCGACCGCGTGGCAGACCGGCCCCTCGACGCGCGGTGCAGGGGCATCCGGGAGGCGGCAATGGTTCGGAAAACTTGACTCCGCGCCGCGCTGCGACCATATGTCACCCAGCCCCGACCGCGTGCTGCCGCGTGTGCAGCCAGTCGCGCCGGGTCGTCTTCAGGTTCCCACCGACACGCAGGGGCACCGTCGGGCCGCCCGTATCATGGCCCGCACCCCTTTTGCGGCGCGATAGCCGCCTCGCCGTGCCCGATACGGGTGCGCGGCCCATGTAAGTGACCGATATGAATACTGAATTCCGCCGCCCGCGTCGCGGCCAGAAACCCCGCCCCCCGCAGCAGAACCATGCCCGCGGCCCGAAATCGGGCGAGCTGCCCGCCCGCCGCGCCCCGGCCCGCGATCCGGTGAGCACCGGCCCCTTCGCCGAGATGGGGATCGACCCGCGCATCAATGCGAACCTTGCGCCGATGGGGCTGGAAGTGCCGACGCCGATCCAGGCTCAGGCCATCCCCCATATCGTGCAGGGCACTGATCTGCTTGGGCTTGCCCAGACCGGCACCGGCAAGACCGCTGCCTTTTCGCTGCCGATGCTGACCCGGCTTCTTGCCCATGGCCACAAGCCCGAACCCAGGACCTGCCGGGCGCTGATTCTGGCCCCGACCCGCGAGTTGGCCACCCAGATCGCCGCCTCGGTCGAGGGCTTTGCCGAAGGCACCCCGATCCGCGCCTTCCGCGTCGTCGGCGGCGCCTCGATCAATGTGCAGATTCAACGCATCGAGCGCGGCGTCGATGTGCTGATCGCCACGCCAGGCCGGCTGATCGACCTGCTGGACCGCCATGCGGTGGACCTGTCGAAGACCGAATATCTGGTGCTGGATGAGGCCGATCAGATGCTCGATATCGGCTTCATCCACGCCCTGCGCCGGATCGCCCGCACCCTGCCCCGCACCCGCCAGACCCTGCTGTTTTCGGCGACCATGCCGAAGCTGATGGAGGAGCTGGCCGGCACCTATCTGACCGATCCGGTCAAGGTACAGGTCAACCAGCCCGGCCAGGCCGCCGAGAAGATCGAACAGGGTGTGCATTTCGTCAATCAGGGCGACAAGGCTGCCCTGCTGGCCGAATATATGTCCAAACATGTCGGCGAGCTGGCGATTGTCTTCGGGCGCACCAAATACGGCTCGGAGAAACTGGCCAAGCTGCTGGAAAAGTGGGGATTTTCTGTTGCCGCCATCCATGGCAACAAGTCCCAGGGTCAGCGCGAACGCGCGCTTGCCGATTTCCGGGCCGGCAAGACCAAGGTGCTGGTGGCGACCGATGTCGCGGCGCGCGGGCTCGACATTCCGCAGGTCGCGCATGTCTATAACTACGATCTGCCCAATGTCCCGGAAAACTACGTCCACCGGATTGGCCGCACCGCCCGTGCCGGCCGCGATGGGCGCGCGGTTGCCTTCTGTGCACCGGGCGAGATCGGCGAGCTGCGCGCCATCGAAAAGGCGATGAAATCGACGATCCCGGTGATCGGCGGCGAAGCCCCGATCGAGCACAAGCCGGCACCGCGTGGACGCGGGCGCGGTGCGCCTCATGCCCGCCCCGGCGGCGGGGATGCCCCGAAGAAGCGCCCGGCGCGCCGGCCCTCGCGCCAGCCCAAAAGCCAGCAGGGCTGAGGGAACAGCGCCAAAGCCGGGGGCTTTCCGCCCCCGGACCCCCGAGGATATTTCCGCCAAGGTGAAAGCAGATTGTCCTGATTGCCGGCCCGGGCTATTGGCGGGCCATGGCCAAGCTTTATTTCCATTATTCGACCATGAATGCCGGCAAGAGCACTTTGCTTCTGCAGGCCTCTTACAACTATCGCGAAGGCGGGATGGAAACGCTGCTGCTGATCGCCGCGCTCGATAACCGGGCGGGCCATGGGCGGATCGGCTCGCGGATCGGGATCTCGGCCGAGGCGACGGCTTTCGGGCCCGGTGAGGATCTGTTTGCGCTGATCAAATCGGATCCGCGCAAGCTGTCCTGCGTCTTTCTGGACGAGGCGCAGTTCCTGTCCGAGGCGCAAGTCTGGCAGCTGGCCCGGGTCGCCGACGATCTGGGTATTCCGGTCATGGCTTACGGGCTGCGCGTCGATTTCCGGGGCGAGCTTTTTCCCGGCTCGGCCGCGCTGCTGGCTTTGGCCGACGATCTGCGCGAGGTCCGCACCATCTGCCATTGTGGGCGCAAGGCGACCATGGTGATCCGGCGCGGGCCGGGCGGGGCGGCTCTCATCGAGGGCGATCAGGTGCAGGTCGGCGGCAATGAGACCTATGCCTCGCTCTGCCGCCGGCACTGGCGCGAAGCGGTTGGCGCTATTTGAACATGCCGGGCCGGACGGCGATGCCGTGATCGAGCCAGATCCGCATGCTGGACAGCATATAGGTCCAGCCCATCACGTTTCCGTAAGCGAATTTCAGGCCCTCGGGCGTCGGCTGCCAGCCGGTCTCGCTGACCTCGACCCGGGTCCGGTTTGGGGCGAGTTCATCAAAGCGGAAGCTGACCCGGTTTCGGCCGGTGCCCGCAGGGTGGTTCCAGTCGAAAACCAGCAGCTCTCCGGGCAGGGCTTTGACGATATCGACCGGGAAAGCCCCTGGAAAGTCAGCGAATTCCCAGGTGACAGTCGCACCGCTTTCCATGCGGCCGGCGGCGCCGCCCATGGTGAAATGCTGCGCGAGCTGGGCGGGGTCGGCGACGGCTTCGAAGACCCGGGCCGGGGGATGATCGAAGATGCAGAAGACGGTGAAATCCATGTCGGCGGCGGTGATGGTCATGCGTATCTCCTGATATTGATGCAGCAATTGCTGCGGCGGTCGTTGCGACAGGCGGCTTCATGCGATAATCCATTGGCAAAACCGGCTCCGCCCAACAACAGGCAATTTTCATGCGTGCAGTCCTGACCTCCGCCTTTTTCGCCCTTCTGCTGCCCTGGCAGGCCCTGGCTTTCGAATCCAGCGCCGGCTCGGCCTGGGTCTATGATGTCGGCACCGGCACGGTCCTGCTGGAGAAGAATGCCGATCAGGAGATCCCGCCGGCTTCGATGTCGAAGCTGATGACGGTCTATATGCTGTTCGAAGCCGTGCGCGACGGCCGCTTGCAGCTTGACACCCGCCTGCCGGTTTCGACCAAGGCCCGACAGATGGAGGGCTCGACCATGTTCCTCAACGAGCGGGACCGCCCGACCGTCGATGAGCTGATCAAGGGCATTATCGTGCTGTCGGGCAATGATGCCTGCGTGGTGGTGGCGGAAGGTCTGGCCGGAACCGAGGAAGCCTTCGCCCGCCAGATGAACGACCGCGCCAAATCGCTTGGCATGACCCGGTCGCATTTCGCCAATTCCTCGGGCTGGCCCAACCCCGATCATGTGATGTCGGCCCATGATCTTGGCATTCTGGCCGGGCACCTGATCAACGACTTCCCCGAGCTCTACAAATATTTCGCGATGACCGAATTTCCCTTCGACAATCGCGCCCCGGCCAACCGCCATAACCGCAACCCGCTGCTGAAGCTGGGGATCGGTGCCGACGGGCTGAAGACCGGCCATACTCAGGAAGCCGGTTACGGGCTGGTCGGCTCGGCGGTTCAGGGGGGGCGCCGGGTGATCTTCGTCATCACCGACCTGCCGACCGAAAAGGCGCGGGCCGAGGAATCCGAGCGTATCGCCGCCTGGGCGTTTCGCGATTTCACCATGAAGGAAGTGGTGCCGCAGGGCGAGACCGTCGCTTCGGTTCCGGTCTGGCTGGGTTCGAAATCGCAGGTGGCGCTGACCACCGAAAACGGGCTGAACGTACTGATGCCGATCGGTGCCGAAGCTGGCGTTACCGCCGAGGCCGTCTTTACCGGCCCGATCGAGGCCCCGGTCCAGAAGGGCGACCGGCTCGGCACGTTGCAGATCCAGATCCCCGGCGTGGGTCCGGCCAATGTGCCGCTGGTTGCTGCCGAAGATATCACCGCAGCCGGCATCTTCGGCCGTCTGAAGGGGGCGGCGATGCGGCTTGGGGGCGACGCCTGGCAGATGGCCCGACAGTAGGGCGCGCATGTTCATCAGCTTCGAGGGCATCGACGGAAGCGGCAAGTCCACTCAGGCCCGGCTTCTGGCCGAGGCCCTGCGCGGCGAGGGCCGTGACGTCGTGCTGACCCGCGAGCCCGGCGGCTCGGAAGGGGCCGAAGCCATCCGGCGCCTTCTGGTCGAGGGCGGAGCGGATCGCTGGTCGGCGGAAACCGAGATTTTGCTGTTCAATGCCGCCCGCCGCGATCATCTGGAACGGACCATCCAGCCGGCTCTGGCGCGCGGTGCCAGCGTCATCACTGACCGTTTCGCCGATTCGACCCGGGTCTATCAGGGGGCGACGCGGGGCGATCTGTCCGAGACCGTCGAAACCCTGCACCGGCTGATGATCGGGGTCGAGCCGGACCGGACCTTTGTCATCGATATCGACCCGGCCGAAGGGCTGGCCCGCGGTGCGGCGCGCGGCGGGGTCGAGGACCGCTTCGAATCGATGGGGCTGAGCTTTCAGGAAAAGCTGCGGGCGGGGTTTGCTGCTTTGGCAAAGGCCCGGCCCGACCGGGTTCGGCTGATCGACGGGTGCGGCGCCCCGGATGAGGTCGCAGCGCGGGTCCGGGCGGCGCTATGAGCGACGAGCGCCCCGAATCCGACCGCGTTCCCGGCGCGCCCCACCCCCGGCAGGCGCCAGCCGTGATCGGCCATGACAGGGCGGCGGCGGATTTTCTGGCCTCGGCCGATGCGCACCGGCTGCACCATGCCTGGCTGATCACCGGCCCGCGCGGGGTCGGCAAGGCGACCCTGGCCTGGGCGATTACCCGCTGGCTGCTGGCGGATGGCGCGCCGGACCAGCTGAGCATTCCTGCCGACGATCCGATTACCCGCCGCATGATGGCCCTGTCCGAGCCGCGCCTGCATCTGGTCCGGCGCGGCTTTGACGACAAGACCGGTCGGCTCAAGGCCGAAATCGGCGTCGATGACATTCGCGCGCTTCTGTCCTTCTTCCATATGAGCGCCGCCGAGGGCGGACGCCGCGTCGCCATTGTCGATGCTGCCGACGATCTGAACGGATCGGCGGCCAACGCCCTGCTGAAGATGCTGGAGGAGCCACCGAAGGGCGGGGTCATCCTGTTGATCGCCCATCAACCGGCCCGGCTTTTGCCAACCATCCGCTCGCGCTGCCGCGAGCTGCGGCTCAGCCCGCTCTCGCCCGGCGATATGGGGCAGATCCTGCGCGATCTGGGGGTTGAGGACGATGCCGAGGCGCTGGCGGCCTTGTCGGGCGGCTCGGTGGGCGAGGCTCTGCGGCTTTCCGGGCAGGACGGGCTGAAGAGCTATGGCCAGATCGTCGATCTTTTCGCCACCCTGCCCCGCTTTGACCGCCAGAAGGCACGGGACTTGGCCGAAGCGGCCGGCGGGCGGGCCACGACCGATGGCGATCCGTTCGACCTGCGGGTGACGCTGCTCGACCGTTTTCTGACCCGGCTGGCCCGGGCCGGGCTGATGGGGGCACCGATCCCGGAAGCGGCAAGGGGCGAGGGTGCGCTGATGGCCCGGCTTTGCCCCGATGCCCATGCCGCACGCATCTGGGCCGGGGCACAGGCGGAACTTTCCGCCCGCGCAAGGGCCGGGCGGGCCGTCAATCTTGACCCGGCTGCGCTGGTGATGGATATGCTGATCCAACTGGCCGGGGTGGCCCCGGCACATGTGAAAGCCTGACCTATGCCCATGCCTGACGCCTCTGCCGCCACCCCTGTGGTGGACAGCCATTGCCATCTCGATTTCCCCGATTTCGACGGCGAGCGCGATGCGCTGATCGCCCGCGCCAGGGAAGCCGGGGTGACGCGCATGGTCACCATCTGCACGCGCCTGCGCAACGCGCCTTCGGTTCGCGCCATTGCCGAAGCCCATGACGGCATCTTCTACGCCGCCGGCACCCATCCGATGAGCGTGGCTGATGAGCCGATGGCCTCGGTCGAGGACCTTGTCGCCCTCGCCGCCCATCCGAAATTCGTCGGCATTGGCGAGACCGGGCTCGATTACCATTACACCGCCGAAAGCGCGGGCGCGCAGCAGGAAAGCCTGCGCATCCATATCGAGGCCGCGCGCCGCACCGGGCTGCCGCTGATCATCCATTCGCGCGATGCCGATACCGATATGGCCCGGATCCTGACCGAGGAATACCGCGCCGGCAGCTATGGCTGCGTCATGCATTGCTTCTCCTCCAGCGCGGAACTTGCGCAGGCGGCGCTGGATCTGGGGTTCTACCTGTCGATGTCGGGGATTGCCGCCTTCCCGCGCTCCTCCGATCTGCGCGAGATCTTCAGATCCGCACCGATTGACCGGATCCTGATCGAAACCGACGCCCCCTATCTGGCCCCGCCACCCCATCGCGGCCGCCGCAACGAGCCGGCCTTCGTCACCCGCACCGCTGCGGTGGGCGCCGAGCTTTTCGGGCTCAGCTATGCCGAATTCGCCGCGCAGAGCTCGGCCAATTTCGACCGCCTGTTCCGCAAGGCCGCCGCATGATCCGGCTTACCATCCTCGGCTGTGGATCATCCGGGGGGGTGCCGCGTATTGGCGGGAACTGGGGAAATTGCGACCCGCTTGAGCCCAGGAACCGGCGGCGGCGCTGCTCAATCCTGATCGACCGGATCGGGGATGGCGGCCTGACCCGGGTGCTGGTCGATACCGGCCCCGATTTCGTGCCGCAGATGCTGGATGCCGGGGTCGTCACGCTGGACGGAATCATCTGGACCCATGCCCATGCCGATCATATCCACGGTATCGATGACCTGCGCCAGATCGCCTATAATGCCCGGGCCAGGGTGCCAGGCTTTACCGATGCCCCGACCTGTGCCGCGCTGATGGCGCGCTTCGGCTATGTCTTCGAAACTCCGCCCGGTTCGGGCTATCCGCCGATCTGCGATCTGCATCTGCTGGATGGGCCGATCACCATCGACGGTGTCGGTGGGCCGCTGCACATCGCCCCCTTCACCGTTCCCCATGGCGAGATCGACGCGCTCGGCCTGAAGATCGCCACACCTGGCGGCGGCGTGGTCTATCTGCCCGATGTCCAGACCATCCCGGAAACGGCCTGGCAGATCATCGGCCGGCCCGAAATCTTCATCTGCGACACCCTGCGTCATGAGCCCCATCCCAGCCATGCCCATCTGGCGCTGACGCTGGAGTGGATGGCGCGCTCGACCGCGCCGCGCGGGGTGCTGACCAATCTGCATGTCGATATGGATTACGCCCGGACCATGACCGAAACCCCCGATCACATCGTTCCGGCCTTTGACGGCATGGTGCTGGAGACCGAAGGATGAGCGGACTTTTCGACGTCGTTCTGCCCGTCTTTCTGGTCATCGGCTTCGGCTATGCCGTGGCCTGGCGCGGGTTGATGACGAATGCGGGCTTCGACGGGGTCATGCGCTTCGCCCAGAATTTCGCGGTGCCGGTCCTGCTGTTTCAATCCATGGCCCGGCTGGATCTGTCGAGCGAATTCAACATTCCGATGCTGGTCGCCTTCTATAGCGGCACGCTGATTTCCTTCATGCTCGGCCTGTTTGGTGCCCGCTGGATGGGGCGCCCGCCCGAAGATGCGGTGGCCATCGGCTTTGTCTGCCTGTTCTCGAACTCACTGCTTCTGGGGGTGCCGATCACCGAACGCGCCTACGGCTCCGAGGCTTTGGCCGGGAACTGGGCGATCATCTCGATCCATTCGCCGCTGCTTTACACCTTCGGCATCACGGTGATGGAGTTCACCCACGCCCATGGTCAGAACCTCTCGGTTGGCCGGGTGGCGGGCCGCGCATTGACCGGAGTTCTGCGCACACCGCTGGTGATCGGCATCCTTTGCGGGCTGAGCATGAACCTGCTGCTTCAGGCCGGGCTGGTTCTGCCGCAGGGGTTCTGGGACGGGATCGGCATGATGGCCAAGGCCGCCCTGCCGGCAGCGCTTTTCGGGCTGGGCGGCATTTTGCATCGCTATAGACCAGAGGGCGACAGCCGGGCGATCGTCATGTGCTGCTTTGCATCGCTGATCCTGCATCCGGCGATCACCATGGGCCTCGGCCTCAGCTTTGGTCTGGATGTCGCGGCCCTGCGGTCTTCGGTGATGACCGCCTCGATGGCGCCGGGAGTGAATGCCTATCTTTTCGCCTCGCTTTACGGCGCGGCCATGCGGGTTGCGGCCTCTACCGTGCTGGTGGCGACGGCGCTGTCGATCCTGACCATCTCGGCCTGGCTGATGATCCTGCCCTGAGCGGACACGGATGAATGGGGAGAGGATCAAAATCCGGCGACACTGCACGAATCCCTCTTTTCATCCCCGGCGCGAGGCGCTATCTGCACGCGGTGTCACGGATGCGGTCGTGGCGGAATTGGTAGACGCGCAGCGTTGAGGTCGCTGTTCCTTAACCGGAGTGGAAGTTCGAGTCTTCTCGACCGCACCA
>JBKEBH010000033.1:0-1584 GCA_047973065.1 Paracoccus sp. (in: a-proteobacteria) | reverse complement strand
CGCGGCAATTCCGATGAAGAGACCGCCTGCCCCACAAAGGAACCTCAGCCCGAGGCCGGGATCGAGCATGTTCTTGGTAACGCCATGAACGAGTGCGTAGCCCGCGACGACGGCGGGCACGGCGAAGACAGCGAGCGCGGCCAGGCGCAGGACGGAGTTGCGGGCAAAGCCGACGACAACGATCACCAGCGCGATGGAAAGCAGCGCGGCGGCGGCCGCAGCCATACCGGACAACAGAACGCCGGCCCCGGCGCCCCAGGCATATTGCGCGGCAGAAATGGCGACCATCACCGGCAAGGCATAGATCGCGAGATTGTAGGCGAAGACGCACATCATGATGGTGAGCAAGATGGCGAGCAGGATCAGGGTCATGGGAGCCTCCACATGAAAGGTTGGAGATCACGTCAGGCTGCCGGAAGATACGCTCCGCCTGCGACTATGCTGCTTCGCCGGTTCTTCTAGAATGCTCCATCAAATGCCCGGTGTTGTTTCCTGTCAAGCACCGGAGGCTGAAAGCCGCCGAACGGCGGCGCTTACGCGCCACCGTCGAATTTCATGACCGGGATGCCGAGCCTGCGGGCCTTGTCGGCGAGGTTCTCCTGAATCCCGGTGCCGGGGAAGACGAGGACGCCGACCGGGAGCACGTCCAGCATGGCATCGTTACGCTTGAAGGGTGCGGCCTTGGCGTGCTTCGTCCAGTCGGGCCGGAAGGCGACTTGGGGCACCTTGCGGTGATCCGCCCAGCGGGAGGCGATCAGTTCGGCTCCCTTCGGCGAGCCGCCGTGCAGAAGCACCATGTCGGGGTGCTTGGCATGGACCTGATCGAGCTTCGCCCAGATCAGCCGGTGGTCGTTGAAGTCGGCGCCACCGGTCAGGGCCACCTTCGGGCCGGCGGGCAGCATCACCTCGGTCTCGGCCCGGCGCTTCGCGGCAAGGAAGTCGCGGCTGTCGATCATCGCGGCGGTCAGATTGCGATGGTTGACCATCGAGCCGGAACGCGGCCGCCAGGCGCTGCCGGTGTGGTGCTCGAACGCCTCGGCGGCGAGATCGCGGAAGAGTTCCATGCTGGCGCGCCGTTCGATCAGGGTCTGCCCCTCGGCCGTAAGGCGTTCGAGTTCGACCGACTTCACCTCGCTGCCGTCCTGTGCCCGCTGCATCCGGCGCTGCGCCTGCTCGTTGTCGTCGAGATCGCGGTCCACCCGGCCGGTGGCGCGATGGAAGAGATTGACGGTCCCCCAGAGCAGCTCTTCGAGATCGGGCTCGAGACGGGTGTCGCCGAGCGTCGCGACAAGGGCGTCGAAGATGTCGATGACTGCGGCGGCGACGGTGTTGCCCTCGGGCAGCGGCCTCGGATCGGGTTCGTCCTGGAACGGATGCCAGCCGTAGAGCTGGAGTTCGGAAAGGGCGTGATCGGTCTGGGAGGAGGTGTGGACCGGCTCGGGTCCTGCATATTCGGTTTCGTTTTCCATCGGTTGCGTCCTTCGTCTGGAGACCGCGCCCATCGCGGCCTTCGCAGGCGTCGAAGCGCACGGGCGGGACGGGTTGGCAGCCCTCGCCCGCTCCGCGAGGGCCTTGATGGCCGGG
>JBKEBH010000025.1:0-22306 GCA_047973065.1 Paracoccus sp. (in: a-proteobacteria) | reverse complement strand
CCGCCCGGCACCTCCCTCACTTTAATGTAGAGTCTGCCCAACCTCGAAGGAGCAGACGAATGAGGAACAGCCGTTTTACCGAGGCGCAGATCATCGGGATGCTCAAGGAGCAAGAAGCAGGGCTTCCGACGGGGGAGGTCTGTCGCAAGCATGGGCTGGCGCAATCGACCTTCTACAAGCTGAAGGCCAGATATGGCGGCATGGATGTTTCCGATGCCGCGCGGCTGGCCTGGCATCGTCTCGGTCGCACTGATGGCGCCATCCACCGCGGCAAGTGACGCTTCCGACAGGCCCCTCCGACTGCCCTCTCTCAGGGCGAAGCTTCGCAGCTCGTTGATGGAGAGCGCCGGCAGGTTCACTACGCTGCAACGGCTCAGCAAAGGCTCCGGCAGTCGGGCGATGTCATTTGCCAGCAGGATGAAAGACAGCCAGGACATGTCCAGCGTCACCCGGAAATACGGGCAACTCCAGGCCATGGCGGTCGATCGTTCCAGCAGCGGCAACAGGGCGTCGGTCAAGCCATGTGTCGAGCCCTTCGTCGAGGACTGGATGCCTGCCTTTTCGACTTCGTCGATGATGATCAGCGGATTGCCGGTCAATGAGTTCAGAACGGTTTCGAGAATTCTTCCTGGGCCGGCGCTACCCCAGCCGCGCTGCACACCAGCGATACCGAAGGACGCACCCTCTCCGCTGGCATCAATCCGCAGCGCCGGAACATCGAGCAATTCGCCAAGGCGGGTGGCCCATCTTGTCTTGCCGACCCCAGGCGGGCCATTGAGGACCATGGGCGGGAGGCGAAAGCCGATCTGGCCGTCGAAGGCCGAACGCCGCATGGCATACCAGACCAATTCGGTTGCGGGCGCCATCCAGGGCATTTCCAGATGGAGTTGGGCCGCGATTTCGTCTGCCTGATCCTCTGACTGGATCGCGGACAGGCGCACACCTTGACGGAGGACAGAGAGGCGCTCCACCTCATCAGGTTTGAGATGGCTCAGGCCACTTGCGGCGGCCCGCGCCGCAACGATACGCCCGGCACGGGCCTTTATCTTTGCGACCTCGGCCTTCGGCAGGCGTCCGCGGAAATTATGTCTGGTGATCGCCGTACGAAGCTGTTCGGATTCTGCATCTGCGCCATCCGGTGGCGTCTCGTCCGGCGGCGAACGCAGCTTGCGCAGATGCTCAAAGAATCTGTCCTGCACATCGGCGATGGTTTCATCGTTCGAGGCGAAGTTGGCTTTGATGAAGGGAATGCGTGTCATGGCGGTCCTGATCTGAGATCCGCAAGGCCATGCCGCCGCGCTATCGCGGCGAGGCTTGCGAGAAGTGGAAGACGAGGACCCGGGTCGGTGAGGGCAGATGGCCAGCGAGGCCGATCAGCGTCAAGGCTGGCGGCGGTTCGCGGAGATGCGAACCAAGCTAGGCAACGCAAAATCGCTAGGACAAACTAACTAATTGAAATTATTCAATTACGAGATTTCTTTGCTCGCCAATGGCAGAATTATGGTTGCCAAAAAGGAAACAAAACCGGCCGAATGGAAGCGAATTGACGGCCGATACAAGATCACACCGTATCGAGATACAGCTCGACGGTTTCCTCATCCGACAGCTCGGCCATGAAATGCAGCTCCTGCCGCTTGGTCATGACCAGATTGTCGATCAGATGTTGCGGGAAGATCCGCTTGATCTCCGGGCAACCGGCAAAGGCATCAATCGCCGCGCCCCAGCTGCCGGGCAGCTGGTCGAGGTTCTTGTCATAGGCATTGCCCTCAAAGGGCGGCGGCGGATCCTGGCGGTCCTCTATCCCGTTCAGGGCCGCGCCGAGCACCGCGGCAATGGCCAGATAGGGGTTCACATCGCCGCCGGCGACGCGATGTTCGATCCGGCGGGCCACAGGCGGCGAGGCCGGAATGCGGATCGCCGCCGTCCGGTTTTCATAGGCCCAGCCGATCCCGGTCGGGGCATGGGCGTTCGGGACCAGCCGGTCATAGCTGTTTTCATGCGGAGCAAAGACCAGGGTCGATCCCAGCATTGCCCTCAAAAGCCCATCGACCGCATGGCGCAGCACATCCGATCCCCTGGCGCTGCCATCGTCGAAGACATTGCGGCCATTGGCATCGAGTACCGAGAAATGCATATGCAGCCCCGAGCCCGACCAGACATCGTAAGGCTTGGCCATGAAGCTGGCGGCAAAGCCGAATTCGCGCGCCACGCCCTTGGTCAGCATCTTGAACAGCCAGGCATCGTCCGCCGCTTTCAGCGGATCGGGCTGGTGCATCATGTTGATCTCGAACTGGCCGAGCGCCGCTTCGGAAATCGCGGTATCGGCCGGGATGTCCATTTCCTCGCAGCAATCGTAAAGCCGGGTGAAAAACTGATCGAAGGCATCGAGCGCGCGAAGCGACAGGGTTTCCGCCCCGGTGCGGCGCTTGCCCGAGCGCGGGCTGGGCGGCACACGCAGGGTCTTGCCGGAATCGTCGATGATGAAGAACTCCATCTCGGTCGCAACCACCGGGGTCAGGCCGACCGCCTTGTAGCGATCGACGACCCGGGCCAGAGCCTGACGGGGATCGCCCTCATAGGGGCGTCCATCGGGGTGAAACATCCAGATCGGCAGCAGCCCGGTCGGTGCGCTCAGCCAGGGCATCGGCATGAAACCGCGCTCGGTCGGCATCAAAAGCGCATCGGGATCGCCGGTCTCGAAGACCAGCGGGCTGTCCTCGATATCCTCGCCCCAGATATCCATGTTCAGCACCGAATAGGGAAAGCGCGTCCCTTCGGTCAGCAATTTGCCGGCAAAGCGCGCCGGAACCCGCTTGCCGCGCGGCACACCGTTCAGATCGGCTGCGGCCACGCGGATGGTCCGCACTTCGGGATGTTCGGCAAGCCAGTTCATTCTTCACCTGATCAGGTTGGGCCGGTAGCGGATCTTGCGTGCCGCACCCGGCAGATGCCGGTTGAGCCGGCGGTTGACGACACCGAACAGCGAGATCAGCGTCAGGGTCAGCAGGATGAAATAGACGGCCACAATCGGGTAGGCCACGAAAGGATTGAAGGTCCTTTCGGCGAAGTAACTGCCGTAATACAGCGAATCCCCCTTCTGGGCGAATGCCGGGAAACTGGAAAAGAACACCAGCGTCGTGGCATGAAACAGGAAGATCGCCTCATTGGTATAGGCCGGCCAGGCCAGCCGCATCATCGTCGGCCAGACCACGCGGCGGTATTTCTTCCAGCCGGTCAGCCCGTAAGCATCGGCGGCTTCCAGATCGCCCTTGGGCACCGATTGCAGCGCGCCATAGAAGATCTCTGCCGAATAGGCGGCCGTGTTCAGCATCAGCACGATCAGCGCCCCGGCCCAGGCCTTGGTCAGCCAGCTGGTCTCGATCGTCATGCCGAGGATGTTGATCCCCGAACGCGGCAGCAGCACGAACAGCTGGTAGAACAGGAAGAACTGGATGAACAGCGGGCTGCCCCGGAAGACGAAGATGAACCATTCCGCCGGCTTGCGCAGCCAGGCGCGTTCGGACGCGCGCGCCAGCGCCAGCCCATTGGCCAGGAAAAAGCCAAGCAGCAGAGCGAATGTTCCGAAATAGATATTCCAGAGAAGGCCAGAGCCGATCAGCGTGAACTGGGTACACAGATCGAAATCCGTGCGCGGCAGCAGCCGCTCGCCAATACCGATGGAGCGCAGTCCGTAATCGAGGATTGTCTGTGTGCAGCTCATGCCCCGGCCTTTCGCATTTGCTCGCCCGCCATCGTCGCCTGCCCCTTCGAGAGCCGGCGCGTGACCCGTGACAGCACCCGTTCGGAAATCGCGGTCATCAGCAGGTAGAAGACCAGAATGGCCAGGAAGTAATAAAGCCGCCAGTCGCCATGCGGATAGCTGAAGGCCTGGGTCTTCGACGAGCCCAGCTCACGCGCCCAATAGACGATATCCTCGACCCCGAGCAGAAACAGCAGCGGCGTCGCCTTGATCAGCACCATCCACAGATTCGACAGGCCGGGCACCGCATAGGTCCACATCTGCGGGATCAGCACCCGGCGGGTCACCTGACGGCGGCTCATGCCGTAGGCCTCGGCGGTCTCAAGCTGAGAACGGGGCACCGAATTCATCGCACCGTAAAGCACATTGGCCGCAAAGGCCCCGAAAACGATGGAAAAGGCCAGCACGGCCAGAAACATGCCATAGGTTTCGAACACCCAGGGGGCGGCATCGGCGCGGGGCAGCTTCGCTGCGGCGCAGACCACGAAATCATTGCCCTGCCGGACCGACACTGACGGATCGCAATAGACCCGGGATCGCAGATATTCGAACAGCTGATCGAGCGCGATCGGCACGAACATGAAGAAGACGATATCGGGAACCCCGCGCACCATCGAGGTATAGATCTTCCCGAACCAGCGCAGCGGTGCGAAGGAAGAGCGCGAGGCCAGGGCCCCGCCGAACCCGAACAACAGCGCAACCGGCGCGGTGATCGCCAGCAGCATCAGCACCGTTCCGAAGCTGGCATAAAAGCGCATATGCGTCCCGGTCGTCAGATAGCATGACAGCCAAGTCAGCCCCTCCAGGGACTTCGGATCGGCACAATATGAAAACATGAAATGAGGCCCCCACCCTCAGCGCCCCGCCGCCCACAGGTGGCGGGGTGCTTTATCTTTCGCTCGCGCTCAGTTGGCGGCCGGCACGATCATGGCATCGGCCTTTTCGACCGTCTCGCCATCCTTGCTGAAATACTTCGCCTCTTCGCCGAACCACTTCTCGATCATGCCGTTCAGCGTGCCGTCAGCTTTCATCGAATCGATGGCGACATTCATCTTGTCGCGCAGCTCGGTATCCGATTTTCGGACACCGATACCGATCCCGTCACCCAGCGGCACGTCATCGCCGACCCAGACCAGCTCGCCATTCGATTCGCTGACCACCGGATCAAGGAAATCCTTGTCGGTGAAAGCGGCTTCGGCCTCGCCATTGCGCACGGCAGCGACGGTTTCGTCGGGCGTGGCGAATTCCAGCAGCGTGGCACCCGACTCGGCAACATGACCCGCCTGAATGGTCGCGGTCTGCGCCGCAACCACCGCGCCTTCGCCGACATTCGTGTCAGCCGAAAGCGCCGCATAGGCCGAAGCCGCCGGCGGGAAGTAGTTGGTGGTGAAGTCGATTTCCTGCTTGCGCTCCTCGGTGATCGACATGCCGGCCATGATCGCGTCATAGTTCGACGATTTCAGGTTCGGCAGGATCGAATCCCAGTCGTTCTTGACCCAGACGCATTCCAGTTCCGCCCGCTTGCAGATCTCGTTGCCGACATCAACCTCGAACCCGTCCAGCTCGCCCTTGTCGTTGATGAGATTGTAGGGAGGGTAAGCGCCCTCGGATGCGATCCGCACCGGGGCGGCAGCCGCGATCCCGGCGGTCAGGGCCAGCGTCGCGGCGGCAAGCATAAGTTTTTTCATTTTTCTCTCCTGTTGGTGTGTCACACAGCCATGGTGGCGCTGAGGAACTGGCGCAGCCGTTCGGATTTCGGCGCGCCAAAGACCTGATCGGGCGGACCTTCTTCTTCGATCCGTCCCTGATGCAGGAAGACGACATGATCGCTGACATCGGCGGCCAGACGCATATCATGAGTAACGATGATCATGGTGCGGTGTTCGGCCGCCAGATCCTTGATGACCTTGACCACTTCCTGCTGAAGCTCGGGATCGAGCGCGCTTGTCGGCTCATCGAACAGCAGGGCTCTCGGTTCCATGCACAGGCCCCGGGCAATGGCGGCGCGCTGCTGCTGACCGCCCGAAAGCTGGGCCGGCCAGGAACCGGCCTTGTCGCCGATTCCGACCTTTTCCAGCAGCTTGCGAGCCAGCGGCTCAACCTCAGCGGGCTTGCGGCCCAGCACGGTCACCGGGCATTCCATGACGTTCTGCAAGATGGTCATATGGGACCAGAGGTTGAACTGCTGGAAGACCATCGACAGCTGGGTGCGAAACCGCGTGACCTGCTGGCGATCAGCCGGCACACGGGCCTGGCCCTGGCCTTTCCAGTGAACGGCTTCCCCCTCGAACAGGATTTCGCCCTGCTGGCTGTTTTCCAGAAGGTTACAGCATCGCAGAAGGGTCGATTTGCCGGAACCGGACGAGCCGATCAGGCTGACGACATGGCCACGCGGCGCCGTAAGGGAAACGCCCTTGAGAACCTCAAGCTGGCCGTAAGCCTTGTGGAGGTCGCGAATTTCGATAACGGGTGTGTCAATATGTGTCATGCTGTCGCGTATCTGGCGCGATTTCATTCCGGATTGCAACGCTTTCATACGCCTCCTAATCTGATTGAAACCTCAGATGATGGCTAAACATGCAAATCGGTATCCTACAGACAGGTCAGATGCCCGAGACCCTGCGGCCGGGTCTTGGCGATTATCCGGCAATGTTCGAACGGCTTCTGGCCGAGCAGGGGCTCAGCTTTCGCACCTGGCATGTCGAGGCGATGGATTTTCCCCAATCCGTCCATGAGGCCGAAGGCTGGCTGATCACCGGGTCGCGCCACGGCGCCTATGAACAGCACCCGTTCATTGCCCCGCTCGAAGCCTTCATCCGCAACGCCTATGCCGAGGCCGTGCCGCTGGTCGGCATCTGCTTTGGCCATCAGATCATCGCGCAGGCCCTGGGCGGCAAGGTCGAAAAATTTTCCGGCGGCTGGTCGGTCGGGGCGCAGGATTACGCCTTCGGCGATGAGACTTTCACGCTGAATGCCTGGCATCAGGATCAGGTGACACGCCGGCCCGAAGGGGCCGAAATCGCTGCGCAAAGCGGTTTTTGCGAAAACGCCGCGCTGATCTATCCCGGCCGCGCCTTCACCGTGCAGGCCCATCCCGAATTCCGCGACGACGTCATCGAAGGCCTGATGGACACCCGCGCCAGGGGCGTGGTGCCCGATCCTTTGCTGGATCAGGCACGCGAACGTCTGGGCGGGGCGCGCGACAGCAACCGGCTGGCCGCACTGATCGCCGATTTCTTCCATGCGGCCGAAGCCGCCCGAAAGGGCGCCGCCTGATGTATTGCCCGCCCGCCTTCGCCGAAAACCGCCCCGAGATCATGGCCGCACTGATTCGCGACAATCCTCTGGGCCTGCTGATCACGGCGGATGCGGGCGGGCCCTGCGCCAATGCCCTTCCCTTCGAGCTGAGTGCGGACAGCAAACGGCTGCGCGCCCATCTGGCCCGGGCCAATCCTCAGCTCGATCAGATCCGGGCCGGTCATCCGGTGCTGGTGGTTTTCCAGGGTGAGCAAAGCTATATCAGTCCGAATTACTACGCCACCAAGCCCGAGAGCGGACGCGTGGTGCCGACCTGGAACTATCTTATGGTACAGGTCAACGGAGCGTCCCGCTTGCATGAGGACGCGGATTGGCTAGGAATACAGACCGAAGCATTAACTGCTCAGATGGAGGCCGGACAGGCCACGCCCTGGTCGCTGTCGGATGCGCCGGACAAATTCATCGATGCTCAGCTGCGCGGAATTGTCGGGCTTGAGATCGACATCACTGCGATGCGGGGCAAGTGGAAGGCCAGTCAGAACCGGCTCGCCGCCGATCGTCAGTCTGTTGCAGATGCACTTGTTGAGACCCATCCAACCCTCGCGGCCCTCGCGGCCCAGGAGATAACATGACCACCCCAGAATGGCTGACGCAAACGCCGACAGCCGCACAGCAATACGCTTCAGGCCGCCGGCTGGACGAAATCGAATGTATCGTCGCCGACATGGCCGGCGTCGCCCGCGGCAAGGCGATGCCCGCTTCAAAATTCGCCCGGCAGGAACGGTTCTTCCTGCCCAATTCGATCTTCCTGCAGACCATCACCGGCGAATGGGCCGACAATCCCTCTGGTGCCTTTACCGAACCCGACATGATCCTGACCCCGGATTATTCGACCACGACCGCCGCGCCCTGGACCGCGGATTACACGATGCAGGTCATTCACGACGTTTATGACCAGCAAGGCAATCCGGTGCCGGTGGCGCCGCGCAACCTGCTCAAGCGTGTGGTCAGCCTGTTCGAAGCCAAGGGCTGGCGGCCGATCGTCGCGCCCGAGATGGAATTCTTCCTGGTCGCGCGCAATACCGACCCGAATCAGCCGGTCATCCCGCCTATGGGCCGTTCGGGCCGGCGGGCCGCCGCCAAGCAGGCCTATTCGCTGTCGGCGGTCGATGAATATGGCAAGGTCATCGACGATATCTATGATTTCGCCGAAGCGCAGGGCTTCGAGATCGACGGCATCCTTCAGGAAGGCGGTGCCGGCCAGATCGAAATCAACCTCGCCCATGGCGATCCGGTGCGGCTCGCCGACGAAATCTTCTTCTTCAAGCGCCTGATCCGCGAAGCCGCCCTGCGCCATGACTGCTATGCGACCTTCATGGCCAAGCCGATCGAGGGCGAGCCGGGCTCGGCCATGCATATGCATCACTCGGTGGTGGATCTGACCAGCGGGCGGAACATCTTTTCCGACGGCAAGGGCAATGAAACCCCGGCCTTCATGCATTTCATCGCCGGCATGCAGACCCACCTGCCCGCCGCCATCGCGCTTCTGGCGCCCTATGTGAATTCCTATCGCCGCTATGTCCCGGATTTCGCCGCGCCGATCAATCTGGAATGGGGCCGCGACAACCGCACCACCGGGCTGCGCGTGCCTGTTTCCGAGCCCGAGGCGCGGCGGGTCGAAAACCGGCTGGCCGGGATGGATTGCAATCCCTATCTCGGCATCGCCGCCAGTCTGGCCTGCGGCTATCTTGGCCTGACCGAAAGCAAGGATCCGCGCCCCGAATGCCTCGGCGATGCCTATATCTCGGAAGACGAGCTGCCGCTGACCCTGGGTGATGCGCTTGATCTGATGGTGGAAAGCGCCCCGATGCGCGAGGTGCTGGGCGAAGAATTCGTCGCCGTCTACGAATCGGTCAAGCGCAACGAATACAAGGAATTCCTTCAGGTCATCAGCCCGTGGGAGCGTGAACATCTGCTGTTGAATGTCTAGGTTCTGCCGAGGTGTCGCCGCGGTCACAGTGGTGCAAGCTATCGACGACGCCCTTGCCCCGGGCGCTCTGCCCCCTGAATGCCTCGTCACCAGAATGCCATACGATCAGCCGCTTCCGAGCCCTGTCGAGCTGTCCCCGCCTGAACCCGAAGAATATGAACTGACCTGGGAAGAAGCCGTGCCCATGGAGGCTCACTGATGGATCTGCTGTTTTCCAATGACCGCCGGGGGGCATATCCGCCCTCGCTTTACGCCGCGCAGGTTGCGCCGCTGCCGCCCTTCCCGTCGCAAGAAGGCGCGACGGCGGCAGATGTCTGCGTGGTGGGCGGCGGCTATACCGGGCTGTCGGCGGCGCTGCATCTGGCCGAGGCCGGCTATGATGTCGTGCTGCTGGAAGCGCACCGGGTCGGCTTCGGGGCTTCGGGACGCAATGGCGGGCAGCTCGGATCCGGGCAGCGGCTTGATGTTCAGGAACTTGAGGCAATGGCCGGGCGCGAAACCGCGCGGCGGCTCTGGGATATGGCAGAGGACGCCAAGCGGCTGACCCGCGATCTGGCCGCGCGCACCGGGGTCAAGGTTCACGATGGCATCGCCCACGCCTTCCGCAAGCCCGAAGAACTGGACACGGCGCACCGCCATATCGAGTATCTCGCCCGCAAATATGGCTATGGCCAGATCACTGCCCACGATCCGGCCTCCTTCCGGGAAATCCTGCCCTCCCGGGCCTATTGCGGGGGCGAGCTGGACATGGGCGCGGGTCATCTGAACCCGCTGGCGCTGGCACTTGGCATGGCCCGCCTGGCAGCGGGGGCTGGCGCCCGCATTCATGAAATGAGCCATGTCACCACCATCGAATTCGCCCGCGCGGCCACCGAAAAGACCGTGGTTCGCACGGGCAGCGGGCAGGTCATTTGCAATCACCTGGTCCTGGCGGCGAATGGCTATCTGGGCGATCTGGTCCCGAAAGTGGCGGCACGGGTCATGCCGATCAACAATTTCATCGCCGCAACCGCGCCGCTCGGGGATCGCGCCGCCGAGGTACTGACCCGCGACATCGCCGTGCATGACACGAAATTCGTGGTGAATTACTGGCGGCTGGACGAGGAAGGCCGGCTGATCTTCGGCGGCGGCGAAAATGTCAGCTACCGCTTTCCTGCCGATATCGCCGCCAAGGTCCGCAAGCCGCTGGCCCAGATCTATCCGCAGCTTGCCGATATCCCCTTCACCCATTGCTGGGGCGGAACGCTGGCCATCACCATGAACCGGATGCCCTGCTTCATCCGCCCGGCCCCGAATGCGCTCTCGGCCAGCGGCTATTCCGGCCATGGCCTGGCACTGGCGACCCTGGCCGGCCGGCAGATGGCCGATGCGGTGCGCGGTCAGGCGGAGGAATTCGACATCATGGCCGCCCTGCCCTCGCCGGCTTTCCCGGGCGGGCAGTATATGCGATGGCCGCTGCTGGTGGCGGGAATGACCTGGTACGCATTGCGCGACCGGCTGGGCCGCTAGCCGGAAGGCTGTTGCGGATCAGTGCCTGAGCCACTTGCTTTTGGCCCGCATCAGCAGCGCGCGCGGATCGGCCAGAAGCTCTTCGCGCTGTTCTGGCGAACTGACCAGATAGGTGCGCTGCCCGATGATCACAAAATGGCGCGGATCGCCCGGCTCGCGCCGCCCTTCGGCCAGGGCGACCACACAGAGCCCGTCAAAGCCCGGCGCATAGGCACGCGGATTGGCCTCGAACAGCGCCCGATTCTCGTCCGAGGCAAAGTGATATTCCTTGCCCCGCCAGCTGGTCGAAATCTCGCCCTGCCCGGCAATGGCCGCATCCTGCGTCATATAAGCGACGGGATCATAGCCGCCAAGCGCCCAGTCATCTGCCAACGCGCTCAGCGGGAACTGCAGCAGGGTCATCAGGGTCAGGGTTTTCAGAGGATTTGCGAACATGGCACGCTTCGGTTGAGACGGTTTAGACATGGCACCCGCGATCCCGCCTGTCCATGATTCGGCATCCGGCCTCAAGTCGATGTGAATCGACGTGCGCTGGCGTAAAGCGAAATCGCCGCCGCATTGGACACATTGAGCGAGCCAAACGGCCCGGCGAAGGGGATCTTCGCCAGATGATCGCAGGTCTCGCGGGTCTTTTCGCGCAGGCCCGGCCCCTCGGCGCCCAGCACCAGACAGATCGGCCGGCCCGCAACCTCATCCAGAACGGTTTCCAGCTCCCCTTCGGCCTCACCGGCCAGTCCGATCACCACAAAGCCCGCCGCCTTCAGCGCCTCCAGCCCATCGGCGAGATTGCCGATGCGCAGATAGGGCTGACGCTCCAATGCGCCGGATGCGGTCTTGGCAAGCGCGCCGGTCTCGGGCGCGGTATGGCGTGCCGGAGCAATGACCGCGCGCGCACCGAATACCTCGGCTGAGCGCAGGATGGCGCCGACATTATGCGGATCCGTCACCCGGTCGAGCGCGACGATCAGCGGCCGGCCTGCGCCGGTCACCGCGATATCCTCCAGCGGCCCCCAGCTCAGCGGGCGCACCTCCAGCGCACAGCCCTGATGAACACTGTCCGGCGGTAGACCGACCGTGCGGTCAAAGATGCGCGCATCGGTGATTTCGGGCTCCATCCCGGCGGTATCGCCCAGCCGGTCGAGCGCATTGCGCGTCACCACCAGACGCAGCTTCTCGCGTCTCGGGTTTGCCAGCGCATCGCGCACGGCATGCAGGCCAAACAGCCAGATGGTTTCAGCGGCCGAAGCCTTCTTCGCCCGTTCCTTTGCAATCACCCAATCGGGCTTGCGGCTTTTGTGTTCGGCCATGGAAATCCCCTTTGTCCGCCCTTCTGCGCCAGGCAGGCCGGGGCGCGCAAGTCCGACGTCATTTCTTTCCCAATTCCTGCTTGACGCCCCGGCCCGGCCCGCTTATTCCACCCACCACGCCGAAAGCGTTCGGCGGGCGACGTGCTGCAAGGTGCGGCAGCGGACTGTAACTCCGCCGGGGAGACCCATGCCTGGTTCGATTCCAGGGTCGCCCACCATTTTCCTTTCCAGACTGAATGTAAAATGGTGTTCGCGGCTCTGCTGCGCCCCGCTCCTTCACCAATGCGGATCGCGGGCTCGGCTGGAAGCACCGCTGACGGCTGCGAAAACCTGTCGGCGCTCAGTCCGGCGAGATGCCCAGCCGGACCAGGACCTGTTGGCGGATCAGCGCAGAATCGCGGTCATTGATGCCCAGAAGACCGGCCACCAGTCGGACCAGCGATTCCTCGTCCGGGGCGCGCTCGCCATCGGCATAGGCGATCTCCCAGAGCGCGGCGAGAACCCCGGCCCTGTCATCCAGAGCAATGCGTTCCTTGATCTGGCGGGTGAAGCGGACGGTATCTGGTGCCTCTGCTTCGATCTGCTCGGCGGCGATGCGATGCTGCGCGGCCTCGGCCTCGCTCAGCCCCTGACGGCGGGCGAGGATCCGGTCGATCCGCGCCGCCTCCTGCGGGGTATAGCGATCATCGGCGCGGGCAACCCGCACCAGAAGCGCGGCAATGGCGACTTCGGCCTCGTCGCCTCGCAGTGGGGCGGCGGCCAGATCCTGACCGAACAGGTGTGACAACAGATCCTTGAACATGCCCAAATGATACGGGATCACACGGGAAGAACAAGGCGCGTTCGGGGCACCGGCGCTTTCAGGCCAGATCAGATTGCCCGGCGCGCGCCCCCTGCCCAGGCCGGTCAATCCTTGTCGGCACGGATCAACTTACCGAAAGACAGGTGCATGTTGCGATCGACCACAACCCTGTCGAGGATCTGCCGATCAACCCGGGAAAAAATTGTTTTCCCCCGTTTGACATGGGACATGAGCGCGATCAGGGCCAGTCCCGCCCCACCTGCCCCTTTGGCCTGACCGATGGTCAACATATTGATATTGGCAAGGATATCATCCCCGGGCCTGAAGCTGAAAAAGCCGTTGATCTTCGGATCGGGCAGGGGCTCGGGCAGGGCCTCCGCCTGCTGGGTGGTCAGGATTTCCGATTCATAGATCTTGATCAGATTGCCATAGAGAAACCCGGCCAGACCGGCGGCCCGTTCGTTCGAGTTGCGGCCGTGATCGGCAAAGGTCTGCAAGGCAGAGATCAGCCAGCGGCTGTTGAGATTTTCGGCCAGCCAATCGCCGTGATTGTCCCAGAAGGAAAAGAACGCCGTACGGGCGTGATCGGTATGCGAGGTGTTTCGCCGCAGATAGGCAATCGCCAGCGCGTGCCAGTAAAGGATATATGGCTTTCCAGAATATTTCACCCGCATGTCCTGCGCCAGATCCGCGATCCGCTGGCGAGAAGCGCCTGATCGCTGTTCGGGGGGCACCAGCCCCCATAGCGCCTGTTCGTGATCAGGCCCGTCCAGATCGGGCAGAAGATCGGGCTGCTCCTGCGCGATCTTAAAGCGCCTTTCGAAGCGCCTGAACGTCGACAGCAGACCGAGCCGCTCTGCGAATGCGTGCATATCATTATCCGATATATCGGTCATACCGTTCTTTTCAGGCATATCAGACATCTTCCAACCTCTTTCACGGCAACCATCCCGGCCTCTTGCGGCGGCAGGCAGCATGGATGCGTCCTTCACATAACCAATACCGCAACCCGCCAAAACCTGTATCCCGCGCCTTGTGCCCGATTGTTGCGCCCAAGTCTGCTTGCGGCCCGGCGCCCCGCTTTTTATATAGCCTGCAACATGTTCAGAACCGGCCGGATCATACGAATTATTGGCCCGGCGGCGTAGGGGTTCCGCGCCGCCGGGATTTCGTGTGCCTGTTCTTGCCCCCAGAGGATGCCCGCCGATGAGCGATACCCCCGACTACCGCAACACCGTTTTTCTGCCGCAGACCGATTTCCCGATGCGCGCCGGCCTTCCGCAGCGCGAACCCGAATGGCTGGCGCGTTGGGCGCGGCTGGCGATCTATGACACGCTGCGCGCCAGGGCCGCCGAAGCCAATGGTGCCCGCAAGCCCTTCACCCTGCATGACGGCCCGCCCTATGCGAACGGCAATCTGCATATCGGCCACGCGCTGAACAAGACCATCAAGGACATGATCGTGCGCAGCCATCAGATGATGGGCTTTGACGCGCGCTATGTGCCGGGTTGGGACTGCCACGGCCTGCCCATCGAATGGAAGATCGAGGAAAAATACCGCAAGGAAGGCCGCGACAAGGACGCGGTCGATGTAATCGAGTTCCGCCAGGAATGCCGCCACTTCGCCGAACACTGGGTCAATATTCAGCGCGAGGAATTCAAGCGGCTCGGCGTTTACGGCAATTGGGACGATCCCTATCTGACCATGGATTACCATGCCGAGGCGGTGATCGCCGAGGAATTCATGAAGCTGCTGATGAACGGCTCGCTCTATCAGGGCTCCAAGCCCGTGATGTGGTCGCCGGTCGAAAAGACCGCCTTGGCCGAGGCCGAGGTCGAATATCACGACCATACCAGCCATACGATCTGGGTGCGGTTCAGGGCGGTTTCGGCGCTAATCAACAACCAGCTTGTTACGAGCCTTCTCAACACCGAAGCAATGCAGGCTGACCTGCTTGATGCCTCTGTCGTGATCTGGACAACGACGCCTTGGACCATCCCGCAGAACCGCGCGGTCGCCTATAACCTGGATATTGCCTATGGGCTTTACGAGATCCAAGAGGTGGCCGAGAACGCGACGGCTCAGCCGGGCGAAAAGCTGGTGCTGGCCGATACCCTGGCCGAGGGCGTGATGCAGTCCGCCAAGGTCACGAGCCACAAGCGCCTGCGCGATGTCTCGGCCGATGAACTCGAGGGGCTGACCCTCGCCCACCCTTTCCGCGGCATCGAGGGCGCCAATGGCGAATGGGACTACGACATCCCCATGCTGCCCGGCGATCACGTCACCGATGATGCTGGCACGGGCTTTGTCCATACCGCACCCAGCCATGGCGACGACGACTACCAGCTTGGCCTGAAACACGGCCTGCCGATGACCTATAATGTCGAGCCGGACGGATCTTACCGCAAGGATCTGCCGATCTTCGGCGGCGAAGCGATCATTCTGCCCGATGGCAAGGATGGCCCGGCCAATGTCAGCGTCATCAAGAACCTCGCCTGGGCCGGCAAGCTGCTGGCCAAGGGCAAGGTCAAGCACAGCTATCCGCATAGCTGGCGCTCGAAAGCGCCGCTGATCTATCGCAACACCCCGCAATGGTTCGCCGCCATCGACAAGCCGCTGGAAGACGGCATGGACACCTATGGCAGGACCATCCGCACCCGCGCGCTCAGCTCGATTGACCAATTGGTGAAATGGTGGCCGCAATCGGGCAGGAACCGCATTTTCAGCATGGTCGAAAACCGGCCGGACTGGGTGCTGTCGCGCCAGCGTGCCTGGGGCGTGCCGCTGACCTGCTTTGTCAGGAAGGGTGCCAGGCCCACCGATGCCGACTTCCTGCTGCGCGACGGCCGGGTCAATGTGCGGATTGTCGAAGCGTTCGAAGCTGATGGCGCCGATGTCTGGTATAGGGACGGCTTCAAGGCCCGGGTTCTGGACGGGATCGTCAACCCGGACGATTACGAGCAGGTCATGGACGTGCTGGACGTCTGGTTCGATAGCGGCTCGACCCATGCCTTCGTGCTGCGCGACCGCGCCGATGGCACCAAGGACGGCATCGCCGATGTCTATATGGAAGGCACCGACCAGCATCGCGGCTGGTTCCATTCCTCGCTGCTGCAGGGCTGCGCCACCATCGGGCGCGCGCCTTACCGCAATGTCGTGACCCATGGTTTCACGCTGGACGAGAAGGGCATGAAAATGTCCAAATCGCTCGGCAATACCATCGTCCCGGAAGAGGTCATCAAGCAATACGGCGCCGATATCCTGCGGCTCTGGGTGGCGCAGACCGATTACACCGCCGATCAGCGCATCGGACCGGAAATCCTGAAGGGCACTGCCGACAGCTACCGCCGGCTGCGCAATACGCTGCGCTTCATGCTCGGCGCGCTCGATGGCTTCTCGGATACTGAACGCGTCGCCCCCGAGGAGATGCCCGAGCTGGAGCAATGGGTGCTGCACCGCCTCGCCCAGCTCGATGCGCAGGTGCGTCAGGGCTATGCCAGCTTCGATTTCCAGGGCGTTTTCCAGGCGCTGTTCCAGTTCGCGACGGTCGATCTGTCGGCCTTCTATTTCGACATCCGCAAGGACGCGCTTTACTGCGACGCCCCGGGCAGCCTGCGCCGGCGCAGCGCCCGGACCGTTCTGGATATCCTGTTCCACCGGCTGGTGACCTGGCTGGCGCCGATCCTGCCCTTCACCATGGAGGATGTCTGGCTGGCCCGCTTCCCGTCCGAGGATGACAGCGTCCATCTGCATGATTTCCCTCTCACTCCGGAAGCCTGGCGGAATGAGGCGCTGGCGGCGAAATGGGACAACGTGCGCCGGGCCCGCCGGGCGGTGACGGCTGCGCTGGAAATCAAGCGCAGCGACAAGACGATTGGTGCCAGCCTTGAGGCCGCGCCAGTAGTTCATGTCCGCGATGCCGATACACTGGCCGCGCTGGAATCGGTCAATTTCGCGGATGTCTGCATCACCTCGGACCTGTCCCTGACCGCCGATCCCGCCCCGGCCGAGGCCTTCCGCATGCCCGATATCGACGGTATCGGCGTGGTCTTCGAGCTGGCAATCGGCGAGAAATGCCAGCGCTGCTGGAAGATCCTGCCCGATGTCGGCAGCCACGCCCATCCCGGCACCTGCGCCCGCTGCGATGCGGTCCTGTCCAAGTGAGAGCGGCGGGGGCGGGCTCTCGTCCTGCCCGTGAAAGCAGGGTGAATGAAACAGGAAAACCCGCCGGCCATTTCAGGCCGGCGGGTTTTTTACATCGACATCGCTGATGCGCTATGCGCTCAGACCAGCCACCAGCCGGTGCGACGGATCTGGCCACGGATCATCTGTTCGCGGGCTGGCAGGTGCTCCCGGTCGATTGCCGGACGCAGCGAATTGCGACCATGTTTTTGATAGATCAGCCGCAAGGCTGGTTCCCAGCCGGACAGCTGTTCCTTGATGTCGGCCTTTGCAGCAGCCGCTTCCAGCACATCGACCACACGGTCGCCCTCGCGGGCGTAAAGCAGCGGCAGGTTGCGCCAATGACAGGTAACATCGCCGTCAAGCCCGTCCAGCCCATCGCCCGGCCGCCCACCGCCAAGGCTGTGGATGACCAGCGGCAATACGACCTGATCGAGCCAGGGATCCAAGCTTTGCGAGGCCAGCTCATCGCCGGGCTCGTCCTTCACGGCCCGGGCCCAATCGAGAAAGCGCCGCTGAAACAGCGCCGGATCGGAGCCGAAGAACCAGCCAGCGTTGAAATACAGATAACGCTCCCAATGATCGTCAGGCTGGCTCAGATCCAGAGAGGACGGGAAATCCAGATCGAAACGGTCATAAAGCGATTTCCAGATTTCATCGTAACCCGGCCCATAAAGCGGCGGCTGCGGCCAGGTCCCCTCGCGGCGCATCGACGCCGAGGGGCGGGCGAAGTTGATCGCCATCCGGTCAATAGGCCCGGTGATCAGCGTATCCGTATCAAAGAAAATGAAATTCTCATTGGGCGGCAGAACCGAGAGCGCCTCTATCTTGTTGCCATAGGGATAATCGGCACCGAAATGACGCGCGACGAAGGGCACGATCTCGGCACCGCGCGCTTCCAGAGCCCGCCGGACCGGGTCGGAAATCTGCGTATGATGCCCTTCCCAGCGGGCCGTCGGCAGCGGCTCGGCCACCAGTAAGCGACCCTTCCAATCGGGAGATTGGCTGCGCAGGGATTCGACGAATAAAAGGGCCTCGTTCTCCAGCCGTCCAGCCTGAGCAACGATCAGGATATTAAATGAACCATATGACGCCGCATTTACCGGCTTATTGGTCGATTTGTCTGCATTCAGGAGGTTTTTGCCCTTTTCCCGTCCCTTGGAGGCAAGTTTTTCGCCCTTCTCGCGCTGTTTCGCAGGCTTTTCCTTCTTTGCCCCGGATTTATCTGCCTTTCGTGCAGATTTCTGTTCGAGCTTCAGCTGGCGTGCCGCAGCATTGGCTTCGCGCCGGGCGCGATTGGCGGCATTCTTTTCCTTCCGCGCAGCCTTTTCTGCCTCGCTCAGTCCCGCCTTTTTGTTGTCATCGTTCGCCATGATGTCCGCCGCGTGTTAATATCGATAAATCTATTAACGCGATTGATCAGCACGCAAAACCACCAAATTGGCGCAACACTCGATCTGCGCATGTGTCGATAAGCGGTATTCCTGCTACAGCCCTGAGCTCACTCGATTTGTCAGAAGACGGATCTGGACGCCGCATCCCATCAGCGGCAGAATTGCGCAACTGTTCTTCTGATCGGCCAATCCTCAGCATGAAAAACGCCCCTCCCCGCAGCCAAGGCACCGCCCGGCAGGCCGAAATCCGGCGCTTTATCCGCGCCCGATACGGGCTGGCCGGTACATTCGCACTGCACCGCGAGGCGCTCGGCTGGGATCTTATGCGCGCACCGCTGAATGTCGCGCTTTCGCCGATCTTTCTGCTCACCCGGCTGATCGGGCTTTTGCTGATCGCTATTGGCCAGGGCCGGGCCGGGCGATGGCTGAACGGCCGGCAGATCTTCCTGGCCTCGGATGTCGGGCGACGGATCGAAGCCGATCTTGCGGCGTTCATGCTGCGGCTGGATCGCAAGGGCCTTGGCCCAGCCGCCCCGCCCGATACCATCCGCCATGAGATCGCTGCCTATGCCGAGACCCGCAATGCCGTGGCCGATATCGCGACCTCTATCCTGGTGCTGATTACCGGGTTTTTGCTTTTCCATCGCGCCACACCCGGGGTGATCTCGCTGACCGCGCCTTTGGCTGAAATGCAGGCGCATAGCACGGCGGTGCAGGATTTCCTGCTGGGTCAGAGGATGGGGCGGGTCTGGTATTGGGCCTTTCCGGTCGATCTTGCGGTCTGGCAGGTCATTGCGACCGGCGTAGTCCTGTCGATGGGCGCGGCCCTGGTGACGACCTTTTCCGGGCTGATCGCCGATCCGGTCCAACTGATCCTTGGGATGCATCAGCGTCGGCTCGCCCGCCTGCTGAAGCGGCTGGATAATCCGCAGGCCAGCCCATCATCAGGGCTGGCGCGCGAGCATGTGCTGGCACGGCTTGGCGATCTTTCGGATGCCGCGCTCAGTCTGATGCGGATCTGGCGCTAGGGTTCAGCCCCGGCCGCGATAGCTTGCCACGCCCTGATCGGGCAGCCAGATGCCCCCGGGCACCGGACCGCTTTGCCAGAAGACGTCAATCGGCATGCCGCCGCGCGGATACCAGTAGCCGCCGATCCTCAGCCAGCGCGGCGACAGGGCTTCGACCAGCCGCTTGCCAATCGTCACGGTGCAATCCTCGTGGAAAGCGCCATGATTGCGGAAACTGCCCAGAAAGAGCTTCAGCGATTTCGATTCGATCAGCCAATCGCCCGGCACATAGTCAATGACCAGATGGGCAAAGTCGGGCTGGCCGGTCATCGGGCAGAGGCTGGTGAATTCCGGCTGGGTAAAGCGCACGACATAGGCCTCGCCGGCCTGCGGATTGGCTACGCGTTCCAGCTGGGCCTCACCCGGATTATCGGGCAACATGCTCGTCTGGCCGAGCTGGGTGAGGCCATCGGTGTAATGGGACATGGAAAGCTCCTGTTTTATCCGGGTGGACTACGACCGGTTGCGCCTCGATAGCAGCCTGCCCCCGTGCCGTCAAAACACGGCAAGGGTCTGGTTGACCGATGTATATGTTAGCGATAACAATCGAGCAATTGCTGAACAGGCGAGGCGTCGCGATGGCGGATTCCAAAGACGAAACGGTCAGCGGCGGGATCTGGCTGCGCCTGCTGGCCGCCTTTCTGATTACCGCCATGTCGGCTCTGGTGCGCGAGGCTTCGGACAAGGCCGCGCTTGGCCAGATCATCTTCTGGCGCTCTGCCGTCGCATTGATCCCGATCTGCATCTATATGGCGATTCGGGGCGATTTCCCCGGGGCGCTGCGCACCCGTCATCCCGGCATGCATCTGGTGCGTGGCAGCATGGGGGCACTGGCCATGTGTCTGTCCTTTGTCTCGCTCGCCTATCTGCCGGTTGCCCATGCCGAGGCGCTCGGCTTTCTGGGGCCGGTCCTGGTCCTGCCCGCCGCCGCATTGTTTCTGGGCGAGAGAATCTCGACCCGGCTGATCCTCGCGGTCGCACTTGGCTTCGGGGGCGTGATCGCCATGCTCTGGGAAGGCCTGAGCATGCCCGGCGAGGGCGCGATGATCGGTATTGCCGCGGGGTTGGCCTTCGCCGGGCTAACCGCTCTGGTCCGCGTGCAGGTCAAGACCATGACCCGAACCGAAAGCGCGGCAACCATCGCCTTCTACTTTGCCGTCATTTCCGCCCTGGCCGGGCTGGCCACGCTTCCGCTTGGCTGGGAGAGCACGGATTTTCATACCACCGCGCTTCTGGCCGGTGTCGGACTGCTCGGCGGGCTGGCCCATATCGCGGCGAATGAGGCCGTGGCCCGGGCGCCGGTGTCGATCCTGGCACCCTTCGAGTTCACCGGCCTGATCTGGGCGGTTCTTTTCGATTTCTTCCTGTTCGGCACCCTGCCCGGTATCGCCGGCTGGCTGGGCATCTTTGCGATTATGTTTGCGGGGCTGATGGTGATGACGCCGCCTCGGACTCGGCGCGCAGCATGATGATATCCAGCACGGTGGCATGGAAATCGGTCGGCAGGCGATCGGCCCAGAGCCGGCCATAGCCATTCCAGGGCAGCCAGACAATGGCGTAGATCGCCAGCCCGTAGATCACGACGACCAGAACCAAGACCCAAAGTCGCAACAGGGCAGAGCGCGCCAATGGGGGCGCTCGGGTCACCATGCAAACTTCCATCCCATGCAACAGCTCTGCGACAAGAACTACCCTTGCGCCTTCAGGCCGGCAAGTTCATCTAGGCAACATGAGTATTCCGCCCCGTTTCAATATCACCGCCGATGAAATCGACCAGGTCATGACCACCTTCTATGCCGCCATCCGCCGGCATGAAATTCTGGGCCCGATTTTCGCCAATCACGTCATCGACTGGCCCGAACATGAAGCGAAGATCGCGCGCTTCTGGCGAAACGCCATTCTTTATGAGCGCAGCTATGACGGCAATCCGATGCGCGCCCATATGCTGGCCGGCGATGTCCATGCCGAACATTTCGAGCCCTGGCTGATGCTGTTTGACGAAACCCTGCGCCGGACCCTGCCCGAAGACAGCGCATGGGCATGGTCGGCTTTGGCGCATCGGATCGGGGCCGGGTTGCGCATGGGGGTCGAGGATCTGCACGCAAGGCAGGAATCCCCGCCCGTCTTGCGCTAAGCCGCAATTCGGGCAAACATATGGTGAACATTGGAGGTTCGCCATGAAGATTGACTATATCGAATTCAGCTCGCCTGCGATCACCGAAACCAAGGACTTCTTTGCCCGCGCCTTTGGCTGGTCGTTCAACGATTACGGCCCCGAATATCAGGAACTGGACGGCGCCGGAGTGGCGGGCGGCATTTCCGCAGGAGATCCCGCGCCGCCGCTGGTTATTCTGAAAACCGAAGATCTGGAGGCGGCGCTGGCAACGGTCCGCAATGCCGGCGCCGAAATCACCTGCGACATCTTCAGCTTCCCCGGCGGGCGACGCTTTCAGTTCCGCGAACCCGGCGGCACCGAGATGGGCGTCTGGTCAGAAAGCTGATCCTAGCCCCGCCCCTTGCGCTTGGCCTTCCTGGCCGCCGCCCGCGCCTTTGACTTGACCGAGGCCGGGCGGCGGCGCACCGAGCGCCCGCGCCTTCCCTTCGGCCCCTGCGCCACCGGCGCGCCGTCCAGTTCCAGAAGATCCAGCACCAGCCCGCCGGTCAGCGGGCTCGCTTCGGCCAGACGGACCGTGACCCGCTGCCCGATGCCGATTTCCACCCCGGTGTCAGAACCGACCAGTATCTGCGCGTCGCGGTCGTAATGGAAATATTCGTTGCCAATCGCCCGGATCGGCAAAAGCCCGTCAGCCCCGGTCTCATCCAGCTTCACGAAAGCCCCAAATTTCTGCACACCGCTGATCCGCCCGGTCATTTCGGTCCCGACCCGCTCCGCCAGATAGGCGGCCAGATAGCGGTCGGTGGTGTCGCGCTCGGCCTCCATCGAGCGGCGCTCGGTATTGGAAATCTGGGTCGCGGTCTCCTCCAGATGCTCGATATCCCAATCGGACAGCCCGTCCTTGCCCCAGCCATGGCCGGA
>JBKEBH010000396.1:0-10012 GCA_047973065.1 Paracoccus sp. (in: a-proteobacteria) | reverse complement strand
TCCGACGAGTCGATTCGTAACGTCGAGCAAGCGTGTGGGATCGATGCCGTGCCAGCGGAACGAGATGGCCGCCATGAGCAAGCGACGCCAACGTCCTTTGCTGGCGCGGTCGGCCAGAGCGGTGAGTCGGTCGCCTTGGCCCGGTTCGCTACAGACGAGCAGGGCGTTGTTAATAGTAGAAGTGAGAAATGCGACGAGGTTCGATTCGTCGAATTGATGTCGCCGGAATTCGCGGCTGAGGCGATTGAGGACGTCGCCCCATGTCGATCGGCCGTCGAGTGCACGCAATAGGGCCATTTCCTCGGCCTGCAGGGGGTAGGCTTCGAAGCCGGTATAGCGCAGCCTGCCGGGCAGTCCTGTCTGCCGCCACGCCTGTAGTGCGGCGAACAGGTTCAGCCCGGTGCCAAAGCCCAGCTCGGCCAGCTGAAAGCCGGGTCGCAGCCGTGCCGGCAGATCATTGCCGGCCAGAAAGACATGGCGGGTTTCCTCCAGCCCGCCGGCCAGACTGAAATAGGGATCGTCGAATTGCTGCGAAACCGGCACATCGCCATCGCGCCAATCCAGCCTTGGTGTCTGGTCCTGATCGGTCATCTGGGGTAACTCCTTCCCGGGCAGAACTGGCGAAAGGGCAGGCAAATGGCAAGCATTACGGTGATCGGCGCGGGCATTGCGGGCCTCAGCGCCGCCTGGGAAATCCTTCGCCGCGGCCATCATGCCCGGGTGATCGAGGCGGACCGGATCGGCGCCGGATCCTCGGGCGGCACGGTCGGCGCGCTGGCGCCCCATGCGCCCGACAGCTGGAACCAGAAGAAACAGATCCAGCTGGACAGCCTGCTGGCCGCCCGTGCCTTCTGGGCCGATGTGGCCGAGGCCGGCGGGATTGATCCGGGTTACGCCCGCACCGGCCGGGTGCAGGCGGTCGCGGCTGCGGATCTGCCCAAGCTGCGCGCCCGGATCGAAGGCGCGGGGCGTCACTGGCAGGGTGCGGCCCGGATGTGGTTGACCGAAGATCGCCCGGGTGGCCCGCTGGTTCCCGAAAGCCCGGATGGCTGGTGGCTGTTGGACGATCTGAGCGCCCGGCTCTCGCCCCGCCATGCCGGTGCGGCTTTGGCGGCTGCGATCACCGCAAAGGGCGGCGAGATTGTCACCGGGCAGAGCGCCGCGCCCGAAGGGATGCGCGTCCCGGCGATCTGGGCCACCGGCACGCCGGGGCTGACGATGCTGGGCGATGATCTGGGCCGCAAGGTCGGGCAGGGGGTGAAGGGGCAAAGCGCCTCGCTGGCTTTTGCCGCGACAGGTGCCCCGCAGGTCTATGCCGAAGGGCTGCATATCGTGCCTCATGGCGATGGAACTGTCGGGGTCGGCTCGACCTCGGAAAACAGTTTCGATCATGACGGGGTGGACGCCCAGCTCGATGCGGTGATCGCCCGGGCCCGTGCCACCTGCCCGGCGCTGGCGGGGGCCGAGGTGCTGACCCGTTGGGCTGGCATCCGGCCGCGCGCCCGCTCGCGTGCGCCTCTGCTGGGACCCTGGCCGGGGCGCGAGGGGCAATTCGTGCTGAATGGCGGCTTCAAGATCGGCTTCGGCATGGCACCCGTTTTGGCCGGAATGATCGCCGATCTGGTGCTGGATGGCCGCGATGCGATCCCCGAGGGCTTCCGCCTTCAGGGCAATGGCGACAGCCCGATCAGCACCGGGTGAAGAAAGATCAGCGCCGCCCAGACCAGCACCGCTATCAGCAGGCGTCGCCAGGACGGCCATTCGCGCGGGTGCCAGCGCCCATCCAGCAGCGCTGCCCCCGGCCAAAGCGAGCTATGCGCCGCCAGCCGGTCGAAATCGGGCAGGCTGCGCCGGGCCCGCGCTTCGGCGCCCCGGATCCCGGATACCGCGAAGACCAGCAGGAAACCGAACAGGATAACATGGGCCAGATTGCCATTGGCGATCAGATGCGCCCCGGCCCAGAGCGCAAAGGCCCACATCAAGGGGTGCCGGGTCAGCCCGACAATCCCGGGATGCTCCGGATCGAACCCTTCGGCGCGGCCCCCGAAGGCGAAGGGATTGCGCGCGCCAACCGCAAAAACCGTCAGGGCAATCGCCAGCGGCATGGCCAGATTGACCAGCCAGCGCTGCCAGAGCGCCTGCGGCCAGATCTCGATATAAGGGGCGCGGCCCGCTGCCATCAGCAGCCAGTATAAAAGCCCCAGCGACAGCAGGCTGAAGGCGGCGATATAGCCGGGCCGGCCCAGCCAGCCGATCAGCCGGCCCTTCAGCGCCGGGCGCATCGGAATGACATGAGCGGCCAGAAAGACCGCAAAAGCCGTGATGAATTCGCCCCAGCCGGACATGGTGCCCCTCAGCCTTGCCTTGTGATCACGCGGCGCGCGTGATTGATTGTCCAGACCTAGCAGAACCTGAGGCCAGGATACCAGATGAGCCGTCCCGTCATCATTGTCGCACATGGCCAACCTTCCGAACCCGCGCCCCAGCAGGCGGCCATTGAGGCGCTGGCGGCTTCGGTTGCGCCCCTTGCCGCTGGTCCGGTGATCGGCGCGACGCTGGCCAGCCCCGGCGCGCTCGAAACCGCGCTGGCACAGGCGCCGGACGCGCTGATCTATCCGATGTTTATGGCAGCCGGCTGGTTCACCGGCAAGGAACTGCCGCGCCGGCTGGCTTTGGCCGGGGCCGGCAATGCCCATATCCTGCCTCCCTTCGGCACCGATCCGGGACTGGCAAACCTTTGCGCGGCTACTGCTGGCCGGGCAGCGCGCGATGCCGGCTGGGAGGCGTTCGACATCACGCTGCTGCTGATCGCCCATGGCTCGCAGCAGGCACGGGCCTCGGCGCTTGGCGCGATGAGCATGGCCGGACAGCTCGCCCCGGATTTCGGGCAGATCGTGCTCGGCTTCATCGAGGAGGCACCGTTTCTGGCCGAGGCTGCCCGCGGGCTGGGGCCCGGCACTGTCGCCCTGCCTTTTTTCGCCACCCGCGCCGGCCATGTCACCGACGATATCCCCCAGGCCCTCGGCGCTGCCGGATTCACGGGCATCTGCCTGCCCCCGATCGGTCTTTGCCCCGAAGTGCCCGCCCTGATCGCGGATGCGATCAAACGAGGTGACGCAGCGATTGCACAGGCGCGCGCGGACGCATAGGTTCCCGCCATCGACGACAGCAGGAGAACTTCCGATGACTCAGCGGCTTCACCTCGTATTCGGGGGCAAATTGAAGGATCTCAACGGCAACGAGTTCCGTGACACATCTACCATCGACGTAGTTGGAATCTTCCCCGACTTCGCCTCGGCGCAGGCGGCGTGGAAGGGCGCGGCGCAACGCACCGTGGACAGCGCCCAGACCCGTTACTTCATCGCCCATCTGCACCGCCTGATGGATGAGGGCCGCGAAACCAGCCCGACGGCGGAACTGGGAAGCTGATGAGTGGCGGCGGCAGGTCCAGTTCGGGCCGGGGGCTGCGCGGCTGGCTGAAACGCCTTCTTGCGCCGTCGTCCCCCGGGGCCGCGCCGCCGCTCACCCTGCCCCCTCCCGATGGCGAGGGCCCCCTGGTCTGGCTGCGAATCGGCGCTGATTACTGTTCGGGCGGCCCGCAGGACGGAGTTCTGCCGGCATCGCTGTTTCAGGTGCTGGAGCAGCTGCGCCGGCATGGGCTGCAGATTGCGGTCAGCCGGGCGGGCACGTCGCTGGCCGATCCCGGCATCAAGGGGGTCCGTGCCATTCCCGATACCGCCGACAGCCCCTCCGGTGCCGAGGCGCTGCTGCGCGGGCTGGATCCGGCAGCGATCCTGCTGATCGGCACCGATGTGCCGCAGCTCCTGATCGAGGCCGCCCACGCCCGCCGCATTCCGGTTACCCTGACCGAGGCCCGGCTGAACCCGCCCAGGCGCCGCTTCGGGCTGACCATCCCGCCCGGACATCCGAACCTGACCCGGCTGGCGCGGCTGTTCATGCCCGATTCGATCAGCCGCGATGGCGCGCTGGAACTGGGTGCCCGCCCGACACTGGTCGAGGTGACCGGTCCCCTGACCCCGATCCGCGAGCCGCAAAAGCATAACGAAGCCGAACGCGAGGCACTGGCCGATATCGTGCAGGGTCGCCAGCTCTGGCTGGCGGTCTGCATGAGCGAGGCCGAGGAAGATGCGGTGATCAACGCCCATTTCGGCGTACTGCGCTATAGTCACCGCGCCCTGCTGATCGCGGTCCCGGCCGATCCGAACCGCTGCGAACCCCTGGCCGAACGCATGAAGGCGGCCGGTCTTTGGGTGGCGCAGCGCGCGCTCGATGAGGAGCCGAGCGAAGAAATCAACGTCTATCTCAGCGACGATCTTTTCGAACTCGGCCTGTGGTACCGGCTGGCGCCGCTGTGTTTCATGGGCTCGACCCTGGTCGGGCCGGTCAATCACGCCCGCGACCCGTTCGAGGCGGCGGCGCTTGGCTCGGCGATCATCCATGGTCCGCAGGATGGGCAATTTGCCACCGAATGGGGGCAGCTCGACGGGGCCGGCGCCGTGCATCGCATTGCCGATCCGGCGGATCTGGGCGATGCGGTGGTGACGCTGCTCTCGCCCGATCTGGCTGCCCGGCTTGCCACCAATGCCTGGTCGATCTCGACCGGCGGAGCGGGGGCGGCAAAACGCATCGCCCAGGCCATTCACGACATCATCAGGGAAAGAGCCGCATGAGCCGCCGCGCCCCCGCCTTCTGGTTCCGCCGCCCGCCGAGCTTGAGCGCCAGCCTGCTGCGTCCGCTCGGCGCGCTTTACGCTGCCGGTACGGCCCGGCGTCTGGCGCGCGGCACGCCCGCGCGGGCCGGAGTGCCGGTGATCTGCATCGGCAACCTGAATGCCGGCGGCACCGGCAAGACCCCGACCGTCATTGCACTGGCGCAGCGCCTGATCGGGCAGGGCATCGCCGTGCAGATCGTCAGCCGGGGCTATGGCGGCACCGTCACCGCGCCGACCCGCGTCGATGAGCGTCGCCACAAGGCCGGCGAGGTCGGGGACGAGCCGCTGCTGATGTCGGCCTTCGCCCCGGTCTGGGTGGCCGCCAGCCGCATCGAGGGCGCGCGTGCGGCCGCATCCGATGGTGCGCAGGTGATCGTGCTCGATGACGGGTTTCAGGATCCCTCTCTGGCACATGATCTTGACCTGATCGTCGTCGATGCCGCCAAGGGCTTCGGCAATGGGCTGTGTATCCCCGCCGGGCCGCTGCGCGAGCCGGTCGCCAGCGGCCTTGCCCGCGCCGATGCCGTGCTGTCGATCGGACCCACCGCCATGCAGGACCGCTTTGCCGGCGAATGGGGCAGCCAGATCGCCCCGCCGCATCTGAAGGGCGCGCTGACGCCCCTGCAGACCGGCATCGACTGGGAAGGTCAGCGTATTCTCGCCTTTGCCGGCATCGGTCACCCCGAGAAATTCTTCGCCACGCTGCGCGATCTGGGTGCCGATCTGGTCCGGGGCGAGGCCCTGGACGATCACCAGCCCTTCCCCCCCGCGCTGCTGCAACGCCTGAGCACTGAGGCCAGGCTTCAGGGTGCCCAGCTGGTCACCACCGAAAAGGACGCCGTCCGCCTGCCGACGGATTTCCGCCCGAATGTGCTGGCCCTGCCGGTCCGGCTGGAGCTGGAGGATTGGACGCCGCTCGATGCGCTGCTTCAGCCGCTGCTGGGATCGTCGTCCTGACCGAGCCCGGGCGAGGCCCGGTCCAGAGCCAGCCCGGCTTCCGAGAACACCACCGGCAGGCGCACGCCCGGCACGCCCTCCGGCGCGATCTGCATGCCGCGCGCGATGACCTGCGGATCGGCGAAAACATCGGCCATATCGTTGATCGGTCCGGCCGGAATGCCGCGCGCTTCCAGCGCCGCCAGCAGATCATCGCGCTGCCAGCCGCGCGTCACCGCCGAGATCGCCGTGCTCAGCGCCTCGCGATTGCGAATGCGGTCGGCATTGCTGGCGTAATCGGGGGCCTTGGCCAGGGCCGGCAGGCCCAGCACCTCGCAGAGCCGCTGATATTGCCCGTCATTGCCGGTTGCGATGATGATCCAGCCATCCGCGCAGTCGAAGACCGCATAGGGCACCAGATTGGGATGGGCGTTCCCCATGCGCTGCGGCGCAGCTCCGGTCGCCAGATAGTTCATCGCCTGATTGGCCATGACCGAGACCGCGACATCCATCAGCGCCATGTCGATATGCTGGCCACGCCCGGTGCGGTGACGCATCTCAACCGCCGCCAGAATCGCAGTCGCGGCATAAACCCCGGTGAAGATATCGGTGACCGCGACCCCGACCTTCTGCGGCTGGCCCGAGGGATCGCCGGTCACGCTCATCAGCCCGGACATGCCCTGAATGATGTAATCATAGCCGGCGCGGTGGGCGTAAGGCCCGGTCTGGCCGAAGCCAGTGATGCTGCAATAGATCAGACGCGGATTGATCGCCTTGAGGCTGTCGTGATCCAACCCGTATTTCGCCAGCCCGCCGAGCTTGAAATTCTCGATGACGATATCGGCCCCGGCGATCAGATCGCGCACCTTCGCCTGACCTTCCGGCGTGCGGAAATCGGCAGTGACCGACGCCTTGCCGCGATTGGCGGCGTGGAAATAGGCGGCCGAGCTTTCGCCGTCCCGCGCGATGAAGGGCGGGCCCCAGCGGCGGGTATCATCGCCCTCGGGGGCCTCTACCTTAATCACCTCGGCGCCGAGATCGGCAAGGATCTGGCCGGCCCAGGGGCCGGCCAGGATGCGGGCAAGTTCGACGACTTTCAGCCCGGCAAGCGGGGTCATTACCTGGCCTCGGCTTCCGCCAGCTTCTCGTCGATCTTGGCTTTCAGATCTTCCCAGGACTGGTTCGGCACCTGCTCGCCGCCGATCATGAAGGTCGGCGTGCCTTCGATCTTGTCCTCGGTGGCATTCTTCTGGAAGGTCGCAAGCAGATCGGCAACGCGGTTTTCATCGGCCCAGCAGGCATCGACCTGTTCGGCGGTCATCCCGGCCTTGGCACCGATCTTGCGCAGATTGGCAACGAGCTCTTCGCCGCCCGCAGCGCTCAGCCAATCCTTCTGTTCGGTGAGAAGCATCTCGCTGATCGGGTAATATTTGGTCTCATCGCAGCGGGCGAGGATCCCGGCCCAGAGCCCGACCTGATCGAAATAGACATCGCGCTGCGCGAAGCGGACCTTGCCGGTGTCGATATATTCCTCTTTCAGCTTCGGAAAGCTTTCTTCGGCGAAAGCGGCGCAATGCGAGCAGGTGAAGGAGGCATATTCATAGATGGTCAGCGGCGCGTTTTCATCGCCCAGGAACAGATCGTCCAGGACCACCGGCTCATATGCTTCGACCGGGGCGGTTTCGGTTTGCGCTTCTGCCGCGGGGGCCGCAGCCTCGGCCGCAGGGGCTGCATCGGTCGTCGGAGCCGCGTTCTGGGCCAGAGCCGGCATGGCGCAGGCCGCCGAGATCAGCGAAGCGGTCAGGATCTGACGAATGTCGAAACGAAGAGAGAAGCTCATGAGCGGGCCTTTCGGATTTTGCGGCCCTCGCGGGCCAGCTTGAGCATGGCAAGCCGCGTCAATGCGGCCTGTAATGCAGGATCGGTGACGCCCGAGGCCATGGCCTCGGCAGCGTGCCGGGTTTCGGGATCGGGCGGGGCAGGCGCCTTGGGCGCGGGATCGAACCGGGCCTGCCCTTCGGCAAAGCCGGTGGGTCCGGTCTGGGTCAGGGTGATCCGGGAAATCGCGTTATAGCCATAGCAGGCATTCACTTTCTCACGGATCGCCGGCAGCTGCATATTGATCAGCGGTGCATAGGGGCCGGTGGTCAGCAGGGTCAGGGTCGAACCCAGACCGCTGCGCGCGCGCGATACCTTGACCGGGCGGGCGCGCGCGGCGGTTTCCGGCCCGACGATCTCGGCCCATTGGGTCAGCAGCCGCGCCACCGCAAAGCCCCGGCCTTCGGCCGCATGGCGCACCTGACCGGAGATCAGGCTTGACGCCTGCCGGAAACCGCGCGAGCGACGGGGGGGCTGTGACATGCGGGACTCCGCGTTTAAGATCGGCGTCAGTTTATCAACCCGGCCCGCCGACGCCAGCGAAACAGGTCAAAAATCCCGTGATCCATGCGTGAAATCCCTTCCGCCCGGCAAGACGCCACCCGGATCGCCCCGGCGCTTCTGGCCTGGTATGACCGCCATGCCCGCAGCTTGCCCTGGCGGGTGCCGCCGGGCGGCAGAACCGCCGATCCCTACCCGGTCTGGCTGTCCGAGATCATGCTGCAACAGACCACGGTCGCGGCGGTGCGCGATTATTTCGAGCGCTTCACCGCGCTCTGGCCGGATGTCGCGGCGCTGGCGGCAGCCGACGATGCGCAGGTCATGGCCGAATGGGCGGGGCTGGGTTACTACGCCCGGGCCCGCAATCTGCTGGCCTGCGCCCGTCAGGTCGCGGCCATGGGCGGTTTTCCGAGCACACGCGCCGGGCTTCAGGCCCTGCCGGGGATCGGCCCCTATACTTCGGCCGCGATTGCGGCGATTGCCTATCAGCAGCCCGAAACCGTGGTCGATGGCAATGTCGAACGGGTGGTGGCGCGGCTTTATGCGGTGAATACCCCGCTTCCCGCCGCCAAGCCGAAACTGACCGCGCTGGCAGAGCGCCTGACCCCGACCGCGCGGCCCGGCGATTTCGCGCAAGCCATGATGGATCTCGGCGCGACTATCTGCACCCCGCGCAGCCCGAGCTGCACGCTTTGCCCGCTGTCCGATTTCTGCGCGGCCCATGCCGCCGGCATCGCCGCCGATCTGCCACGAAAAAACCCCAAACCCGCCAAACCCACCCGGCAAGGCGTCGCTTGGGTGGCACTTGGCGAGGATGCGATCCTGCTGGAACAGCGCCCGCCCAGGGGATTGCTTGGCGGGGTACTGGCCTTCCCGTCCTCGGGCTGGGATGGCAGCGATCTGCCGCCGCCACTGGAAGCCGATTGGCAAAGTCTGGGCATTGTCACCCACATCTTCACCCATTTCGCGCTGGAGCTGGAGGTCATGCTGGCCCGCCCGCCCGCCGAGACCGCCCCCTTGTGCGGCAACTGGCACCCGCGAGGCGCATTCTCGCCCCGCGATCTGCCCGGGCTGATGCGCAAGGTCTGGAAACGGGTCGAAACGGAACTTCGCGACTGAGTGACCCACCGCATGATCCCGTTTTCATGCCCGATCGACAGAACCGGAAAGCAGGTACGATGCCGGCCGGGCGGAAAGGCCGGCAAGCTAGGGCACGATGACTAGTCCTCGGCCATCTGTCCTATGGTCTGATCGGCAAAAACCTGCTTTCTTCACGTCTAGGCGTAACAAACCGGTTGAAAAAGGCGGAATGCAGGATCCGGCAGGAACAGGCTGAATTGGTAAATGGCCGCCACTTTTGCTTTTCTAGGGCGGTATTTTCTGGCGTTTCCAATGCGTTTCGATCTTGTGTGAGCTTGAACGAACATCCGGGGTTGCGTCAATGACGGGCATGGCCGTTCCCATGTGCCCGGCTTTTGATCGTTATGCCGGGGACAGAATTATAGTAAAAGAGGATACGTTTATGAATATTGCAGTTGATCACATGGATGATGAAGCCATCGTTGCCCTGAACGGACAAGAGCTCGACAGCGTTGCCGGCGGCCTGTTCTGCAGCCTGTTTTTCTCGTTCGTCTGCAAGCCGGTCTATTACAACCCGTGCCGGCCGGTGAAGCCCCGCCCGCCGGTGAACACCTGCCAGCCGAAGCCGCCCTGCCCGACCGGGACCTGCGGGCCGACCCGTCCCTGATATTCAGTTACCGGATCCGCCATTCAGGAGGATCCGGTTTCTGGCGGCAGAGCCGGCATCATATCGTCAGACCTTCCAGCAGGGGGCACTCAGGCTTGAGATATGCGCGAAAGTTGGTGCCGCCTGATCAGGCGGCGGCTTGAAATTGGCGGAGGGCGTCGCGGGATTCAATCCCCTGGATGATTTCGGGCAGGCGGTTCTGTCCATCGAGCTTTCAC
>JBKEBH010000393.1:0-18292 GCA_047973065.1 Paracoccus sp. (in: a-proteobacteria) | reverse complement strand
CAACGGCTTCTACAATCCCAGACGGCGGCATTCAGCCCTTGCCGGGAAAAGCCCCGTGGCCTTCGAGAAAAAGGCCGCATGAAAGAGCAAAGAAACCGGCACTTTTCCGAGACAAGTCCATGACGCCTGCATCCGGGTCTGCCCGGAGGGCGCATTGATGCGGATCAAGGACGGCGATGGCGATCAGTCATATCATGTCGAGCCTGAGGACTGTACGGGGTGCCTGGTTTGTGAGGATGTTTGCAGCGATGACGCGATCCGGGTCGAGGCCATGAGCGCCGCGCCCGCCGACCTGCCGCTGACCGCTTTGCGGTGCCGCGCCTGCGGGGTTGAAGTGCATCTGCCCGCCGCCGCTGCCGCCGCGGGCGGCGGGCTGTGCCCGATCTGCGCCCGCACCGGCCATCACAAGAAGCTGTTTCAGGTTCTGTCGTGACCATGTTCAAAGGGCTGCGAAACCGGATCGCCAGTCATGTCTGGCTGCGGCTGATCGTGCTGGTGGGTGCAACGCTGATCGTGGTGTCTTCGATCCTGCTGGTGCTGGTGCTGGCCTTCTATGACCAGCGGCTGCGCGCGGCGCAGAACAGATCCGCCGATATGATGTAGGGGCTTTTGCAGGCGGCACTGGAAAACGCCATGCTCAAGCGCGACATTCCCGGGCTGGAACAGATCGTGCACGATCTGGCCGAGGATCCGGCCATTCATCAGGTGATGATCCTCAATCCGGAACGCCAGATCCGCTTCGCCTCGGATCCGGGCCTTGTCGGTCAGGCGCTGCCGATCACGGGCGAGGCGCCCCCGCCCGGCGTCATGCGCGCCGAGCAGCCGGTGCCGAACCGCGCCGCCTGCGCCGATTGCCATGGCAGCGCGGCGGACCATCCGGTCAACGGCATTCTGGTCGTCGATCAGATGACCGGCGATCTGCACCGCGAGGCGATGACCGGCGCTGCCGGGCTGATCGCTCTGGGCGCGATTGCAACGCTTGCCGCCTCGATTGCCCTGGCCCTCGGCCTGCGCCGGATCGTGGTGCGCCCGGTCACTGCGCTGTCGCAGGCGGTCGATGCCCTGTCGCGCGGCGATCTTTCGGCCCGGGTCGAGGTCCGGGGACAGGATGAAATCGCCGCCCTTGGCCAGGGGCTGAACCGCATGGCCGAGAATATCGAGCAGGGACAGGAAGCCCTGATGCGGGCCGAACGCATGTCGCAGGCGCTGATCGACGCCATCCCGGACGGGATCCGGGTCATCGGTCCCGATTTCCGCATCCGCCGCGCCAATGCCGCCTATTCGGCCCAGACCGGCCGGCTCCTGCCCGAAATCGTCGGGCAATACTGCTATGCCTCATCGCATGGCCGCACAGAGCCCTGCCCCTATACGCTGGTGACCTGCCCCATCGCCGAAATGCGCAAAGAACCGCGCCCGCTGACCTTCCGCGACCGCCATCAGGCCCCGGCGGGCCGGCAGATCGCGGTCGAGATCTCGGCCGCACCGATGGATGACAGCGTGGTCGAGGCGATCCGCGATCTCGATGAACAGGCGCGGGTCTCGCAGGCGCAGCGCCTGTCCGAGATCGGGCTTCTGGCCACCGGCGTCGCCCATGAGATCCACAATCCGCTGAGCTCGGTCGAGCTGGCCCTGTCCACCCTGACCCGCGATCTGAAGGCCGGGCGCAGCGACCGCCTTCAGGATTACTTCGCACTGATCCGGGGCGAGATCGGCAAATGCCTGGAGATCACCGATAACCTCCTGCGGCTCAGCGGGCCGGCCAATCAGAGCACCCAGCTGATCAATCTGATGCGGGCCACGACCGGCGCCATGCAGCTTCTGCAATATGAGGCCGAAAATCTCGGCATCGCGATCACGGTCGAGATCCCGGACGATCTGCGGGCGCTGATCGCCGAATCCGATCTGCGCATGGCGATCACCAATCTGGCGATGAACGCCTTCCACGCCATGCCAAAGGGCGGCAGCCTGACGCTGCGCGGGCGGCGCGAGGGCGGGCGCATCCTGCTGGAGATCGAAGACAGCGGCGTTGGCATCGCCGCCGAGGATCTGCATGATATCTTCATGCCCTTCTGGTCACGCCGCGCCGATACCTCGAACGGGCGCGGCCTCGGGCTTGCCATTACCCGCGCCATCACCGACCGCGCGAATGCAGCGATTTCGGTGGACAGCACCCCCGGGCGCGGATCCCGCTTCACCATCTCATTCCCCGACCCGGACACGGACAGCGCGCCATGACCAAATTCATCCCCCGCTCGGTTCTCGTGATCGAGGATGACCGCACCCTGAACCGGCTTTTATGCGAACAGATCGCCGCGCTGGGCCATATCGCCAGCCCGGCCCATTCGCGCGTCGAGGCGCTTGACCATCTGCGCATGCTCGCCCCCGATCTGGCGCTGCTGGATGTGCGCCTGCCCGATTGTGATGGGCTGGGTTTTCTGCCCGAACTGCGCGATTACTGCCCGGTGATCGTGCTGACCGCCTTCGGCTCGATCGATCAGGCCGTGGGCGCGGTCAAGGCCGGGGCCAGCGAATACCTGCTGAAGCCGGTCAGTCTGGAAAGCCTGGAAATCGCCATGGGCAAGGTCTTCGAGACCTCGGCCCTGCGCCGCGATCTGGCCTTCTGGCGGGAGGAGGCGCAGCGCTCGAACCGGGCCGAGCTGATCGGCGACAGCCCGGCGATGACCGAGCTGCGCCATATGGTCCATCTTCTGGCCTCGACCGATGCGCCGGTCCTGATCCTGGGCGAGGGCGGCACCGGCAAGGGCGTCACCGCCGCCGCCATCCATGCGCAAAGCCCGCGCGCCAACGGCCGTTTCGTGTCCGTCGAATGCCATGGCGAGATGCGTGAATCCGAGATCTTCGGCAAGGAACGCGACGGCCGCCTGATCGAGGGGCTGATGGCGGCAGCCGAAAACGGCACGATCTTTCTGAACGATATCGACAAACTGCCCGGCACGGTGCTGGGCCGGCTGCACAATTTCCTTCAACATGGCAGCTATCGCCCGCATGGCTCGACCGCCGAGATCCAGGCCAATGTCCGCATCATCGCCGCCAGCGCCGCCGATCTGGAAGGCGCGATGCGCCAGGGCGGATTCAGCTCGCAGCTTTATTACCAGCTCTCGGGCTTTACCCTGCATGTCCCGCCGCTGCGCCATAGGCCGGACGATATCGAAGCGCTCGCCAATCTCTTGCTGAACGGGCGCAATTTCCAGCGCGGGGTCGAAAAGGCCCTGGCCCCGGACGCACTGGAAGCACTGCGCGATTATGCTTGGCCCGGCAATGTCCGCGAGCTGGCCAATGCGCTCGACCGCGGCGTGATCATGTCGGCGGGCCAAGGCGAGATCAACGCCGGCCATCTGGGCCTCGGCCCCCGCCCGAGCGGCGAAGCGCCGGGATCGGCACTGGCCATGCAGTTCCCCGATTTCCCGACGCTGGAGCAGCTGCGCGATCAGTATATCACCGTGCTGATCGAACGCTTCGACGGCAACCGCCAGCGCATCGCCGCCACGCTCGGCATCTCCGAGCGCAACCTTTACCGCATCATCAAGACGATCAACGACGGCGAGCAAGCTTAGCCTTGCCGGCCGCATCATGGCGCGGACGCGCTGGCGACCCCGGGAGGAATCGAACCCCCAACCTTGGACTTAGAAGGTCCCTGCTCTATCCAGTTGAGCTACGGGGCCGCGCGCGCCGTTGATGGCCCAAAAGCGCGGGCTCTGCAACGAAAAAGGCCGGGCATCGCGCCCGGCCATTCCCGTGTCTGCAATGCCGCGATCAGCTGACCAGGGCCTTGCGGTTCTGATTGTGGCGCACCACCATCTTGCGGCCCATCCGCCCCGGCACCAGTATCCGCGCTGCCGGACGCGGCGTGCCTTCGCGCAGTTTGGGGAAGAGGGTGAAGATTTCCTCGCAGGCCGCCGGACCAACCGATTTCAGGGCCTCCGCACCTGTATAGAGCGATTCCGATTCCGCCCCGTTCGCCGTGACGATCTGGTGATCGTCGAAGAGGAAGTGGACATAGGTCACCTCGTCCAGATCCTCGGCGATGTCGATGCCCTCAATCTGGCAAAGCTGCTTGGCCGCGACCAGCACTTCCATGGCGCCGAACATCTTCTGCGCGATCTTCGAGCGCACCAGCATCCGGTGCTGGGGCGAGACGATCAGATCGGCCTCGGGAACGCCCCGGCCGAGCGCGCCGGCGCAAATGCGGATCGGACGCAGCTTCGGGCTCCGCTCCAGCTCGGCCGCACTCAGCGTGCGCCGGCCGATCCAGCGGATCGCCTGCAGGCCTGCATCGCGGGTCTCGATCAGATCGCCGACCTTCAGATATCCGGCCTCGATCTCGCCCTTGCCGGTCAGCACCCGGGCATCCGCGCCAAAGCACAGAACGTTGGTATTGTCCCAGGTCAGATCGGAACCGGCAACGGCGGAGCCGCCATTGAGGATGGTGAAGTTCAGGCTTCCGCCAGTGTTCAGCACCCCGTCATCGTCCTGATCGGCACGCAGCCATTGCAGCGGGTTGCTATAGGGCGTCAGCCCGGAAGCAACCCGGTCGGCATTGACCAGAGCCAGATTGGCGTCGGTGTAATAAGTGCTGAGATCGACGAAATCATTGTTCGACTGGTCGTTATCGCGGATGTTCTGGCCGGTGGCGGTGTTGAAATCGGTAATGGTGTCGCCGGTGCCGGCAATGAACGTGTCATTCCCGTCATCCCCGGTCAACAGATCGGAATCGTTCCCGCCGTCGATGAAATCATCGCCTCCGCCGCCAGACAGGATGTCCGTACCCTTGCCGCCTTCAACAATATCATCGCCGTCTTCACCATAAAGGACGTCGCTTCCTTCATTGCCCATGACGGTGTCGTTTTCGGTTCCGCCATAAACCGTGTCATCCCCAAGCCCGGCCTGAACCCAGTCTTTTCCGCTTCCGCCCAGAACACTGTCATCGCCGACATTGGCATTGATCGAATCGTCGCCGTCGCCCCCGATCAGAGTATCGTCATTGTCAGGATGGGCCGGATCGAGATACCCGCCCTCGATCGTATCGTTGCCAGCGCCGCCATCGATATAGTCATGGCCGACATTGCCGGTAATCAGGTCATCCCCTTCACCGGCAAGCACGACATCGTTCCCGGCACCGCCCCGGATCGTGTCATCGCTCGGATCGCCAACGGCTTTCAGGCTGGCATCGCCCAGCAGGGTATCGTCGCCGTCACCGCCCGAAATAAAGTCCGAGCCTGGCCCGCCCTGCACCCAGTCATCGCCGCCATTGCCATAGAGGACATCGCTGCCGCCATTGCCGTAGATGGTGTCGTTGTCGCCATAGGCAATATCATCGCCCAGGCCAGCCTGAATCCAATCGGTTCCGCTGCCGCCGATGATGCTGTCATCTCCGACATTGGCATTGATCGAATCGTCGCCATCGCCGCCGATCAGCGTATCGTTTTCACCCTGAAGCGAATCGAGATAGCCGCCTTCCAGCGTATCGTTGCCGTCACCGCCATCAATGAAATCATCCCCGGCCTTGCCGGTAATCAGATCTTCACCGCTCAATCCGTAAATGGTGTCCGATCCCAGCCCCCCGAAATGGTGTCGGGATCTGCCGTCCCGTCGATCAGGTCGTCGCCTGAAGTGCCAGTAATATCTGCCATGAAACTATCCTTTTCATAACACGCGCCAGCCAACGGGACGGGACAGCATCGATGAAAAGGAAGAACATCGATCAAATATACACCGGCACCCGTGCAAGCTACGTCACGGAGCCCCGCCAGAATTACGGAGCACTGGGAATCTGAGCCATGACGCAGACATATTCAAGCTTCGGTAGAGATGTATATGTAGACCGAATATTCTAACACCACCCACAGTCGGTATGGTGATTAGATTAATAATATCAATCAATTGCCTCTGAACAATTCAGTTCGAAACAAGGGAGCTCAAAGCAGGGAGCCAGCCTTCAGAAGGTCGGCTTCAGCCCGCTCAGTGCAGACATAATTCCATGAAAACGCTGGCAGGATCGTCGATATAGGATCCGAATGGCGGGCAGATCCGAAAGCCCGCCTTCAGGTAGAGCGCCCGGGCAGCCGTGAAACTGTCCTGTGCCCCGGTTTCAAGTCGAATGACCCCCAATCTCTGCTCGCGTGCAAGTATGATCAAATTTTCGAGCAGGCATCTTGACGCACCGCTCCCGCGGGATTCAGCCAGAACATGCATGGATTTCAGCTCGGCCTCACCATTGCCCTGCGCCTTCAGCGCGGCCATGGCGATGGGCTTGCCCGCCTGGCGCAGCACCAGAAAGGTAATTTCGTGCGACACCAGATCGCCCCGGTCCAGCATGTGGATCGATTCGGGCGGGGTATCGAGATGGCAATGTTCGTGATGACGGGCGAAAAGCAGGTCGAGATCAGGACTCAGCGGGCTTTCAGCCGCAACGCTCAGTGCGTCCACGGCGCGTAACGGTCGGTGGCGAAATTTTCGCCATAACCGCGGGGCCGGACATTCGGGCGGCGTGCATGCGGCTCGGTCACGACATAATCGAGGCCGCGCTCACGGGCATAGGCCTCGGCTTCTTCGCGGGTCGGAAAGCGCAGGCGGACCTGGCTTTGCGTGTCGTCGGAGCTGGTCCAGCCCATCAGCGGATCGATGTCGCGCGCATCGGCCTGCGGGTATTCCAGCACCCAGAGCCGGGTGCGGGCGGTGCCCGATTGCATGGCGTTACGGGCGGGCTGATAGATACGGACGCGCATGGCAGACCTTTCGACTGGCATTTTCATCGTCTTGCCGCAAACGCGCGGCGCGATCAAGGCCGAGGACCGGCCAAAAGGCGTAAAGAGCGACAATCGCCCGCGCGTCATGGCCGCGCCGCGAGATTGGCCCGGTTCGGCCGGGATATTTGGGCCAAGGTGAAAGACAGGCCTCGGGTATCCGGGTGGCTGCGCCGGGCCGGTGCGATTTCTGCGGGTTGAAGTTTCGCGATAAGCCACGATCTTAGGCGAACACGTTTTGTTCCGCGAGTCGCCATGGCCCATAACAATACCAATGCCCCGATCCCGCGCCCGCATGAGGTGAGCCGCCCCAAGCTGGAAGGCGGGCGGCGCTTTGTCATGCATTCGGAATTCCAGCCGGCCGGCGATCAGCCCACGGCGATTGCCGAGTTGTCCGAGGCGGTTCGGGATGGCGAGCGCGATCAGGTCCTGCTGGGCGCAACCGGGACCGGCAAGACCTATACCATGGCCAAGGTGATCGAGCAGACCCAGCGACCGGCGATCATTCTTGCCCCCAACAAGACTCTGGCTGCGCAATTATACGGCGAATTCAAGGGGTTCTTTCCTGAAAATGCCGTGGAATATTTCGTGTCCTATTACGATTATTACCAGCCCGAAGCCTATGTGGCGCGCTCGGACACCTATATCGAGAAGGAATCGCAGATCAACGAGGCGATCGACCGGATGCGCCATTCGGCGACCCGGGCGCTGCTGGAGCGCGACGATGTGATCATCGTGGCCTCGGTCAGCTGTATCTATGGTATCGGTTCGGTCGAGACCTATTCGGCGATGACCCAGGACATGATCGTCGGGCAGATGTACGATCAGCGCGAATTCATCGGTCAGCTGGTCGCCCAGCAGTACCGCCGGCTCGATGCGGCATTTCAGCGCGGCGGTTTCCGGGTGCGCGGCGATGTGGTCGAGGTCTGGCCGGCCCACCTAGACGACCGGGCCTGGCGTTTCGATTTCTTCGGACCCGAGCTGGAAAAGATCACCGAATTCGATCCGCTGACCGGCGCGAAGACCGATGAATTCAAGCAGATCCGCATCTATGCCAATAGCCACTATGTAACGCCGCGTCCGACTTTGCAGCAGGCAATCAAGGGGATACGGGTCGAACTTCAGGAAACACTGAAACGGTTCAACGATGGCGGCAAGCTGCTGGAAGCGCAGCGGCTGGAGCAGCGCACCAATTTCGATCTGGAAATGCTGGAGGCGACAGGCGTCTGCAACGGCATCGAGAACTATTCGCGCTATCTGACCGGGCGCGGCCCGGGCGAGCCGCCGCCGACCCTGTTCGAATTCATCCCCAACAATGCGATTGTCTTTGCCGATGAATCCCATGTTTCGGTGCCCCAGATCGGTGCCATGTACCGGGGCGACTTCCGGCGCAAATCGACCCTGGCCGAACATGGCTTCCGCCTGCCCTCCTGCATGGATAACCGCCCGCTCAAGTTCGAGGAATGGGATGCGATGCGCACCCAGTCGGTCTTTGTGTCCGCGACCCCGGCCAATTGGGAAATGGATCAGGCCGGCGGGGTTTTTGTCGAACAGCTCATCCGCCCGACCGGGCTGCTGGATCCGCAGATCGAGATCCGGCCGGTGGAAATGCAGGTCGATGATCTGCTGGACGAGGTGCGCCGGGTGACGGCCGCCGGGATGCGCACGCTGGTCACCACGCTGACCAAGCGCATGGCCGAGGATCTGACCGAATATCTGCACGAGCAGGGCATCAAGGTCCGCTACATGCATTCCGACATCGACACCATCGAGCGGATCGAGATCCTGCGCGATCTCCGGCTCGGCGCGTTCGATGTGCTGATCGGGATCAACTTGCTGCGCGAAGGCCTTGATATTCCTGAATGCGGACTGGTTGCCATTCTCGATGCCGACAAGGAAGGCTTTCTGCGCTCGGAAACCTCGCTGGTCCAGACCATTGGCCGGGCGGCGCGCAATGCCGATGGCCGGGTCATCATGTATGCCGACCGCATCACCGGCTCGATGGAGCGCGCCATGGCGGAAACCGAGCGCCGGCGCGCCAAGCAGATGGCCTATAACGAGGCGCACGGCATCACGCCTCAGACCGTGCGCAAGAATGTCGAGGATGTGCTGGCTGGCCTTTGGCAGGGCGATACCGACCAGTCCCGGGTCACCGCCAGGATCGACAAGCCGATGGTCGGGGCGAACCTTGCGGCCCATCTCGATGCGCTGCGCGCCCAGATGCGCAAGGCCGCCGAGAACCTGGAATTCGAGGAAGCCGCCCGGCTGCGCGACGAGGTCAAGCGGCTGGAAGCGGTCGAACTGGCCGTGTCCGACGATCCCCTCGCCCGGCAATCGGCCATCGAGGCGGCGGCAGAAGATGCCGTCAGTGCCTCGGGCCGCTCGACCGGCGGGCGGGCCGGGCAGCGCGGCGGCACCAAACGGTCGAAGAAGCGGCGCTAAAACGGCGAGGTTGGGGAGTGGGCGGGAACCTGCTTTCCCCCAAAGCCTTACGCCGCTATACCCGATCCGCAATCGGATGAGGATTCTTCTATGGCCAATGTGGTGGTGGTCGGCGCTCAATGGGGCGACGAGGGCAAGGGCAAGATCGTTGACTGGCTGTCGGAACGCGCCGATGTGATCGCGCGCTTTCAGGGCGGCCATAATGCCGGGCACACGCTGGTCATCGGCGGTCAGGTCTACAAGCTGAATGCGCTGCCTTCGGGCGTGGTGCGCGGCGGCAAGTTGTCGGTGATCGGCAATGGCGTGGTGCTCGACCCTTGGCATCTGGTCAAGGAAATCGCCTCGATCCGTGAACAGGGCGTCGAGATCAGCCCCGAGACCCTGATGGTTGCGGAAAACACCCCGCTGATCATGCCCTTCCATGGCGAGCTGGACCGCGCGCGCGAAGCTCAGAACGGGGTTGCCCGCATCGGCACCACCGGTCGCGGCATCGGCCCCTGCTATGAAGACAAGGTCGGGCGCCGGGTGATCCGCGTCGCCGATCTGGGCGATGACGAAACCCTGCAGCTGCGCGTGGACCGGGCCTTGGTCCATCACAATGCGCTGCGCTCGGGCCTGGGGCTGGAGCCGATCGACCGCGAGCCGCTTCTGGCCAGCCTGCGCGAGATCGCACCCGAGATCCTGAAATACGCCGCTCCGGTCTGGAAGGTGATGAACGAGGCGCGGCGCGCCGGCAAGCGCATCCTGTTTGAAGGCGCGCAGGGCAGCCTTCTGGATATCGACTTCGGCACCTATCCTTTCGTGACCTCCTCGACGGTGATCGCGGGGCAGGCCGCCGCCGGAACCGGCATGGGGCCGGGCTCCATCGACTTCGTGCTGGGCATCGTCAAGGCCTATACCACCCGCGTCGGTGAAGGCCCCTTCCCAACCGAGCTGGATGATGCCGACGGCAACCGTCTGGGCGAGCGCGGCCATGAATTCGGCACCGTCACCGGGCGCAAGCGCCGCTGCGGCTGGTTCGATGCGGTGCTCGTGCGCCAGACCTGCGCGATTTCCGGGGTGAACGGGATTGCCCTGACCAAGCTGGACGTGCTCGACGGGTTCGAGACCCTGAAGATCTGTGTCGGCTATGAAATCGACGGCGTGCGTTACGATTATCTCCCGACCGCCGCCGCGCAGCAGGCCAGGGTGACGCCGATCTATGAGGAAATGGAGGGCTGGTCCGAATCGACCGCCGGAGCGCGCAGCTGGGCCGATCTGCCCGGCGCCGCGATCAAATATGTCCGCCGCGTCGAAGAGCTGATCCAGTGCCCGGTCGCGCTGCTCTCCACCAGCCCCGAGCGCGACGACACCATCCTCGTGACCGATCCTTTCGCGGATTGATCCGATGCGTGTCCTGCTGATCGACGGTCACCCGGATGCGGATCGCCTTTCGGCGCATCTGCTGGAGAGTTATCAGCAGGCATTGCCGGAAGATGCGCAGGTGACGCGGCTGGCGGTGCGCGACATGGACTTCAATGCCGATCTGTCGCGCGGCTATGCGGACCTGCCCGAGCTGGAGCCGGATCTGGTCGCCGCATTGGAGGCGGTCGAGGCCTGCGACCATCTGGTGCTGGTCTTCCCGCTGTGGTGGGGTGCGGAGCCGGCGCGGGTGAAAGGATTCTGGGACCGCATCTTGCTGCCGCGCCGCGCCTTCCGCTATCACCAGAAGGATCTGTTCTGGGACCGGCTGCTGAAAGGGCGCTCGGCCGATCTGCTGGTCACGATGGACACCCCGCCACCCTATCTGCGCCTTGTCTATTTCGACCCGCTCGGCTGGCGGATGAAGCGGCAGGTGCTGGGCTTTGTAGGGTTCAGGCCGATTCGGCTGGGTTATTTCGGCATGGTCCGGCGCGGCGGGGCCGAAAAAAACCTTGAAAAATGGCATGCGCATATCCGCAAAATGGCAAGAAGCGCCCCTGCATTGAGACGTGGAAGAAAGACCGATGGACCTGAAAACCCGTAAACGCCTGTCTCTGGCCATATTGCTGCTCGGTCTGCCCGGCTATCTGATCGTGGTCTGGGTGTTTCTGGCCTGGCTGAACGACAAATTCGGGCGGCTGCCGATCTGGGCGGAGTTTCTGGTGATCGTCACCCTCGGCGTGATCTGGATCCTGCCCTTCAAGCGCATCTTCACCGGCATCGGCCGGGGCGAGGAATGAACCCGGCCAGCCCCGCCGCCACCGGCATCACGCTGATCGGCGGCGGGGCAGTCACCCCTGAGGATCTGACCGATGCCATGGCGCTGGCGCCAAGGCTGGTTGCAGCGGATGGCGGCGCCGATGCCGCACTGGCGCTTGGGGTGGTGCCCGAGCTGGCAATCGGCGATTTCGATTCCATCTCGGATCAGGCCCGCGCCGCGCTTGGCCCGGAGCGGCTGATCCATATCCCGGAACAGGACAGCACCGATTTCGCCAAGGCGCTGAGCCGAACCCAGGCCGATTTCATGATTGCCATCGGCTTTTCCGGCCGCCGGCTCGATCACACGCTGGCGGCGCTGACCGTCATGGCCCGCCATGTCGGCCCGCCCTGCATCCTGCTGACCGCCGAAGACATCGCCTTCATGGCACCGCCCGTGCTTGATCTGCCGCTGACACCCGGCACGCGGGTCTCGCTGTTTCCGATGGGCCCGGCCAAAGGCACCAGCGAGGGGCTGCGTTGGCCGATTGCCGGGATCGGTTTCGCCCCGGATGGGCGGATCGGCACCTCGAACGAGGCGACCGGCCCGGTCGGGCTGCGACTCGACGGGCCAATGCTGGTCCTGCTGCCGCGCGAATGTCTGGCGCTGGCGCTGGCGGCGCTTACCTCTCCCAGCTCCGTCTGAGCAGGCCCATCCAGTTCTTCCAAGCGATTTTCTCGACCAGCTCTTCGCCGTAACCATGGCTGCGCATGGCCGCGATCAGCCCCGGCAGGGCGCGCGCATCACCCAGATCCTTCGGCATCAGGGCACCATCGAAATCAGAACCGAGCGCCACGCCGTCTTCACCCAGAATCCCGATCAGATGGTCGAGATGGCGCAGGTAAGGCTCAAACCCGTCAAAGGGCAGCCGCCGCCCGTCTTCGCGGGTAAAGCCGGCGGCGAAGTTCAACCCGACCAGCCCCCTGCTGGCGGCGATCATCCGCAGCTGATCGTCGGTCAGATTGCGGCTCGAGGCGCTGACGGCATGGGCCCCGGAATGGGTGGACACCAGCGGCGCCGCGCTGATCTTCGCCACATCCTCGATCCCCTTGGCATTGAGATGCGCGAGATCGACCAGGATCCGCAGCCGGTCGCATTCCGCAATCAGCGCCTTGCCGGCATCCGTCAGCCCCGGGCCGGTATCGGGATGGCCGGGAAACTCGAAGGGCACGCCGTAGCCGTAATCATTCACCCGCGACCAGACCGGCCCCAATGATCGCAGCCCCACCCGGTGCCACAGATGCAGCATGCCCGGATCGGCGACCCCTTCGGCCCCTTCCATATGCAGGATGGCGGCGACCCGGTCCTGATTCTTGGCGCTCAGGATCTGATCGACGCTGGTGCAGATCGACAGCGTGCCGCCGCGCGCCAGCGCATCCAGCTTCGCCGCCAGCCGCATCATATGGGCAATGGCCAGATCGGTGTCGATCAGGCCGGCCAGCGGCACCGCATAGGGCGGGTTTTCCTGCCGCGCCTTCCAGTCGATGCCGTCGCTATCCGGCGGCGAGGGTGCCCAGAGCGCGAAAAAGCCGCCGAACATGCCCCCGGCCTTCAGGCGCGGCAGGTCGATATGGCCAGTGCCATCGCCATCGCGCCAGATCGCCAGCGGATCGGCCCCGGGCGCGAGCAGCCGTTGCAGGAAATCGTTATGGCCGTCAAAGACCGGCATCAATGCTTGCGCCAAGGCAGCCTCCCATGGATTGCGGCGCCAATCTGCGCTGGCGCCGCTTCAACCGCAAGTCGCTTTGCGTCTGCCCCGATCCGTGGCAGGCTGAAGCCGCGAAAGCACCATCAGGAGGATAACATGCCCGAGATTCGCCCCGATTTCACCGGCCAGACCGTGATCACCACCTTCGAGGTGACGCCCGGCACCGCCCATGACCTTCTCGATGCGCTGACTGCCGCCTGGGCCGAGGTGATCAGCAGGCAGCCCGGCTTCATCGGCGGCGCCGTCCATCTGAACGATGCGCAGACCCGGATCGCCACCTATTCGCAATGGGAAAATCGCGGCGATTATCAGGCGATGCTGCGCACCACTGAAATGCGAGAGCGCAACCGGGTCATCAACCAGCTTTGCCGCAGCTTCGAGCCGGTCATGTATGAGGTGCAATCCGTCTATGATAAATGATGCAGGTGCAGAAACGCCGTGCAATCGCGGCAATGGCTGGTTAGACTCGGCCTGAGCAGAAGCGGAGGCGAAGATGCCCGGACGTATCATCACCGTTGCCCAGCAGAAGGGCGGATCGGGCAAGACCACTCTGGCGGTCAATCTTGCCGCGGCTCTGCGTGGGCGCGATCTGACGGTCGCGCTGATCGATACCGACCCGCAGGGCAGCCTTGGCCGCTGGTTCATGGAACGCATGGGCCGGCTCGGCGAGGATGAGGGGCTGGAATTTTCCACCTCCTCGGCCTGGGGCGCGTCTTATGAAAGCGAAAAGCTGGCCAAGCGTTTTGACGTGGTGATCATCGACACGCCGCCCAAGATTGACAGCGACCTGCGCCCGGCGCTGCGCGTGGCCAATCTGGTCGTCGTGCCGGTGGCGTCGAGCCAGGTCGATCTTTGGGCGACCGAAGGCGTTCTGGATCTGGCCAGGCGCGAAAAGGCGCCGGTCATGGTGGTGCTGAACCGCACCCGGCCCAATACCCGCCTGGCCGCTGAGGTCGCCCAGGGCGCCGCCGATCTTGGCGCTATGCTGGCCGACACCCAGATCGGCAACCGGGTGTCCTATGCCGAAACGCTCGGCCAGGGGCTTTCGGTCAGCGAGCGGTCTGACGCACGAACCGCACGGGCTGAAATGTCCGCTCTTGCCGATGAGGTTCTGCGCCGCACAACCTGAGGTAATGCAGCGGTGGAAATATCCGGCACCTTTCGCTAATCTGGCGATGGGAGAATGCCTGTGACCTCAATCCCGATCTCGCCATTCGACCCAAAGCAATTGATTTGAAACGAAAGGAGAGACCATGACACATTTCCTCAAGGGCGCCGTCCTGCTTGCACCGCTGGCACTGATGGCCTGCGAGCCGGTCCCCGAGACCTCGATGCGCGAAGCGATGACCGCCGAGGATGCCTGCGGCTCGGCCAATTATCAGAACCTTGTCGGCCAGAAGTCGCCGGCGATTTCGCTGCCCGCCGGCACCGATTACCGCCAGTATCGCACCGGCGATCCCGTCACTCTCGACATGCGCCCGATGCGGATCAATTTCGAATATGACAAGAGCGGCACGCTGATCAAGGTCAGCTGCGGCTGAGGACAGAAAGGGCGGCCCCGGGGCCGCCCTTTTCCGGCTTGCAGGGCGAAGGGCCCGATCAGGAGGCCGCAATCACCGCCTCGGCTGCCGCCAGCGCCGCATCGGCCGCATCCAGCGAAGGTGCCCCGCCCTGCGCACGGTCGGGCCGCCCGCCGCCGCCCTTGCCGCCAAGCGCTGCCGTTGCCGCCTGAACCAGTGCCACCGCGCTGAGCTTATCGGTCAGATCCCCGGTCACACCCGCCGCGACAGTCGCCTTGCCGTCCGCTTCGGCCAGCAGCAGCACCGCACCCGAGCCGAGCTTCTGTTTCATTTCCTCGATCAGCGGGGCCAGTTCCTTGCCCGAGACGCCCTCGACCTTGCAGCCAATGAACTTGACCCCGGCGATGTCCTTGGCCTCGGTCTCACCGCCCATCGCCATCTGGCGCTTGAGATTGGCCAGCTCGCGTTCCAGCGTCTTGCGATCATCGAACAGCGCCTTGACCTTGTTGACGACATCGCCGGCCTGTGCCTTCAGCATCCCGGCGATTTCCGACAGCTGCGCATCGGATTGGCGCAGCTGTTCCAGCGCCGCCTGCCCGGTCAGCGCCTCGATCCGGCGCACGCCGGCCGAGGAGGCGGAATCGCCCAGCAGAACGAACATGCCGATATCGCCGGTCCGCCCGACATGGGTGCCACCGCAGAGCTCAAGCGAATAGGTCTGTGCATCCGCGCCCTTGCCAGACCCAGCCAGCTTGCCCATCGACACGACGCGCACCTCATCGCCGTATTTTTCGCCGAACAGCGCCTGCGCGCCAATCGTGCGGGCATCGTCCGGGGTCATGATCCGGGTCTCGACCGGGGTGTTCTGGCGGATGAAATCGTTCACCTCGGCCTCGATGCTGGCCAGCTCGGCTTCGGTCACCGCGTTGTTATGGCTGAAATCGAACCGCAGCCGGTCGGGCGCGTTCAAGGATCCGCGCTGCGCGACGTGATCGCCAAGTGTGCGCCGCAGCGCCTCATGCAGCAGATGCGTCGCCGAGTGATTGGCCCGGATCGCGCCGCGGCGGGCATGTTCGACCTCCAGCTTCGCGGCCTGACTGCAGCTGATCTGGCCCATGGTGACTTCGCCGATATGGATGAAGACCCCGCCGGATTTCCTGGTATCCGAAATCCGCGCCATGCCGCTTTCGGTCTGGATCACGCCGGTATCGCCGAGCTGACCGCCCGATTCCGCATAGAAAGGCGTTTGGTTGGTGACGATCTGTACCGCCTCGCCCTGCTTGGCGGTCTCGATCTCGGCACCGTCCCGGACCAGCGACAGCAGCTGCGCCTCGGCGCTTTCGGTGTCATAGCCCAGAAATTCGGTCGCGCCGTGCTTTTCGCCCAGCTCGAACCAGATCGCGGCATCCTTGGTCTCGCCCGAACCGGCCCAGGCAGCGCGCGCCTGACGCTTCTGCTCGTCCATGGCGGCATCGAACCCGGCGGTATCGACCGCCCGGCCCTGCTCGCGCAACGCGTCCTGCGTCAGGTCCAGCGGGAAGCCGTAAGTGTCGTAAAGCTTGAACGCCGCCTCGCCCGGCAGATCGGCGCCTTCGGGCAGTTTCGCCAATTCGTCATCCAGCAGCCGCAGACCCCGGTCCAGCGTCTTGCGGAAGCGGGTTTCCTCGCTCAGCAGCGATTCCTCGATCATCGACTGTGCCCGGCAAAGTTCCGGGTAGGCCGCGCCCATCTGCTGCACCAGCGAGGGCACCAGCTTGTGCATCACCGGATCCTGTGCCCCCAGCATATGCACATGGCGCATCGCGCGCCGCATGATCCGGCGCAGCACATAGCCGCGCCCCTCATTCGAGGGCATGACCCCATCGGCCAGCAGGAAGCTGGTCGAGCGCAGGTGATCGGCGATCACCCGGTGATGGACCTTGCCCGGCCCGTCGGGATCGGAACTGGTCGCGTGCGCCGAGGCCTCGATCAGCGCCCGCATCAGATCGGTGTCATAGTTGTCGTGCTTGCCCTGCAAAAGCGCGCCGATCCGTTCCAGCCCCATGCCGGTGTCGATGGACTGCATGTCCAGATCGCGCATCGAGCCGTCCTCGAACTGCTCGTATTGCATGAAGACGAGGTTCCAGATCTCGATGAAGCGGTCGCCGTCCTCTTCCGCACTGCCGGGCGGGCCGCCCCAGATCTTGTCGCCGTGATCGAAGAAGATCTCGGTGCAGGGACCGCAGGGGCCGGTCGGACCCATGCGCCAGAAATTGTCGTCGGTGGGGATCCGGATGATGCGGTCATCGGTCAGGCCCGCGACCTTCTTCCACAGCTCTGCCGCCTCGTCATCGGTGTGATAGACGGTGACCAGCAGCTTGTCCTTCGGGATGCCGAAATCGCGGGTCAGCAATTCCCATGCGAAGGGGATGGCATCGGATTTGAAATAGTCCCCGAAGCTGAAATTTCCCAGCATTTCGAAGAAGGTATGATGGCGCGCCGTATAGCCGACATTGTCCAGATCGTTATGCTTGCCGCCCGCGCGTACGCATTTCTGCGAGGAAGTCGCGCGGCTGTAGTCACCCTTTTCGACGCCGGTAAAGCGGTTCTTGAACTGCACCATGCCGGAATTGGTGAACATCAGCGTCGGGTCGTTTCTCGGCACCAGCGGCGAGGACGCCACGGCCTCATGCCCGTTGCGCTTGAAGAAATCGAGATAGGTCGAGCGGATATCGTTAAGGCTTGGCATGGTTTTCCCTCGGGCTGGTCGCCCTGATTTAGTGCTCTGCGCGGGTCATGTCCACATGGCCCCGACGCAGATGAGGATTTTCGCGCGGGCGCCCGGTCCGGCCGTGCCAGCGCCGGGCCGGGGGCTGGCGCCGTAACGGCTGGTCTGCGCGCTTTATGGCGCCCCCCCGGACGACATATCGACGCCGCACCTGCGTCACCAAAGCGCCAGACCGTGGGCCGGGCGGGCGCCTGGCACGGTAGCCTTCGGCCTCGATTCCGTGCCGGGGTGCCCTATCCCTCGATCCGGGTGAAATCGGCAATCTGGCGACCGGCCTCGCGGATGCGCGACAGCAGGTTGAGCCGGTTGCGCCGCACGATCTGATTGTCGGTATTCACCTGCACCGCCTCGAAGAAGGCGTCGATGGGCGCGCGCAGGGCGGCGATGGCGGACATGGCGGCGGGGAAGTCTTCGCTCGCCACGGCCGCCTTGATCGCCGGTTCGGCGGTATCGAGAGCGGCAAACAGGGCGCGTTCTTCCTCCGTCTCAGCGAATTTCGGATCGGCCCCGAAGGAATATTCGACGCCGTCCTTTTCCTCGGCCTGCGTCAGGATATTCGACGCCCGCTTGAGGCCCTGCGTCAGGTTCTGCCCGTCCTCGGTCGCCAGCATGTCGTTCAGCGCCGTGGCGCGGTTGACCACCAGCACCAGATCATCATTGCCGGGCTGCGCCAACACAGCGTCAATAATGTCATGTCGGATGCCTTGGTCGCGGAGATAGACCTTTAGGCGGTCGTGGAGGAAGGAGAGGAGGTCGCTCCTGACTAAGTCATATTTCTCGATGATATGACTGTTGAGAGGTAGCGAACGACCTGCTGGGTTCGCCTCATCGAACAATTCTCCATCTTCCAACCGCAAATCCCACTCGGTTTCA
>JBKEBH010000392.1:0-2361 GCA_047973065.1 Paracoccus sp. (in: a-proteobacteria) | reverse complement strand
GGCTCATTCTGCTAATGTGGGAGAAACCGGACGGAGACGCTTGAAAAATGAGACAACGCCGCTCGCTGACAGCACCCGCCCTTCTGACCGTTTTCACGGCCCTGTTCCTGGTCGCCTGCGGTTCTTCCCGAGACGACCTGTCGTATGAGACCGCCGGAGTTGCGGTGGCACGCGACAACACAACCCCGGCCAAGACCCTGTTCGGCAGTACCGGCAGCCCCAGTGGCGGTACCGCCGCGGCTTTCGGCGGCTATTCCAAGGGCTGTATAGCCGGCGCTGTTGCCTTGCCCGAAACAGGGGCAACCTGGCAGGCCATGCGCCTGTCGAGAAACCGTAACTGGGGATCGCCGCAGCTGATCTCGTTCCTTGAACGGCTTTCGGTCAAACAGGCGCGGCAACCCGGATGGTCCGGGATATATGTGGGCGACCTGTCACAACCTCGTGGCGGCCCGATGCTGACCGGTCACGCCAGCCATCAGATCGGACTTGATGCGGATGTCTGGTTGCTGACAGCCCAGAATCTGAACCTGACTGCGGCGCAGCGGGAATCCATCAGTTCGTCGGATCTCAGCCGCCGGAACGGTACCAGTGTAAATTCGGGCTGGACCGCGCAGCACATGGCATTGGTAAAGGCAGCCGCCGAAGATCCGGCCGTAGCACGAATCTTCATCTTTCCGGGCGCCAAGGTGAAAATGTGTGCCGAAGCGACCGGAGATCGGACCTGGTTGCGCAAGGTGCGTCCATGGTACGGCCATCGGGCTCATATGCATGTCCGCCTGGCCTGCCCGTCGGGGATGCGTGGATGCGTGGATCAGGATCCTCCGCCGGCGGGAGACGGTTGTGCCGAGGCGCAGCAATGGGTGTCGAATATCCTGAATCCGCCGCCGCCCGATCCCAATGCTCCCAAGCCTCCGCCCAAGCGTGAACTGACGCTGGCGGATCTCCCCGCACAATGCTCCGCACTCGTCTCGCGTTAGTCGCTGCCATCGTGCTTGTTCTGACTGCGCCGCTGGCCGGCGCGGGTCAGGATGTGCCGCGGGCACAGTTCGTTGGCCGCTATACATGGACCGACGAGCGCAAGCAGTTCGGTGGGTTTTCCGGCATTGATCTGGATCGGGACGGGCAGGGCATGGTGGTGATTTCCGACAGTGCCTATGTGATGCGCGGTCGGCTGATCCGGGATGCAAAGGGCGCGACAGTCGGAATCAAGAGCGGTGGTCTCCCCTGGCTGAAGAACAGCAACGGAAAGGCGCCGCGCGGCAATGATGCCGATGCCGAGGGGCTTGCCCTGGCTCCGGGCGGCGGCTTTTATGTTTCGTTCGAGTTGAATACACGCATTGCGTATTTTGAAAAGCCCGGTGCGCCTGCGCGGTTGCTGCCGCGCCCGCCCGATTTCGCAGGTATGCCGTTCAACCGATCGCTCGAAGCACTTGCGATCGATGCCGATGGGGCACTTTGGACTCTTCCCGAAGAACACGGCGAAAACACCTCGTTTCCGCTGTGGCGCTATCGGAATGGCGTTTGGGATCAGCCTTTCTCGATACCCGGCGGAAAGGGGTTTCTGCCGGTCGGGGCCGATTTTGGACCTGACGGGCGGTTTTACCTGCTGGAACGCAAGGTGCTGCTGTTCGGATTCCAGAGCCGGGTTCGCCGTTTTGATCTGGGTGAAAACAGGCTTCTTGGCTGTGAATCGATCCTGACGACCGCGCCCGGAGCTTTTGGTGACCTCGAAGGCCTGGCAGTCTGGCAGGACCAAAGCGGGACCATCCGATTGACCATGATAGCGGACGACAACTTTCGCAGCTTCCTGCGTACCGAGATTGTCGATTATCTGATTCGATGACTTGCCTCCGGCCTTGTGCGGCGGTACATGCCGCGCGCCCGATGGCTCACGTCCGGAGGGGCCAAGTCTCCGCCACCTTGTCAAAACGGACATGAACATGACCCGACTAATTCCCGCCATTCTGGTGATGGCATGCCTTGTCACCGCGTCGAACATACTCGTCCAGTTTGTGCTGGATGACTATTTCCTGACCTGGGGTGCCTTTACCTATCCCTTCGCTTTCCTTGTCACCGATCTGACCAACCGGTTTTACGGCGCCCGCTCGGCTCGCATCGTTGTTCTGGCGGGCTTTGCAACCGGAATTCTGTGTTCGCTGATCGGTACCCAGATACAGGGCGAATTCAGTCCATTGGTCACTCTGCGCATTGCTGTGGGATCGGGAACAGCGTTCCTCGTCGCGCAGATTGTGGATGTGCTGATTTTTGACCGGTTTCGTAATGTGCGCCGCTGGTGGCAGGCGCCGCTGCTGTCGACATTGATCGGATCGGCGCTGGATACAGCGGTGTTTTTTTCCATCG
>JBKEBH010000388.1:0-9476 GCA_047973065.1 Paracoccus sp. (in: a-proteobacteria) | reverse complement strand
CTGCCCATGGCGGCCAGCCGCCTGCCGTGGTCTACTTCAACAGCATCGAAACCGATCAGCAGGCGCAGGCAGTAGCTTAAATTACCCCGGAATCTGTCCAAGAGTTGGGGAGTAGCTCACTTCGGGACTATACAACTAGAGGAGCTTGTCTTTCACCATCGGCCCGACCGCGCCAAAATCCATCTGCCCGGTATAGCGCGCTTTCAGCTCGCCCATGACCCGGCCCATGTCGCGCACCGAGCTGGCGCCGAGTTCGGAGATCGCCGCGTCAATCGCGTTCCGGGTTTCGGCCTCGCTCATCCGGCGGGGCAGAAAACCCTCGATCACCGCGATTTCAGCGTTTTCCTTTTCCGCCAGTTCCAGCCGGCCGGCCTCTTCATAGGCGCGGACCGATTCCTGGCGCTGCTTCACCATCTTGGCGAGAATCGCGATCAGCTCGTCATTGCTGAGCCCAGTGCTTTCGCTGTCTGCGGTGCGCGCGGCGATCTCACGGTCCTTGATTGCGGCCGAAATCAGACGCAGCGTCGACAGACGCAGGCTGTCCTTGGCCTTCATCGCCTCTTTCGTGGCGGTCTGGATTTTCGTCTTCAGGTCCATGGCGGCCCCCATACTTGTTCAAGCGTCATCAGATAGGCGCGAGCAGGGCCCGGATCAAGCCCGCCATCGCTTGACCCGGAAGCGCGGCTTCACTAGGTTCCGCGCGATACCCAGATCAGGAGTCCGCCCATGACCGCGCCCGCCGCGAAACCGACCGCCTGCCTTGCCCTTGCGGACGGAACGATTTTCACAGGCCGTGGTTTCGGCGCAACCGGGGAAGTGGTCGCCGAACTGGTCTTCAACACCGCGATGACCGGCTATCAGGAGATCATGACCGATCCCAGCTATGCCAGCCAGATCGTCACCTTCACCTTCCCCCATATCGGCAATACCGGCATCACCGCCGAAGATGACGAGGCCCCCGATCCGGTGGCCAGCGGCATTGTGATAAAATGGGACCCGACCGAGCCGTCGAACTGGCGGGCGAGCTTGGATCTGCAGGACTGGATGGCCCGGCGGGGCCGGGTCGGCATCGGCGGCATCGACACCCGCCGCCTGACCCGTGCGATCCGCCAGCAGGGCAGCCCGCATGTCGTGCTCGCCCATGATCCCGAAGGCAATTTCGACATCCCCGCCCTGATCGCACGCGCCCGCGCCTGGAAAGGGCTGATCGGGCTCGATCTGGCCAAAGAGGTCACCACCGGCCAAAGCTATCGCTGGGAGACCGGGCTTTGGGAATGGCCTGGAAGCTTCGATGCCCAGACCGAAAGCCGGCCGTTCAAGGTGGCCGCGCTCGATTATGGGGCCAAGCGCAATATCCTGCGCTCACTGGTTGCGGTCGGTGCCGATGTCACCGTGCTGCCGGCAACCGCCACCGCCGAAGAGGTTCTTGCCCATGAACCCGAAGGCGTCTTCCTGTCGAACGGCCCGGGCGATCCGACAGCGACCGGCGCATATGCGGTGCCGATGATCCAGACCCTGCTTGAGCGCGATCTGCCGATCTTCGGGATCTGCCTGGGTCATCAGATGCTGGCGCTGGCGCTTGGCGCCCGGACCGTCAAGATGAGCCACGGCCATCACGGTGCCAATCACCCGGTGCGCGAGGTTTCGACCGGCAAGGTCGAGATCACCTCAATGAACCATGGCTTTGCCGTCGATGCCCAGACCCTGCCCGAGGGCGTACGCGAGACCCATATCAGCCTGTTCGATGGCTCGAATTGCGGCATCGCAGTTGACGACCGCCCGGTTTTTTCGGTCCAGCACCACCCCGAAGCCAGCCCGGGTCCACAGGATTCGGCCTATCTGTTCGAGCGCTTTGCCGAATCGATGCGGATGCGTCGGGCAAAAAATCGAACAGCTTAATCATAATTTAAGCCCTCTCATGACAATCATGGTGAAACCAACAAGGGATCACCATGGATGCTCTCTATGCAGGGGACCGAACCCCGTTTCCCTCCCGTCCGGCCGCAATAGCTGCCAATGCAGATATTCTGCCCGACGATAATCATGCCATTCTCATGCCGGAAATCGACCCGGATCAGATTCGGCCCTTAGGGCAGATTCTGCTTGAGGATCAGGCGATCAGCCATGGCCGTCTGCTTAAGGCAATTGTCATGTCGCGGCGGCAAAATACCCGCCTCGGCGACATCCTTCTGGCGCAGGGCTGGGTTAGCGAAGACGCCCTGAGTCAGGCCTTGAGCCGGCAATGGCGTACGAGCGTCATTGACCCGGTCAGTCTGCCTCCAGATCCGCGGCTGATCGACCGGCTTGGCCCGGCCTTCTGTCTGCGCAATGCCGTCCTGCCCTGGCGCCGCATTGGCGGCGTGACCTTTCTTGCCCTGGCCCGGCCCGATGAAATCACCGACCTGCGTCAGAAGCTGCCGGCCGATTTCGGCCCGGTCCGCATGGTGCTGGCCCGCAAGACCCGGATCCATGAGGCAATCATGACGCTGCGCTCGACGGCGCTGCTTCGCATGGCCGAATGCAGCGTCCCGGCTTCGGAAAGCTGCCGGACCCGAAACAGGATGCGGGTCGCGCAGCTGACAATCCTGCTGCTGGCGATTCTGCTCGCCGGTGCGCTCTTCGCCCCTGTCGTGCTGCTTGGGATACTGACCCTCTGGGCCACCCTCACCCTTTTTGCCGGAACCGTTTTGAAGCTTGCCGCATTCCGAGCCGTGCTGCGCCAGAAAGCCGAGGAGAAAGCCGAAACCCGTCTGATCCCGGCCGGCCTGCAAACTCCGCAGGAGATGACCGGCAGGCTTCCGATCATCTCGGTCATGGTCCCGCTGTTTCACGAAAGCGATGTCGCAGACCAGCTGATCGGGCGGCTCGCACGGCTGAAGTATCCGCGAGAGCTGACCGATATCCTTCTTGTCACCGAAGCAAGCGATCAGGTCACCTGCAGGGTCTTGGAAAAGACCCATCTGCCTCACTGGATCCGCGTCGTCACCGTTCCGCCCGGATCGCTTCAGACCAAACCACGCGCGCTGAACTATGCGCTCAATTTCTGCCGGGGCGAGATCATCGGCATCTGGGATGCAGAAGATCGGCCCGATCCTGACCAACTCCACAAGGTCGTCCGCGGCTTCGCTTTTGCCGCGCCCGATGTCGCCTGCCTGCAGGGACAGCTCGACTATTTCAACCCGCGCACCAACCTGCTCGCGCGGTGCTTTACCATCGAATATGCAAGCTGGTTTCGCGCCAACCTGCCCGGCATCGCCCGGCTGGGGCTGGTGGTCCCTCTGGGCGGCACCACCTTGTTCTTCCGCCGCGACATGCTGGAAAAGACTGGCGGCTGGGATGCATGGAACGTCACGGAGGATGCCGATCTCGGTGTGCGCCTGGCACGTCGCGGCTGGCGGACCGAGCTGATCGACACCACCACCGACGAAGAAGCCAATTGCCGGCTCATGCCCTGGGTCAAGCAGCGTTCGCGCTGGCTCAAGGGCTATGCGATGACTTGGGCCGTGCATATGCGCCAACCTGCCCTGCTATGGCAGGAGCTGGGCCCGAAGCGGTTCATCGCCTTTCAGATCCAGTTCTTCGGCACGATGTCGCAATATCTTCTGGCCCCAATCCTGTGGAGCTTCTGGCTGCTGGCATTCGGCCTGCCCCATACCTTGCGCGAGCCTCTGGCGCAGGGGCTGAATGGCAATGCGGTGCCCCTGCTGTTCACATTATTCGTGACATCCGAGCTGATTTCGATGGTGATCAGTCTCTGGGCACTGCGCGCACCAAAGCACCGCCATCTCCGCATCTGGGTACCGCTGATGCATCTCTATTTCCCGCTCGGCTGCCTGGCCGGCTGGAAGGCGATTTACGAGGTGGTGGTCAACCCGTTCTATTGGCACAAGACAGCTCATGGTCTCTTCGGAGAGCATGAGGATATCTGCAAAGACAATCTGGCCGACAAGGCCGGCACATCACCGCCTGGCATCGCGCATGTCCCTGTCCTTGGTCAGATCGAATCCGGCCCCGTCAGTGCCAGAAAACCGGCATTGGCGCTGCTCCGGATCAGCAGCGACGATACCCCGGTCAAGCGTAGCGTGGGCTGAGCCATCGCCACCCGCCTCAGAAATATGCAATCGACGGCATGGCCTTTTGCAAAGCCGTCATGCCCCGTCAGAGGCGGATCTGCGCAGATCAACCCCGGGACCGGCTCAGGCGGAGGCCCATGCCCCCCCTTCGCGGCGGAAGCGCCACGAAGCACCGGCATCGTCATTTCATCCATGTCCGGACCTGCCACCTGCCGGGAACGACTGCGCCTCTCGACCCTACCCAGCGGGTTCCCCCGTCAGACAGCCATCGGCTATCCCACCCGCGTCTTCAATGACATCGGCCAGTCGCTGCTCCAGCGCGGCAAGATCGCCGCAGTCGGTCTCGCGCAGCAGGAAATCCTGCCCGCCCGCGCCGAGCGCCTCCATATTCAACGCGGTCTCGCTGATCAATCGTCCGGCCAGCTGCAGGCGCCAGAGGAAACGCTGCGCCGAAAGCAGCGTCTCGATCTGCGGCTTTGCCAGCAGACCATGGCGCGCAGCTGCCCGCAGCTGGGCCTCCGGTCCCCGGGCGGGATCGGCACCGCGCAAGGCAAAGCTCTGCGCCAGCAATTCGATATCCTGAAGCCGGCCCCGACCAATCTTGGCCTCCCAATCTCCATCGGGTGCCTTGGCCGCGAAGATCCGGACCCGCATATCGGCGAGATCGGGCATGACCCGGTGATCACCGCCGCGAGCGGCCATGACCTCGATCCGAAGCGCTTCGACCTCATCGGCGAGGCTCGGGCCATCCGCGCCGCAGGCCGCGATCACCCGCGCCCGGGTCAGGGCAAGATGTTCCCAGGTCCAGGCCTCGTTCATCTGATAATCGCGGAAAGACTGCACCGAGGTCGCCACCGGCCCCTGCCGGCCCGAGGGCCGCAGCCGCATATCGACCTCATAAAGCCGGCCCGCCGAGGTCTGGGCCGAAAGCGCGGTGATCAGCGCCTGGGTCAGCTTGGCATACCATGCCCGCGGCGCCAATGGTTTGCGCCCGGTCGATTCGTCCACCCCATTCGCATCATAGATCACGATCAGATCGAGATCCGATGCCGCATTCAGCCGCCGTGCCCCCAGCGAGCCCATGCCCATCACCACCGCGCCGCGCCCGGGCGGCGGGCCGTGACGTCCGGCCAGTTCGGCCACCACCAATGGCAGAAGCGCCGTGATCGCGGCATCAGCGATATCGGCATATTCCTGTCCGACCTGTGCCGCATCGGAAAGCCCGCGCAGATGGTGCACGCCGATCCGAAACTGCCAGTCATGCGCCCACCGCCGGGCCTCATCCAGAGCCCGTTCATAGCCACCATCGCGCGCGCTCATCCGCTGGGACAGGCGCTGGCTCAGATCCCGGGTCAGATCGTCCCGGCCCGGCCAGGGCGCAAAGAACGAGCCGCCCAGTACCGCATCCAGCACCTCGGGATGGCGTCCCAGATAGGCAGCCAGACCGGGCGCAGTCGCGCAGATGTCCACGATCAGATCGATCAGCGAAGGATTGGCCTCGAACAGCGACAGCAGCTGCACACCGGCAGGCAGGCCCTGAAGAAAGCCGTCGAAGCGCGCCAGCGCCTCATCGGGATGGGCGGCCCGGGTCATCCGGGCCAGAAGCTCGGGCTTGATGCGGCGGAAGATCTGCTGGGCACGATCCGAACGCAGCGCGGCATAACCATCCCAGCGGGCGATAATCGCCTGGGCCGCTTCCGACAGTTCGGGCAGTGCCGCCCCGTCCGAGGGCGCGAAAAAGGCATCGGTCAGGGTCTCGACCCGCTCCAGCCGGGTGCGCAGCCGGGTCGACCAGGCATCGAGATCGGTTTCGCCCGAAAGATGGACGATATTGAGCAGCCCCTCGCGGTCCCTGGGCAGCTCATGGGTCTGAGCGTCATGGACCATCTGCACGCGGTGTTCGATATCGCGGTGCTCGCGGTAATGATCGCTCAGCTCGGCGGCGATACCCCTGGGCACCCAGCCCTTGTCCGCCAAGGCAGCCAGCGCGCCAACTGTGTCGCGCAGCCGCAGATCGGGATCGCGGCCACCGGCGATCAGCTGCCGGGTCTGGGTGAAGAACTCGATTTCGCGAATCCCGCCCTGCCCGAGCTTCATGTTGTGACCGGGAATGGTCAGCCTTCCGCCCAGCCCCTTGTGGTCGCGAATCCGCAGCCGCATGTCATGGGCGTCCTGAATCGCGGCAAAATCGAGATGCCGGCGCCAGACGAAGGGGCGCAGATCCGCCAGGAAACGCTCGCCCGCCGCGATATCGCCGGCGCAGGGCCGGGCCTTGATATAGGCCGCGCGTTCCCAGGTCCGGCCCTCGGCCTCGTAATAGGCAAGCGCCGCCGAGGCCGAGATGCAGACCGGCGTCACCGAGGCATCGGGACGCAGGCGCAGATCGGTGCGGAAGACATAGCCATGTTCGGTATTGTCCGACAGCGTCGCCGCCATCTTGCGCGTCGCCCGGATCAGCGCGGCCCGGGCCTCGTGCTGGTCGCCCGGATCGTAAGCCGCATCGTCGTAAAGCACGATCAGGTCGATATCCGAGCTGTAATTCAGCTCGCCCGCGCCCATCTTGCCCATGGCGAGCGCGAAGATCCCGCCGGCATCGGCGTCACTGGCGGGCAGTTTGCCCCGGGCGATTTCCGGGCGCAGATGGGCGCGCAGGGCCAGATCGATGGCACGGCCCGCCAGATCGGTCAACGCACCCGTCACCTTTTCCAGCGGCCAGACCCCACCGAGATCGGCAAGCCCGGCCAGAAGCGCCACCCGCCGCTTGGCCCGGCGCAGGGCCGGGCCGAGATCGGCAGTATCCAGATGCTCGAACCCGGCGGTTTCGCGTGAGCCGAGATCCTGATCCAGCACAGCGCAAGCCGCAGGCAGCCATTCGGCTTCCTTCTGCATCAGCGACCAAAGATAGGGGCTGCATCCGGCCGTTCCCGCCAGCAGATCGCACAGGGCGCCCGGCCCGATTCCGGCGAATTGCGATCGGGCTTCGGCTGCGCGCACCGGGTCGCTTGGAACAGGCAGGCGGGTGATCTTCGATGCAAAATCCATATGGGGAGTTAGGCGCTTCCGCGTCGTTTCGTCAATCTGCCGCGGATCCCGATTGCCGGTCGATTCATCAGCTCCGCGATCTGTGCTTGGCCTTGCCGGGTTCTGTTGCTACCGTCCGCATGAGGACAAGACTGTGGGGCCGCATGACGGCAATCATTCATATGGCCGGCGCCGCCACGGCAGCCGGAGCAGATCGCCGGATCGGGTCATGCGCCACACACTGACGCATGCCCCCCAGTTTTATGTGACCGCCCCGCAGCCCTGCCCTTATCTGCATGGCCGGGCCGAGCGTAAACTTTTCACCGCACTGCATCCCGGCAGCTCGCAGGATCTGAACAATGCACTCTCGCGGCAGGGCTTTCGTCGCTCGCAGAATGTGCTTTATCGTCCCAGCTGTGAAAGCTGCGTGGCCTGCATGTCGGCGCGCATCCGTGTCAAGGACTTCGCCCCCAACCGCAGCCAACGCCGGGTCGCGCGGCGCAACGGCGATCTGAACCGGCTGGCGACCAGTGCCTGGGCGACCGAAGAACAGTTCGAGCTGTTCCGCCGCTATCTCGACCACCGCCATGCCGATGGCGGCATGGCCGATATGGATATCTTCGAATTCGCCGCAATGATCGAGGAAACTCCGGTCATGACCCGGATCATCGAATATCGGGGCAAGGATTTTTTCGGAACCGCTCCCAGCCCCGATGAGGACGATCCCGATCTGGCTGCGGTCTGCCTGACCGACGTTCTCGATGACGGGCTGTCGCTGGTCTACAGCTTCTTCGACCCCCGGCTGAGCGAACGCAGCCTCGGCACCCATATCATCCTCGATCACATCGCACTCGCCCGGGAAAGCGGACTGCCCTATGTCTATCTGGGCTATTGGGTGCCCGGCAGCCGCAAGATGGATTACAAATCCCGCTTCGGCGCACTGGAAATCTACAAGGGCGGGGTCTGGCAGGATATCGGCGATCCGGCCAGCCACGGCAATGAGGCCCATCCCCTGGCGGTCGAGCCGGTGGTCGAGCAGGTGGCTCGCATTGATATTCCTCAGTCTGCGAAATAATATTTCGCGAAGAGCGTATTTTGCGTCACTTTACATCCGTTTTCCCATTGACGCGGGATGGGCCCGCCCATAATTTGCGGCGGCGCGGCATAGGCCGCGCACTGCGCATGACGCAGTACGGATGTTGATATGATCAGATGAAGAGGTGGGTCCGATGTCCCGAAAGATGACGGGTGCGAAAATGGTTGTCGAAGCGCTGCGCGATCAGGGCGTCGACACGGTATTCGGCTATCCCGGGGGCGCGGTACTACCGATCTATGACGAGCTGTTCCAGCAAAACGACATCAAGCATATTCTGGTTCGTCACGAACAGGGCGCGGTCCATATGGCCGAAGGCTATGCCCGCTCGACGGGCAAGCCCGGCGTCGTTCTGGTCACTTCCGGGCCCGGCGCAACCAATGCGGTGACCGGCCTGACCGATGCACTGCTCGATTCGATCCCGCTGGTCGTGCTGTCGGGTCAGGTTCCGACCTTCCTGGTCGGCACCGATGGCTTTCAGGAGGCCGATACCGTCGGCATCACCCGGCCCTGCACCAAGCATAACTGGCTGGTGAAGGATACCGGACAGCTGTCCCAGACCATCCATCAGGGTTTCCATGTCGCAACCTCGGGCCGTCCAGGGCCGGTGCTGATCGACATCCCCAAGGATGTGCAATTCGCCGAGGCCGAATATGTCGGCCCCCGGCAGGTCGAAGCCAGCCGCTATCAGCCCCGAAAGAAGGGCGATCCTGACGCCATCACCCGGCTGGTCGAGCTGATGGAGCGCGCCGAGCGGCCGGTCTTCTATACCGGCGGCGGCGTGATCAATTCCGGCCCCGGCGCCAGCCAGCTGCTGCGCGAGCTGGTCGATGCCACCGGCTTCCCGATCACCTCGACGCTGATGGGGCTTGGCGCCTATCCGGCTTCGGGTCCGAACTGGCTGGGCATGCTGGGCATGCACGGCATGTATGAGGCGAACCTCGCCATGCATGGCTGCGATCTGATGATCGCGGTCGGTGCGCGCTTCGATGATCGCATTACCGGGCGCGTCGCCGATTTCAGCCCGGGCTCGATCAAGGCGCAGATCGACATCGACCCCTCCTCGATCAACAAGATTGTCCATGTCGAGCTGCCGATTCAGGGCGATGTCGGCCATGTGCTGGAGGATCTGCTGAAGATCTGGAAATCGCGCGGCCGCAAGACCAGTTCGGAAGCCGTCCGGCAATGGTGGGCTCAGATCGAGCAGTGGAAGGAAATCCGCTGCCTCGCCTATACGAATTCCGACACGATCATCAAACCGCAGCACGCGCTGGAGCGGCTGGAGGCCC
>JBKEBH010000384.1:0-2338 GCA_047973065.1 Paracoccus sp. (in: a-proteobacteria) | reverse complement strand
CCCCTTATATTGCTTATATCTTTGTTCCGCTGTTTCCTGCTATCAACTTATTTACTGTATATCTGACCAACCTAGATATTGATAACAAAGAAACCTATTTGATATCTTCTTTTGTTACTCTAGTCGGAAACTCAAAAAACAATAGAATCGGACATCATAAGGCTGAGAGAAAAATATCAAACCAAAGAATTTATCGAAAAAGTCTTGGAAGAAAAACAGGGGAGTATCGGTTACGAATTTATGTTGCGTGACCGAAAAAACGGAAAAATCAATAAGCTCTTGCAGGGAATATTGGATGGAAAGTTAAGAGAACTCCCCGTAGAAAACACAGCACCATTTTAGGCTACTGCTTCTCTACAACTGTTTTTTTAACGCTCCCCGTAAAAACGCTATTTCATCCTCCAACTGCTTAATGCGTTTTTCGTATTGTTGTTTGAGTTCTTCGGGAAAGTGATTGTGGATTTCATTAATCTTTCCCGACTGCGAACAATTGTGAAAAATCAAACTATCGTCAAACTGTATTAAATCAATCGGGTCAATTTCCAATACATGGCTAATACCGGTGATGCGATTCCAGTCAAGTTTGGTCTCTTCCCGCTCCAGTTTGGAGTAGGCACGTTGGGAAATATCCAATTTTTCTGCCATATACTCCTGCGAAAACCCTTTGAGTTCTCGTATTTTTCTGATTTTTTCGCCGAGGGTTACTTTCATAATTTCTAAATTAGAACAATTACAACCGTAATTAGAACCAAAAATACATATTTTTTTGTTCCGTACGGCTTTTCTTTGTAAAAATAATTTTACTTTATGAAAAATATACTATCGATCGTATTGGTCTTGGGCGTGTTTTACTTTTCTTATTCCCAAACACGTCTGCTGGGTTCCAAGAGTACCGAGTCGGGCAAAGAAGTTAGCTTTAATTGGTCAAATGAAGTTAAACTCAAAAAAGATATTGAAGATATCGGGCTTACCGTTGCCAACAAAATTATGCATTGTTGCTCCTCTTGGGGTGGCACTAATGTAGGAGCGGATATCGATTTTGAAAACGTTAAACAAAACGAAGTAACCGGGGCTTTTACCATACCGCTGACCGTGAAATGGCAGGGTTCTTTATCGGGAAACCAATATTGGGTACAGGGTAAACTGCTGGTGTATTCCGATGGCTCAAAATCATGGCTGAAAATTAAAGACAGCGGAGGATTCTATCCGGGTTGCTCTAAAAACTGCATCAACTAAAAAGCGTGGATATACTCATTGCCGTGGTTTTAGGGCTAATGCTCTTTGCTTTGGGAACATCATTAACGCTTTATGATTTTCAAAGGATATTCAAACAGAAAAAAGCAGTAGGTTTAGGACTGTTTTTACAAATGGTCTTACTCCCTGTGTTGGCTTTTTTACTGGCACTCACTGCCCCGATAGCCGGTGTTTATAAAGTCGGAATTGTTTTGGTAGCTATTTGTCCCGGTGGCGCAACCTCAAATTTTATCAGTTATTTGCTCAAAGCCGATACGGCACTCTCGGTAAGTCTGACGATGATAAACAGTTTTTTGATTGTTTTCAGCATACCGCTGTTGACCGGTTTTGCTTTGCAACTTTTCATGGGGGATTCCTTATCGGTTCATCTTTCGATAACGCAAACCCTAACCGATATGCTCCTGATGTTAGTGCTTCCGATTCTATTGGGGATGTTTGTTCGGAAATTTTCCCCTAAAAAAGTAATCCGCCTACAAAAACCATTGAAAATTATCGCTTCATTGTTACTTGCCGGTGTTTTTATCCTAAAGTTTTTAGGGGACAACTCCGATAAGGCAATTGATAGTTCCATTATTTTCAATTTGTTGCCTTATTTGTTGGTACTTCATTTTAGCGGTATGATAGGGAGTTTCTTTATCGCTAAAAACAGGCTTAAAGAAAATACCTCTGCCTTAACCATTGGTATTGAAGTGGGTTTGCAAAACACTGCCTTAGCCCTGTGGGTGGTTGCCAAATTCCTACCCGATGATGCAATGGGACACCCCGCATTGGTCTATGCCTTGTTTTCGTTTTTTACCACTTTAGGATTTGGGTTTAGTATATTGTACGGGAAAATACGATTAAAAATGGATAAGTAAATGTTTTTGAGGTTCTTAATCTCCTTAGTATAATCATTTTTTTATTGAAAAACATTTCATAAAACTTGATTAAACTATTTTTTTGTTCTATTTTAGTAGAAAAATACTAAGTACACGACAAAAATTTTAACCAGTTAATATTTAGTGGGTTAAATCCCGACATCAACACTCTTACAAGGTAGTCCAGCCCATTTTTAAAAACACTTACCGCCCTGTTTCCGTGTTTC
>JBKEBH010000219.1:0-1776 GCA_047973065.1 Paracoccus sp. (in: a-proteobacteria) | reverse complement strand
GGAGAACCACCATGTCCATGACCTCGACCGTGAAGCTGGGACAGACGCTTGCCCAGTCCGGCAAGCCGCTGCCGAACCTGAGCACGCTGCCCTATAACGTGCGCCAGGACCTGAAGACCGGGTACGGCTCCGGCAAGAAGTAACAGGGCGTTTGCCCCTCAGTCCCGCCGCGTGCGGCGGGACACCCCAATCCATCACAGCGTTGCCGTTTCCGGCGCGGGCGTTCTGTTTCCGCGTGCGGGTGAGGTGTGCCCCGTTCCCGGAGGTGTTTTCATGAGCGGACAAGGACATATCGGATCGCCGTTTGTCAGGTCACTGCGCGGCATGTCATTTTTCGCAGGCGTTGCCGCCGCATTCATCTTCATGCCGAAGCTCTATGAGCGCACGGCCCCGTGTGTCTGGCGTTACACGCTTGAAAATTACCAGGACATGGACACGCAACTTGTGCTGCTTGGTCTCAAGGGAGTTCTGGCGCTGGTCATCTATTTTACGGTCAGCGCCGCGATCAACGCTGCCCTGTCCGCCTATGGCCTGCATCTGGCCCTGAAGGTGATGCAGCAAGACAGCGAGTTGATCGAAGAACCGGCTAGCCTGCGCCGTCAGCGCAAATCCTGCCGCAAGATGTTCGTGCTCGGTGTGATCGTGGTTGTCGGCTTAATCCAGTGGGGGTTGTCATGAGCAAGAACTGGAATGACCGTCATCCGTTCGGCTCTGCCAACTTTGCAGCACATGCTGATCTTCACGCCGCTGGCATGCTGCGTCAGAGCGATACTGCCCTGTTTCTGGGTTTTCATGCTGGGCAGCCGCTCTGGTATGATCGTCCCGGCGGGTTACTCCTGATCGGCGGGGCACGCTCCGGCAAGCTGCGGGATGTACTGGCCTATAACCTGTGCAGCGGGATATTCCCGCGCGGCTCGATGCTGGTGCTCGATCTGAAAGGGGAACTGGCTGCGATCTCGTTAGATCAGACCCCGGACGGGAAGCACTGCCACTACTGGAACCCGCTCGGCCTGCACGGTATCCGGCAGGACCGCGTGAACCCCGTCGATTACCTGCGCAAGTCTTCTCCCTCGCTCTTCGCGGATGTGAAGTTGTTTGCCGAAGGACTGGTGCCCAGTTCCGGTGCGCCGCAGTCTGTTTTCTTCGAACAAAGGGCACGGGAATATATCGAGGCCATCAGCCTGACGCTGGTCATGCTGAACGGTCAGCTTGATCTGCCAGCCCTCTATGAAACCCTCAACCTGATCCCCGGCAATACGCCCGCATGGCGTGACTTTGCCTATGAGATGTACCGCTCCGGCATACCGCATGTGGCGCGTGTTGAGGAAGAGATTGCCATCTCAAGAGAGGATTCCTCGGGTGGCTATCGCGGGATCATGGGCGAGCTGTTCAATGCAGTCGCCTGTTTCAGCGATCCGGTGTTGCGGGAGTCTGTCTCGCCGCCCTTTGATTTCTCGCTCGAAGGCCTGTGCCGTTCGGATCACTTCACCCAGTTCTACATGATGTGTCCGGCGGAACTGGTCGGGGCGTATGCCCCTGTCATCAAGGCGATCTTCACGGGCGCGATGATCTACATGGAGCGTAAATCAGATGCGCCTGCCCAGACGTGGATTCTGGATGAATGCGCGCAGCTGAAAGGCTTCTCCCTTGTGCCGCGCATGTTCACCTATGGCGCTGGCATGGGTATCCGCCCTTGGGCGGTGTTCCAGTCTCTCAAGCAGATGGATGACCTAGCACCGGGGGCGCGGGACATCATCACCTCCAGTGCGGGCTGCC
>JBKEBH010000326.1:0-14012 GCA_047973065.1 Paracoccus sp. (in: a-proteobacteria) | reverse complement strand
TTTTGATGCGCGCAGGGCCTCGTTGCGCGCTACGGCACCGGGACTGTCGGGCTTCGAGGGCCGTGCGTTCTTGCGGGGCGGTATGATCGCGGCTGCGCCTCGGGCGGCGATGGCCTCGGGGGGGGAATGGGCCTGCTCATGCAGTCCAGATAACACGCTGGATCCACAAGATGAATCCCTCACGGGATTTGTGTAACAGAGCCTGTCAGCCGTGTTCGCGCGGGGGGCGGGGTTTATAGGCGGGCAGCGACCAGCCCCAGATCAGTGTGCCGGCGCGCAGGAGGAAGGTGGCGCTGCCGCAGCCGATCAGCGCCAGCGGGCGGGGCAGGCCCAGAAAGACCAGCACCAGCGCGATCACCGCGCCGCCAAAGGCGCAGGTCAGATAGAGCTCGCTGCCTTTGAGGACCAGCGGCACCTCATTGCCGACCACATCGCGCATCAGCCCGCCCATGGTGCCGGTAATGACGCCGGCAATCACGATGATGACCGGATCGAAGCCGCCGACGATCGCAACGCCCACTCCGGCCGGCACCGCAACGCTGAGCGCGATCGCGTCGAGCCACAAGAGCCAGCGATAGCGGCTTTCCAGAAGATGGGCGGTCCAGAAGACAATGAAAGCCGCCGCTGCCGCGATAACGATCAGCTCGGGCTGGGCGACCCAGAAGACCGGATCGCGCCCCAGCACCAGATCGCGGATGGTGCCGCCGCCAACCGCAGTCAGCGAGGCCATGAAGATGAAGCCGATGATATCGAGCTGCGCGCGCGAGGCCACCAGCGCCCCGGTCAGGGCGAAGACCAGCACCGAGCCGTAATCCAGCGCCCAGATATAGGCACCCAGCGTGGTCACGATATCGGGGTTCATCGCCGCTCTCCTGTCGCCGGGCTCTGTGATCGGACCGACCGCCTTTGCCATGGATCGGCCGAGCTGGAAAGAGTTTCGGAACGTCGTCCGATCACATCCGCGCGGGCTTGCGCCGCGAGGCCGTCGCCCGGGCGATCACCACCCCGCAACCGGCGACCATGCCGATCAGTCCGCCAAGATAGGAGAAATTATGCATGTTCCCGCTGCGCGCGAATGCCACCGGATCGGAAACATCGCGCCCCTCCATCCAGATCGGCAGATCGGTCGGGGAGAAATTGAGATAACCGTAAAGAAGCGCCGCCAGACCGATTGCCAGCGCGGTCAGCACTGCGGTGAGGGCGGCGGCCGCGAAGGCCCGAATGACGGCGGGAATGCCCTTGATGAAAAGGCACAGCGTATAGACCGGAACGGCGATGATCAGCCCCATCCACCAGCTGGCTCTCCAACCGATGATGGAAGCGCCAAGCCGGTTCTGCAGCTTGGGCGGGATCTGGAATTGAAAGAACTTGAATTCGTAAAAATACTGCGGCGCGACCGTGAAGGAGATCTGGTTGTGAACGGCGCCATAAACTCCGGCGAGCAGGCAGGAAAACGCCAGCGCCAGTGGCAGCAGCAGAATTTTGATGCCCAATTCCTTCATTTCCTCCCTCGGACCCGACAATCGCCCGGCTTGTTGCACAGATCGGCCGGGAGTTGAAATTCCGATTTCTCCATACCGAGGCGCCATCTCCAGTTTGATGCGGATCAATGCAACTGCGCCCGGCGGGGTTATGGTTCGCCCAGCTTCAGCCGCAGGTGAACCCATACCCAGACTTTTCCTTCTCATGCTCACGCTTTCCATGACCGTTCTGGCCGGGATCGGCATCATCGCCGTGCTTTCCATGGGCTATGGCGGTTTCCAGTCGATCCTGACCGCTGCCGCCATCGGTGCCATCATTTCGATCCCGGTCGCCTGGGTTCTCGCCAGGAAGGTAGTGGAATTGTAATCCTCTGGCGCGCGGACAGGCGTCTTGCCCCAATCTGTCGCCGGTCGCTTTTCCGGCTCGAATTGCCCGGATAGATCTTGTATGCGCCGGGTCTGATCCTAATGTCTTGTTCAGTTCCGTTATCAGGGGGTAACCGATGGCATCGCTCGACCAGCAAATCACCGACACGCAGAAGCAGATCGTGCTGACGCAAGGCAAGATCGCCGAAATCACCGGCCAGCTCGACCGCGCGAGCGCGCGCGCCGAAGTGGCAGAGCCCGCCATCGACATCGCCAATGCGACGCTGGCCGATGTTCACGCCCATACCGAGGCGATGAACGCCAATATCGCCGAGCTGATCATGGGGCTTGATGATGTCACTGCCGGTTTTTCCAAGGATTTTGAAGAGCTTCACTCCAAGACCGCCTGGGAAAGCTTTGTCGGCATTTTCGCGGGCGGCAAGTCCGAGGCCATGCGCCAGGAGCGCCTGCGCGGCGCATCCATCGACGACAAGCTTCAGGATCTGATTTCCAAATCCGACGTGATCACCCGGCTTTTGCAGGGCCAGCTGGCTCAGCTTAATGATCAGAAGGGCAAGGTCGAAGCGAACCTGACCGCCACGCTCGATGAGCGCGAGGCCACGGTCGATGTGCTGGAATCGCTGCGCGAGAAGATCCGCGCTCTCGACCCGCAGCTGATCGAGCTAGAAAACAAGGTCGCCACCACCACGGACCCGTCTGACCGGACCCGGCTGGAAACCGAGCTGGCCAATGCCAACAAGGACCATAACGCCTTGGTGCAGGACGAGCAGGTCGCGCTGGCGAAATCGCAGACGCTTGAGCGCTATATCGAGGCCGGCAAGACCTGGGTGGACAGTCTTCAGAACCAGGCCGCGACCCAGATGGTGCTGATCAACAAGCTGCAGACGGATACCAAGCAGCGGGTGGTGCTCTATGATGCGCTGACCAAATCGCTCAAGACCGCGCAGCAGCAGGACGTGGCCCACCGCATCAACGAGATCGGGGTCAAGACCGATCAGGAAGCCCAGGCCCAGATGGCCGCCATCGGCACCGCGACCAACGACCGGATGGCCGACATGCTGGAAGCGCATGGCGATCACATGGTGTTTGCCCGCAAGGTTCTGGAAGAAAAGGCCAAGGCCGACGAACGCTTCGCCCGCCGCTTCGCCCAGATCGTCGAAAAGCACGACAAGAACCTTTACGGTGGCTGATTGCCTGGCCGCCGGCCATCCCTTAGCGGGGGTGGCTGCCCCGCGGTCTCGGGCGGTCGGGTCCAGCCTGTTGGACCGGCCAGATTCCAAAGCTTTTGGAGAGGTTTGAATGGCTGAAACCGGCACTCTCGACGCCGATCACCGGCAGCTCGACGACGATCTGATCGCCCGGCGCTATTTCGACAAGCTGAGCCTGATCGCCACCACTTTGCCGGCGGTGCTGTCTGAAACCGTGCGTGACGGGCTGTCCACCCGGACCGAGACCGAGATCGTCGAATCCTACCTGCGCGCCATGCTGGCCTCGGTTCAGGCGCTGTCGATGAAATATCTGGTCTCGGGCCGTGTCGATGGCCCGCTGCGCAAGTTCCTGACCATTGACGTGCACGAATCGGGCTATCCGGTCTGGGCCGAGATCGCCCAGATGGCCGCCGATGCCGCGCAGGCCTCCGATCAGCTGGCGCGCGGTCAGGACAGCGATCAGATCAAGGATGCGATGGTGCGCCAGATCGTCGGCGATCTGACCATTCCGACCCGGCTGCAATATGCGATGTCGCAGCGCTATTACTATGAGGCGCTGGCGAAGGGCGGGCTGTTCTGGCCGCAGATGCATCCGCAGGCCTATTGGCTGTCCGATGCCGGCAACCGGCGGCGTTGGCTGATCCATTGGGCGGTCTATGACAGCCAGCTCAATATTCCGGTGCTTTATCTGATGGATTGCGATGACAGCGGCCGCCACCCGCTGGCCGAGGATCCCAAACGCTGGCCCGAGGTCTGCGCCCATCTGATGGCGCAATCGGTGACCTCGCTGCAACTTCTGACCATTGCCCAGGGCTTTGATCGCGACTTCCCGAAACTGCATCCGTTCCGGCTGCGCCGGCTGCTGCTGGGACCGATCTATTCGCAGCAATTCACCACGCAGGAAGGGCCGATCCGCGAGGTGCTGGACAATGCCCGCGCCCCGGTCGGCGAAGATTGGGCGGTGGCGCTGACCGTCGAGGATCTTCAGGCCGAACGCGCCGTCATGGAGGCGAGCGGGTTCTTCAGCGTCACCGAACGCCAGATCTTCAAGCTCGACCCGCTGGATATGGGCGGGGCCGGGCAGGGCGCCAGTGCCGTGGAACGCGCGCTGATCCTGCCGGTGCGGCCCTATCAGTCGCTGGCCGAGCTGGATCCGCCCGGCTTTCGCAATATCCGCAAATATGTCCCGCGCCCCGATGGCAGCGTGACCGGATATCGCTGATGGCGCGCGATCCGCAGATCCTCTGGCGCCGGCTTGATCTGCCGGGCCATGATACTTGCCGGATCTGGGAAGACGGCATCCGGCAGGGGCTGGAGGGCTGTGCGGTCTGGCAGGCGCCGGAAGGGCCGGCGCATCTTGGTTACCTGATCACCTGCGACAGCCTGTGGCGGACGCGCTCGGTTCGGGTGCAGGGGCGGATTGGTGCGCATGAGCTGACCCTGTCGGCCCATCGCAGTGACGAAGGCATCTGGCATGTATCGGGCGAGGAGCTGCCCGATCTGACCGGCTTGCAGGATATCGACCTCGGCTTCACCCCTGCGACCAATACCCTGCCGATCCGGCGCCTGCGCGCATCCGGACAGGCACGCGCCGATCTGGCGGCGGTCTGGCTCGACCCGGCAGATTGGCAGTTGCGACGCCTGCCGCAAAGCTATCAGCGCCATGAGGCCGGCTGGCATTATGCCTCGCCCGGTTTTGAAACCGATTTGGCTGTCGATGCCGACGGCTTTGTCACCGATTACCCCGGAATGTGGATTAAAGAGGACCCGAATGGACGCCCGTAACGAGATGGAACTGCCCGAAGCTGAAATCCGCGCCCATTACCCGCAGGCGCTGTCGCTGCTGACCGGCTTTGACCATGCGCCGCGCCTCGGCAAGGCCGCCGTGCAGGCCGCGCCGGAACGCTCGCCGGGCATTCCCCGCACCTCGCGCTTTCGCTCGACCACGCCGGGGCTGGCCGGACGCTCGACCCAGCGGGCCGAGGGCATCCAGCTGATCGACCGGATCGAGGGAATGGGCGGCGACGATCTGGCCTCGCCGGCGGCGGCAACCGTCGCGCGGGCCCTGCGCCGTGCCATTGCGATTGCGCTGGCGGTCTCGGATGAGGTCGCGGCCCGGACCGGCGCGGCGGAGTTGAAACGCGCCAATCTCGAAGGCCGCCTGCCAGCGGACCGGCGCGGCGAATTTTCCGAGCTGCTGGCGGTCGAAGCGCTGGCGACGCTGTCGGTTTTCGCCCATGCCACCGCCTTTCTGCTGGCCGAACATGCCGGCTCCGAGACGGTGGAGGGGGTGACGGCGGACGAGGCCCTGACCGACAACCCGCTGATCGCCCTGCAAGGCGCGCTCTGGGAGCTGGATCAGAACCTTGCGCGCGGGGTTTCTGACGACAAGGCGCTGATCGCGACGGTCATCGCCTATGCGGAGGCCCTGTCCGCCGCCGTTCAGGCGAGGGCCGAGACCGCGCCGCGCACCGGGGCCTTTTCCGGCGCCAGCTGGCGGGTGGCGGCCGATGATCTGCCGATCTCGGGTTTTGCACCCGCGACCAAGGCGCGCGGCAAGCCGGTCCAGCTGGCCTTCAAGAAGCCCGAGGAAGTCGTCGGCAATGCGATTGCCAAACATCAGATGATGCGGCTGGCGCGGATGATGGTCGCCTATGATTTCGAGCGGCGGATGAACCCTTTCGTCGAGCTAGGCGGCTTCATTTACACCTTCCTTGGCGATGGCAAACCCGGTACCGGCAAGACCACCCTCATTCAGATGATGGCCGGGCTGATCAACGATTACTGCACGGTGGCGGGCTATCCTTTCCGCTATGAGAATCTCTCGATCGACAATGTGGACAGCTATCAGGGCAAGTCGGGCCAGAACGCGCGCGCCTTCATCAATGCGGTGATTGATCCGTCAGTCATCGGGTTCGGCACCATTGACGATATCGACCAGATCGCCGGCAAGCGCGGCGACAAGCAATCCTCATCCGGCCAGCAGGAAATCACCGCCGTATTGATGGAGGCCTTCGCCGGGGCCTCGACCATCGTGCGCGGTAACGCAACCTTCGGCATGTTCACCAATTACGCGGAATCGCTGGACGATGCCCTGCGCCAGCGGGCAGGGGCGCGCTTCCTGATCGACGGACCCAAGACCCAGGCCGATTATATCGACATCCTCTCGCTGCTGATGGGCAAGCGCCATGAGATCCCGCTCGGCGATCATGAGTTGATGAAGGCGCAGGCGATCAAGACCGCGCTCGCCGGCAGCCTCGCCCGCCACAACCAGCCGCAGGAAGCCGGGCTGGCCAGGGTCTGGACCGAGGTCACCACGGAGCTCGGCCCGCTCGACAGCATTGCCGATTTCGGCGCCTATCTTTACGCGATCAGCCAGGCCGATGAGCGTTTCACGGGTCGTGCTGTCAAGAACATCACCGACGCGATCAAGGCGCGCGCCATGGATTTCGACATGCCCGACGCCTGGTTCGAAACCCCGGAGCCCTTCCTGCATCAGCCCTATGAGACCAAGCTGGCGATGATCTCCGAGCTGCGCCAGCCGATCACCACCGAAATGATCGCCCAGGAAATCAACCGCTACGCCGACAGCGAATGGCGCTATGCGGACAGCAGCGACGAAACCGCGATCGAGGAAGCCGTGCGGGGCATGGAGCGGATGGCCGAGGCGCAGAAGCGGTATCGGGGGGGCGACGTTTGACCTCCAAAGAGCGGCGGTTCTGGAGATTTGACAATCCGATAGTCTGGGGGATTTACGCGTCTCTCGTTGTTGCGATTTTCGGCGCGTGGCTTGCCAGCCTCAAGGACTGCAAAGATTCGATTTGCGTTGATAAGTTCAGTCAGTTTCTGACACTGCCTCCTAATGCGATAGGTGACAGTTTGGCGGGTTTCGCAGGAGCGCTCGCCTTTGTGTGGCTGATTGCGACAGTATGGCTGCAGGGGCAAGAGCTTGCTGAACAGCGTAAGGAGCTTTCGAGAATGGCAGACGCGCAAGCTGATCAGGTTAGGGTGCTTAGGTTGCAGGGCGAAATCTATGAAGAAGAGCAGGACCAAAGGCGACGTGAGCAGGCTGATCAGTTGCTTACAACGCTGGTTGATAGCCTAATCGAACTTGTAGGACGGGCGGAAACTTGGGAATGGACCAGGGACGCTGACGGGCACACGCCTAATATAAGGGTTTTGGGGCCATTTCTTCCGGATGAGTTTGGCCCCCGAGAGCGTTTTCTTCGTGTGCTTGTGAATATCAGGACGTTTCGCTCCAGATACCATGCGGCGCTATCGGTGGGTAGTTTTCCGACGGATTCTCCTGAGGTGGGCGCTAGCAGGCAGGCTTTAGGAATATTGAAACAAATGAAAAAGCTGCGGCCTAAGCTGAGTCTGGCTGCACAGACGTTTCAACCATATCAAGAGCTTAAAGAGGCGATTTTCGAGCTAGAGCTTATACTCTGCGAAGATGACTATTGGAGTGGGAGGGTCGTCGCAGCATGAAACGTCTTATCGAAAAAGGCCTGATGTTCGGCAACATGATCCGGGTGGACAGCCCGGCATGGGTTGCGCGCTATAACCGGGCGCTGAAGCTGGTGATCGGCAAGGAAACGGCGCTCAGCGAATTTCACATCGACCTCGCCGGCTTCTCGCCCGAGGTCGGGGACGAGATCGGCGATCTCGATTACCTCAACCCCGAAGGCGCGCATCGTCAGTTCATCCTGCTGACGACGGAACAGAAGACCGCGCCGCTTCTGAATGCCGATCTCTCGATCCTGCGCGAGTTGCTCAAGCAGTTTATCCATGATAATGAAAGCCAGCTTTTCAGCCTGACCGCCCGCGATGCGGTGGTCGGCGAGATGGACGATATGGTCTGGCAGGTGAAGACCCCGGCCGATCTGATGAATATCGGCCGGATACGGATCAGCGCCGATACCACCGGCAACCATGTCGCCGGCGCAGACAAGCTGACCGCGCTGATTGAACGTTTTCGGACCGAGCCGGGCGCCTGGTATGACGATGTTCTGATCGCCCGGATGATCGAACAGGCCAGGGAAACCGGCGATGTCATCCGCAATCCGGTCCACCTGGAGGCCGCCGATTATCCGGTGCCCGATTTCTGGAGCTCGATGTTTGGCGGGGTTTATGTCTTCCGCAGCCCGCGCGAGAAGGCGATGGTCTTCACCGATCCGGCGGTTTTCACCAATCCCGAATATGACACCGAGCTGCCCGGCGTGAAGATGATCGCGCTGCACGACACCAATGCGCTGGCGATGTGGATGGTGCGCAATGCGCTTGCCGAGCCGGTGATTACCGCCAAAGGCGCTGACGGCGCGGCGATCCTGCGCCAGAAGATCGACTTCATTCTGGTCGATGCCGCCACCCGCCTCGGGATCGACACCGGCGACGGCACCCGCTCGGCGCTGCGCCGGGCGGCGGCGCGGATGGGCTCGGGCCTGCCCGATGAGCCGCGCGGGCTTTCGGCGCTTTTGCGCTATGCCGAGGAGGGCGGCCCCTGGCCGGTCATCGACAGCGCCGATCCAGCCTATTTCTACGCGATCCGCGCCAGCGCCGGCCCGGCCCGCGATCTGGTCAACCAGATGCTGACCGAACTGGCTCCCAAGGATGTGCGCGCGCTGTTCATCATGCACACGCCTCTGTTCTACAAGCGCTATCAGACCTGGGAAGAGGCGAAGAAGGAATATGTCGCCAATCAGCTGGCGCGGGAATATCAGATCGATAAACAGGGCACGCGCGAGGCACTGTTCGGGCCTGAGCCCGGCATGGATGAGCCGGCCCCGCAAAAGCCGGTCGTTGGTCCCTGGGGCTCAGCCACCCGGCAAGGGGCCGAGCCGGTGCTTTCCGAGGATGCCATGGACTGGCGCTCCGGCTCGCAAGGGCTGCGCTGGAATGCCGATCAGATCCAGCCCTCGAAACCGGCCCTGCGCGGCCCATGGGGGAAATAAGCCATGGCGCTCATCCGGCTGGCCTTCCTGCTTTTCCTTGTCGAGGCAATCTTCTATCTGATGCTGACCATCTATCTGCGCTCGACCAAGGCCGAGGCGCTGGAAGACGAATGGGACCGCCGCCATCCCGACCGGGCCGGCGACAGCCCGCAGCGCCGGCGTTTCGTGCATCTGGCGATGCGGGGGTTCCAGAAGACGCTGAAGGCCCGGCTGGTTGCCCTGGTCTTCATCCTGCCGACGGTCGCCATCGGGGTGATCGCCTGGCTCGTGAATGTGCAATAAGGAGGCACGGTGATGTATTATGTCAAGGTGACCCTGGGCGTGGTCTTCGGCCTCGCGGTGTTTCTGTTCCTCGATTATGCGCTGCCCAGCATGAACACGGTGCGCATCACCAATACCTATAACCGCCTGACCGATGTCGGCGGCAATGCCATGTTCTATGCTTCGGAAGATACCGGAACCGTACAGAACGCCTCGGGTCAGCGCGATATCCGCTTTATTGAAACCGTGCGCCCCAATGGCAAGGTCTTCGTCTATCGCAACGAGGATACCGGACTGATCTGGCCGCCCTACTTCAAATATGACAGCTCGAACCTGCATGCCGAGGCGACCAATCTGAAATCCGATTCCCGCGATCCGCAATGGGTCAATATCACGGCCTATGGCTGGCGGATCCCGATCGTCTCGATCTATCCCAATGCGATTTCGATGAAGCCGGTTGCGGGCCCTGACGTCCGTGCGCTGAACTGGCCGGCCATGATGATCCTGGCGGTGCTGGGGCTGATCCTGGTGCTGATCTGGCGGATGTGGAACCAGTTCCATGAACGCACCATCGCGCCGGCAAGCAAGCGGGTGTCGGATGCCATAGACAGTGTCGATGCCAGCGCCGATGCCGCCATGGAGCGGGTCAGCCAGGAATATACCGAAGCCCGCAAGGGGTTTCGCGGCTGGCTGGGCACCTGGAAGGGCAAGCCGCGCAATCCGAAGTGAGGGCGGCAGGCTCATCCAGGATCTGATGGGCGCCCGTTTGTCCTTCGCTATTGAGAACGATGACAGCGTGCGCGGTGATAAGCTGGATGTTGCCGAATATTCGCAAAGCGAGGTCGAACCTGCCATTAGTGGCCGGGATTCCACGAGATATGTGCCTGGCCGGGTGCATCTGGTCTATCGTGTTATGACGACGATCACGGGAGGAGGGCCTTTCGCGCGAAGCTGCGATGCTTTCTCGCTTTCGGAGCCAGGAGAATCAGCCAGTAAGCTTGCCGCAGGCCTGTTCCACCGCTACCTTGGCGCAAGCATCACACAGAGATCATCATGCCCGAGAACAGACCCAATCCCGGCACCGAGCTGACGCCGGAATGGTTCGATCAGATCCGCATCAATACCCCGGCGGTCGAGCGGCGGGCGGCCAGCCTGCCGGCGCGGCGCTCGCTCAAGAAGGAATGGCAGGCGGCCTGGCTGCTCAATGCCATCTCCTGCATCGACCTGACCACGCTGGCCGGTGACGATACCGAAGACCGCGTTGCCCGGCTTTGCGCCAAGGCGCGCCAGCCGGTCGCCCCCGATCTGCTGGCGGCGATGGGGGTGGATAGCCTGACCACCGGCGCGGTCTGCGTCTATCCGACCATGGTTGCCGCCGCCAAGCGGGCGCTGAAAGGCTCGAACGTTCCCGTCGCCTCGGTTGCGACCGGCTTTCCGGCCGGGCTGATGCCGCTGGATCTGCGGCTGGCTGAGATCCGCTATGCGGTCGATCAGGGTGCCGATGAAATCGACATCGTGATTACCCGCGCCCATGTCCTGCAGGGCAATTGGGCCGCGCTTTATGATGAGATCCGGGCCATGCGTGAGGCTTGCGGGCGCGCGAAGATGAAGGCGATCCTGGCGACGGGCGATCTGAAATCGTTGGAAAATGTCGCCAAGGCAAGTCATGTCGCCATGCAGGCGGGCTCGGACTGGATAAAGACCTCGACCGGCAAGGAAGGCGTCAATGCCACGCTGCCGGTTTCTCTGGTCATGTGCCGCGCCATTCGCGACTATCAGGACCTGACCGGCTTTCAGGTCGGCTTCAAGCCGGCGGGCGGGCTCAAAACCGCCAAGGATGCGATCAGCTGGCAGGTGCTGATGGCCGAGGAACTCGGCCGCGACTGGCTGGCACCGGCGCGGTTCAGGATCGGCGCCAGCTCGCTTCTGGGCGATCTGGAACGCCAGATCAGCCATTATGTGACCGGCCGCTATGCTGCGGCCCATCGCCTGACCATGGCCTGAGGACAAATATGCCGACAGTGAGCGAGATCATGGAAACCATGGAATACGGCCCTTCGGTCGAAGATGCAGGCGCGGTGCGCGACTGGCTGAAGGCGCGTGGCCGCTTCGGTCATTTCATCGACGGCAGCGTCACCAGGGCGGACCAGACATTCGAGACACGCGATCCCGCAACCGGCGATCTGCTGGCCGAAGTGAGCCAGGGCACAGCCGATGACATCGCCGCCGCCGTCAAGGCCGCGCGCAAGGCGCAACCGAAATGGGCGGGGTTGTCCGGCTATGAGCGGGCGCAATATCTTTACGCGATTGCCCGCACCGTCCAGAAGCGCGAGCGTTTCCTGTCGGTGCTCGAAACGCTCGACAATGGCAAACCGATCCGGGAATCGCGCGATGCCGATATTCCACTGGTCGTGCGTCATTTCTATCATCATGCCGGCTGGGCCGAGCTGCTGGCCGAGGAATTTCCCAACCATGCCGCCATCGGTGTGGCCGGGCAGATCATCCCGTGGAATTTCCCGCTGCTGATGCTGGCCTGGAAGGTCGCGCCCGCGCTTGCCGCCGGCAACACTGTCGTGCTGAAGCCGGCTGAATATACCCCGCTGACCGCGCTGGCTTTCGCCGAGATCTGCCAGGAAGTCGGCCTGCCGAAGGGCGTCGTCAATATCGTGACCGGCGATGGGGAGACCGGGGCGGCGCTGGTTGCCTCGGATGTGGACAAGATCGCCTTCACCGGCTCGACCGAGGTCGGGCGCACCATCCGGGCCGCAACCGCCGGTACGCGGAAACGCCTGACGCTCGAGCTGGGCGGCAAATCGCCCTTCATCGTCATGGAAGATGCTGATCTCGATGCGGCGGTCGAGGGCGTCGTCGATTCGATCTGGTTCAATCAGGGCCAGGTCTGCTGCGCCGGCTCGCGCATTCTGGTCGCCGAAGCCGTGGCCGCGCGGTTCGAGACCTTGCTGCGGCGCCGGCTGGATCGGCTGCGGGTCGGCCCGCCGCTGGACAAGTCCACCGATATCGGCGCGATTGTCCATCCGGTGCAGAAGGATCGCATCAGCAGCCTCTGCCGCGGTGCCATGGCTGCCGGCGCCGATCTGGTCGGCGGCGAGCCGGGCGAGGGGTGCTTTGTCGCGCCCGGCTATCTGCGCGCCGTCTCGCCGGCCAATCCGGCCTGGAGCGAGGAAATCTTCGGCCCGATCGCCACGCTGACCAGCTTCCGCAGCGCCGATGAGGCGATCAGCCTAGCCAATAACAGCCGCTACGGTCTGGCCGCGCAGATCTGGTCGGAAAGCGCGAGCGTCGCCACCGATCTGGCCGCGCAGGTCAAGGCCGGCGTGGTCTGGATCAACGGCGCCAATATGTTCGACGCCGCCGCCCCCTTTGGCGGGATGCGCGAATCCGGCTATGGCCGTGAGGGCGGGCGGGTTGGCATGCTCGATTACCTGACCGGGCCGGCGGTCAAGCCGGCTAGGGAAATGCCGGCTGTTCCGCTGGCCATTATGCCCGATGGCACCGCTGCGGCAGGCGGGATCGACCGGACCGCGAAGCTTTATATCGGCGGCGCGCAGAAACGGCCCGATGGCGGGGCAAGCTATCGCGCGGCCTCGGGCGATCTGGTTCCGCTCGGCAGTCGCAAGGATATCCGCAATGCGGTCGAGGCGGCGCTGAAGGCTGGCAAATGGGCGGCGATGGGCGGTCATGCGCGGGCGCAGGTGCTCTATTTCATTGCCGAAAATCTGGCGCAGCGGGCCGGCGATCTGGGCAGGAAGCATGGCGCGAAAGAACTGGACGCGGCCATTCGCGGCCTCTTTCATTATGCCGCCTGGGCCGACAAGTTCGACGGCGCGAATGTGCACACCAAGCCCGGCCATCTGATCAATGTCATCCCCGAGCCTTTCGGCGTGATCGGGATCGTCTGCCCCAATGACGCGCCGCTTACGGCTCTGGTCGGCCTGATCGCCCCGGCGATTGCCATGGGCAACCGCGTGGTCGTGGTGCCGGCGCAGAACGACCCGGCGGCGGCCTTCGATCTGGCGCAGGTTTTCGACACTTCGGATCTGCCGGGCGGTGTGGTCAATATCGTCTCGGGCGCCAAGGATGAGCTGGCGGTGGTGCTGGCCGCGCATGAAGATGTCGCGGCCCTGTGGTATTGCGGCGCGGATGCGGCAGCGGTTCAGAAGGCTTCGACGGGCAATCTCAAGCCGGTTTTCGCCTTTGCCAATCGCGATTGGTTGAAGCCGCAGGGACGGGTCTTCCTCGATCACGCCGTGCAGTGGAAGACGGTCTGGCTGCCTTATGGCGCTCTGCCGGCGGGAACCGGCAGCGTCGCCTATTGATTCAGCGCAGGAAGATCAGCGTCATGCCGATCACCGCGATCAGTGCGCCGATCCAGCTGGTCAGGCTGGGCCGGGCGCCGGTCACCACCCACAGGATCGGCAGGATGACCACCGGCGAGAGCGCCGAAAGCGCCGAGACGATGCCGATCTTGCCGCCCTGAAGCGCAAAGAGCAGCAGCGACATGCCGATCACCATGCCAAGCACTGCCGAGCCGATAATGCCAATGGCGGCGGTCCGGCTCACAGGGCCAGAGGGGCGCGCCCAGTGTTGGGTAACAAGCATTCCTGCAGTGAAGGGCCATTATGTGGGAATAGCCGGGATTATCCGGTAACAACCTGTAAAGTCGGGGATTCTTAGGGCGTGTGCGGTGCGCTCGGAGCCTGTGT
>JBKEBH010000308.1:0-6724 GCA_047973065.1 Paracoccus sp. (in: a-proteobacteria) | reverse complement strand
GCCTTGAAGCCTGCATCATGGTTCCTGCGCTTCTTCATGTTCTGATCTCCTCGTCCTTGGAGACCAGCAAACGTCAGATCGTAGCTTCCGTCACTGTCCGATTTTCGGGGGGTAGCTCAGTCCGTCCAGCAGGGGAGAGCGCCATTTCTTGCTGGCATGCTCGATGGCGTTTTGACGAATAGTTTTCGGCTTCGATTTGCTGAAGATCAGGTCGAACGATTCTTCGCTTGGAAAGCGAGCCTCAAAGCCGGTCTCGGCGATCTTTCGGTCCAGCATTTCCAAGGGTGACAGGCCGTCGAGCCGACCGCTTTGTGGTCGATCATTATAGATCGCAACGGCAGCCTGAATATCGGCTTCCAGAGCCGCCAGACCTTTGCAATATGGCTGGGTAACCTGACCCTTGTTCTGGCTCTTTTTGTTCGTCCGGTCTCCGCCGATCCAGCCCGGCAGGCCCTTGAAGATGTGTTCAAGGATATTGAAATGGCCTTCTATGTCGCCTTTCGATGTCGGCGAATAGGGCTTGGCCAACGTGACGCCGAAGTCCATATCAGCGAGATATGATAGCCGCATCATCGCGTCGGTCAGCGCCGCATATTCCGAACCGTTGTCGAGGTAATATTGCTGCGGAATGCCGCCATGGCGACAGGACGAAACCTGCCACAGGGCTTCGGCAACGTCCTCTTGCCCGGCACCCTGACCCTTTGACAGGAACACGGGCGTGGTCCAGACGAACAGGCTGGATGCATCCATCCAATGAATAAGACGAACGCGAATCGTTTCGTCGTCCTCTTTGACCAGCAGATCAACATAGTGAACGTCGCCGACAAGCAGGCCCATGGGCATTGGGTGCAGCTCACGGCTGATGCGCGGAACGGCGCTGTCCTGAAATGCCTTGTGGTCCTTGTTTTTCAGGTAGACGAGATTGAATTTCTTCAATTCCTGACGGTCACCCCACTTGGCATTCAGCTTGCAAAGCCGCCGCAGTTTCGGCTGCGGCAACTGCGAACCAGCTTCACGGCAGTGATGGAAAAGGCGACTTTCGCAGATGCGCCGAGCCTCGCGTTCGGACGTGCCGTCATTGGCGACCATGCTGCGTGCTTTTAACGCAATTTCGTGCGCGATCCGCTGCTTTTCGTCATCGGACAGGTCAATCTGCTTGTCCCAGTCCCGTGTGATCAGGGTGCGGGCCTTGCCGCGATCAGCGCGCAGCTTTGGCGAAAGCGAAGCAGGGCCACTGCTTTCCGCAGCCGTTACCCAATCGCGCAGTGTGCGCTCCGCAACCGACTGCAGTTTTCCGCCGATCTGATGTGCGGGCTGCGCCGCAATCTCGCGGAATATCTGTGCCCGCTCTGACGTGCCCCGCTTGGTGGTGAGGATCGGTGCTATGATCCGCTGCCTGTCCGACGCAACAGTGACGTGCCGGTCATCAGGGCGCGTCTGAATTCGGCTTTCAACATGCATTGAAAGGGCTGTTTCAGTCACACCGATCAATTCAAGTAGGCTGGGACTCGCTGCATTGACGTTCAAGCGAAGTACCCGCCCACCATTGCCGCCACGCGCGGAAACAGTTTCGACGATAGGCAGTTGATGACCGCAATACCGTCGCTGCGCAAACGCTTTGCGTGCAACCCTATCCGAGATGCCGCGCATACGCGCAAAGTCACTTGACGAAAGCATCATCATTCGGGGCGAGCTTTCATACCAAGCGCCACCGCAATCCTATGGCTTTGTCCTCGCAAACCCTTGTTGTGTCCGTAGATCACGGCCCGAACCGACCGGACGGGAAAGCCGTACTCCTTTGCCCAATCTGGCACCGACTTACCTTGGGCAATCAATTCTGATTTGACCTGATGTGCTGTCTTTGACATTGCGCTTTGTTATTGTATCATATATATACAACACAATGGACACAAGCAGCACAAATGTCAAGACGTGGAAAAGGAGAGTTGGCCCCAGTTGCCAGGCGAATTCGTTTCCTTCGGGGTGAAGAGACTCAAGAAGCTTTCGCCAAGCGAGCGGGCATATCCCGTTCTGCGCTAGCGAATTACGAGACTGGAAGATCCACCCCTGATAGCTTCACACTGTCAAAAATTGCAAAAAATTGCGATATTTCAGAAGATTACTTCGCATCAAAACATGACCCAATCGGAAGTGTACCGAGTGGTGCCGCTATACTAGGTATAGCAGTGGAGGGCGTTCCAGATTGGACGGACGATGAGGCAGCCATCGTTAGGATGCTTCGGATTTGTGACCAAGAAGCAGTTCGGCAGATAGTCGGCAGTGTGCTAGCGGTGGCCGATGATCAAGAAGTCACAGCGCGGCTTAGCGCTATTTACACAATAGGCGAAGACATTCAGCGGCTTGTTGAAATTCACGAACGCAAGCGAGAGTATACCAAAGGCCCGCTGGCCACCTATCCTGACGATTCGCCGCTTCATCGGATCGGTTTCAAGATGACGAAGCAAGAAGGTCCTCAATAGGGTCCTCAAGTTCTGCCGCATTCAATAATATCAATGGGTTATGATCGAAGACAGGATCGCCGACTGCGGCAATGCTCCTGAACAGGGTTTTCTTTGTTAATTCAAATAATTAGCCATCTTGGTAGATATCAATATTGCGAAATAATTGATTACACTCATTGCGAAATAATTAGTTACAGCACAGCAGGGGGGCGCTTTCACATCGGCGACTCCTTCCGAATATCCGAGCGCCCTTTCACTTTGGTGCAAATATTCTCCGGGGGGAGTCCGTTAGGACGGGGGGCGGAAAGCCCCCCTTCAACCTCGCGACCAGAGCAATTCGCGGTTCAGCTGTGATCCGCAGCGATTCGCGGTTCTCCGGGCTCAGGAGGCCCCCCAGTTCGACCTCGCGGCCAGCTGCTCTGATCTTCGGTCAGGACAGGATAATGGACGAGCGGCCCCGGGCGCAGCCCGGCGCGGATCCGGTAAGGATTGGCGCGTCAGTGCCGGTCCGCTCGTCCGGGATCGCGCCGGGTCAGCTTGAGCTGCCAGGGTGTCAGTTCCAGCAATTCTTCGATGGTGCCGTCGCGGTAGCTGTGGGCAATCGCCCACCGCAAGGCGCCAAGCATGACGAGCATGAAGGGCCGCAGCACCCAGAACATCACCCGGCCAAGCGCGGCAAGAAGCGGCAGGCTCGCCAGCGTCGCGGTGACGGCAATGAACCAGACAAAGCCGCGCTGTGACAGCGAACGGTGGGGCCAGATGCGCAGCACATGCCGGCCGTCATATTTTCGTCCATTCATCGGGTATGGCCCGTTCCGGGCTGCTCACAGGATAAGAGGATAGAATATCAGGACGTTGGGTCGCATCGCGATAGGTCCCGGGATGTTCCGGGACCGCATATTGTCGTAAGCCCGGCTAATGGGCGTGGCTGTGGTCCCAATCCTCGCGCTTGGGCAGTTGCTCGAACGTATGTTCGGGCGGGGGCGAAGGCAGGGTCCATTCCAGCGTATCGGCATATTCGTTCCAGTAATTGTTCTCGCTCACGCGTTTGCCGGCAAACAGGGTGTAGAAGACGATGCCGATGAAAAACAGGAAGGAGACGAAGGAGATATAGGCCCCGATCGATGAGATGTTGTCCCAGAAGGCGAAGGCTTCGGGATAGTCGATATAGCGGCGGGGCATGCCCTGCCGGCCCAGGAAATGCTGAGGGAAGAAGATCAGGTTCGAGCCGATGAACATCATCCAGAAATGCAGCTGACCGGCCCATTCCGGATATTGCCGCCCGCTCATCTTGCCGATCCACAGATAGATCCCGGCAAAGATCGCATAGACCGCGCCAAGTGACATCACATAGTGGAAATGCGCCACGACGTAATAGGTGTCGTGATAGACCCGGTCGAGTGGGGCCTGGCTCAGCACCACCCCGGTCACGCCGCCGACGGTGAACAGGAACAGGAAGCCGAAGGCCCAGAGCATCGGCGTCTTGAACTCGATCGAGCCGCCCCACATGGTCGCGATCCAGCTGAACACCTTGATGCCGGTCGGCACCGCGATGGTCATGGTGGCCAGCATGAAATAGCTCTGCTGGGTCAGCGACATGCCGACCGTGTACATGTGATGGGCCCAGACCACGAAACCCAGCACCCCGATGGCGGCCATGGCCAGCACCATGGGCAGATAGCCGAAGATCGGCTTGCGCGAGAAGGTCGAGATCACCTGGCTGATGATACCGAAGCCGGGAAGGATGATCATGTAGACCTCGGGATGGCCGAAGAACCACAGGATGTGCTGGTAAAGGATCGGGTCTCCGCCGCCCGAAGGGTCGAAGAACTGAGTGCCGAAATTGCGATCCATCAGCAGCATGGTGATGGCGCCGGCCAGGACCGGCAGCGACAGCAGGATCAGCCAGGCGGTGATGAAGACCGACCAGGCAAAAAGCGGCACCTTGAACAGGGTCATGCCCGGGGCACGCATGTTCAGGAAGGTGGTGATGATATTGATCGCGCCCAGAATCGAAGATGCGCCCGAAACATGGACGGCAAAGATCGCCAGATCCATGGAATAACCGCCCTCATTGGTCGAAAGCGGCGGATAAAGCACCCAGCCGACGCCGGATCCGCTTTGCCCGTTCCCGCCCGGCGCCAGCAGTGAGGCAATGCCAAGCGCCACCCCGCAGACATAGAGCCAGTAGGAGAGGTTGTTCAGCCGCGGAAAGGCCATGTCCGGTGCGCCGATCTGAAGCGGCATGAAGTAATTGCCGAAGCCGCCGAACAGGGCGGGGATGACCACGAAGAACATCATCAGAACGCCGTGATAGGTGATCATCACGTTCCACAGATGCCCGTTCGGGGTGCAGGGCTCGGCCGCATCGGCGATCAGGCGGGCACCTTCGAGGCACATGTACTGAACGCCGGGATGCTGCATCTCCATCCGCATATAGACGGTGAAGCTGACCGAGATCAGGCCGATGATCCCGGCCGTGAACAGGTAGAGGATCCCGATATCCTTGTGATTGGTCGACATGAACCAGCGGGTGAAGAACCCGCGCCGATCGGCATGTTCCTCGCCTGAACCCTGAACGGCTGCATCGGCCATTGCGCCACCTCCCTGGATGGATCCCCGGCAGCCACCTGCCAGAAGATCGCAGCGCCGCAATTTCTGCGGCAATCTGTCACAGGTTGCGCCATGGCTGGTGATTTGCGCAACGAAAAAATGCCCCGGCGCGGCGGCGTGGGGCATTTTTCGTATTTTTCGAACCGATTTACCCGGACTTTCAGGCCCGGATCTGCCCGATCTTACTGAGCCGGTGCCATGGGAGCGCCATCGCTCTCGGCCGGCTGCTCCGGTGCGTCGGGCGATACGGAAAGAAGGTAGGCGACCAGATCATCCTGATCCTTGGTCAGTTTGAAGGTCATCTTCGACTTGGCTTTTTCGTCGCCCGAATATTCATCCAGATAGTCGGTCGGATTGGTGACATAGGCTTTCAGCGAATACACGTCCCAGACCGCATCGGGATTTGCGGCAGCCAGGGCAAGAATGCCATCGCCGTATTTGAAGCCTTCCTGGACTGCGAATTTGCGACCGACGATGCCGTAAAGATTCGGGCCGGTCTTGCCGCCCTTGACGATATCTTCTCCGTCCGGGCTCTGGATCATATGGCAGGCCTTGCACTTGTTGAAGGTCTTCTCGCCCTTGGCGGCGTCGCCGTCCTGAGCGAGCGCGGGCGCGGCAAGCGCAAACACGGCAAGCGTGGCAAAGAGGCTGGTCTTCATCGTGTCGTCCTTTCATCGTATCTGCTGCGCGCAGCGTGTCGCATCAGCACTTAACTGGGAATGTGACGAATCGTCATGACATCGGTCAAATCACGTTTGAGCCGGAAAGTGGAGAGTAAAGCTCTTGCGCAATGCCGCGTCCAGATCCTCCATCGTGACCGGCAGGCCCAGATCGACCAGGCTGGTCACGCCATGGCCGGAAATGCCGCAGGGCACGATGCCGCCATAATGGGACAGGTCGGGCTCGACATTGATCGAGATGCCGTGAAAGCTGATCCAGCGTCTGAGCTTGATGCCGATGGCGGCAATCTTGTCCTCGTGCATCGAGCCATCCGCCAGCGGCGCCTTGTCCGGGCGCGCCACCCAGACCCCGACCCGGCCATCGCGGATCTCGCCCTTGATGCCAAATTCGGCGAGCGTGGCGATGACCCAGCCTTCCAGCTGGCGCACAAAGGCGCGCACATCGCGCCCGCGCCTGTTCAGGTCGAGCATGACATAGACAACCCGCTGGCCCGGCCCGTGATAGGTATATTGTCCGCCGCGCCCGGTCTCATGAACAGGAAAGCGGGCGTCCAGAAGATCCGCTGCTTTGGCCGAGGTGCCGGCGGTGTAAAGGGGCGGATGCTCGACCAGCCAGATCCTCTCCTCGGTCGAGCCATCCTGCATGGCCGCCACATGCGCCTCCATGGCGGCGACGGCGTTGGTATAAGGGGTCAGGCCGGGTGCGATCACCCATTCAGGCGCGGACATGGTTTTCTCCGGTTGGCGGGGCTGAGCTTGATCTAATCAGCGAACCTGGGAATGGGAAGGTCCAGCGAGGGGGATGAAAAACAAAGAGCCGGCGCGGGGCGCCGGCTCTTTGTTTTGTCTGGTGCGGTCGAGAAGACTCGAACTTCCACTCCGGTTAAGGAACAGCGACCTCAACGCTGCGCGTCTACCAATTCCGCCACGACCGCATCCGTGACACCGCGTGCAGATAGCGCCTCGCGC
>JBKEBH010000221.1:0-3942 GCA_047973065.1 Paracoccus sp. (in: a-proteobacteria) | reverse complement strand
ATTCTCGTTAAATATTCCATAAACAACTAAATCATAAAAAAGCTGCGATTCAGAAACAGACCATTCGCCACTTAAATAGCGATCACTCTCTATTAAATAGCCATCTCTCTCTACTGTTACTATTTGTGCAGCTTGACCGTGTCTTGTGATTTTTACAGTCAATACTACGACTTTACCTGCAACTGCTAACGATACATCGTTATCGTTTTCTGTAATGGTAAAGTTGGTTGGCGTACAAGTTGCCGACAAACAAAAAGAAATCGTATTTTCATCCTTGTTAAAGGTTGGATTAAAATCGGGACTTTCTGACTGTGCGTCCTGTTCAATGGCACCCATTTGATAATAATAAGAAACCATCTCTAAACGCACGTCTACATCCGACATATTGTTAATCGAAAGATGTTTATCAGAGCTCTCGGCAAGATAATAAGCCAGTGCACTTAGGCTATAACTGGAAAATGTATCATTAAACCAGGTCTCGAAGTTTGATAAGACAGCGTCACCACTTTCAAGCTGGGTATATCTTGCTTCAAACTGACCATTAACCTTGACTAGGACATCAACGGTAAAACCCTGATCAATTAAGTTAATAAATGGTAGTGCACCATCACAACTTATGGTTGTACCTCCACAAAAACCAACATCACCAATCAATGTATGCTCATTTCCTATACGCACGCCAAAATCAACTGGTTGAGCACAAGCAAATTGTGGGCTTACAGAATCTTCAGTTTTGACTAAAAACTTCCAAATACCGAACTGAATATTGTCTTTAAATTTTACATCTCTCATTTTAATACTCCGGTATTACTGGTTCAGGATAGCACCTACAGTTATAAATACATCCTGCGTGCGCACGAATACCACGTTTTCTATCCACAATTGGGAGGCTATCCCATCGAATAAATTGACCATTTAACAAGTGGTGATCATCACGCACATCACCAACCCCTGAATCCATCCAAATATAGCCATCACAACCAATGGCTAGTGCTCTAACCTGCGTGAATAAAGTACTTGCACGAGATACTTCAGTGCGGGCTATTGTATTTGCTCTTGATTTTGTTACATGGCCAGTCGCAATGATTAGCCCAGCAATCTCAGAAGATCGACCACCTTCAATTAACGCACGAGTAGTTAAGTCATGGATACGGTTTGCAGCATCAAACGGTAACGACTTAATTAACGTCACTTGTTCAGCAAGCAATTGTTGATAGATTGCGCCCGTATCTGTATTTCTAATCTGGTTCCGCAATTCTTTAGACATGTCTTTTGCATAGATCATCCATGTCTTCTCATCACGCAATGCAACATCAGTTAAAACCCGACCCGCTGCGCTATATGCCCAATCATCTAAAGAATTGGCATATCGTCTTAATGCCGTTGTGATAGATGGGTAAACTGACATATCAGTAACATCAAAACCCTTAATGATTGAATCAATATAACTGGCAATCTGTCTTAACTGTCGCCCGTATTTGATTTCAACCTTACGCGCACGTGCTGGTGTGTGACGATTTGATTGCGTCATACTAGTCACCAATGGAAAAATAGAATATAATTTAAGCAATCGCTTAGATAGTTTTCTTGCGCTTTGCGTAGATGGGCTATGTACTAAGTGAGAAAGGGTTCTTTTTTAAGAACCCTTTATTTTTACATCTTCAATACCATGATAATAATAACCATCATCCCGAATAGGGTTGCCATCCTCGTCATTCTTCATCTTATCCACCTTGATATTGACTAGATATTCCTCACCATCCATTTTTGCAGTTGCTTGTAGTAAAGAATATCCAGCAATCTGACGATGCTGCTTACCCTCTTTAGTGTTCTCCTCATAATTGATTGGTACTGCATTTTCAATCAATTCAGGAAGAGCCATATACATCTTACGAACAGTTAAGCTTCGGGTCTTTAATGATGATTCGATACCCGGTCTAAAGAAACCAACTTTTCTACCCGTGGCTTGATTTACAACAGTCTTGCCACGTAAATTATCAAGTAAATATTTCTTTAAATCTGCTGTATTACTTAGATCACTTGGCATACCTCCACATGCTTTTCTGTGATATCAACAGATTGCTGTTCAGACTTACCACCCGATCCACCACTACCGAATTGTCCGTTATCTGCTCTAGGATGATCTTCCTCATTCCAGTTACAAGCATCCTTTGTTCCATCAAAGCTATCATCATGGGCGTGCGGTGCTGGCGGTTCATCATTGGCTTGTTCAATATCTGCATCACTAATACTTGACCAGATACCTGTAATTTCACTAGATTGTCGAAGCTCTTTAAGCGCAACCTGCTCAGTGACGATACCATTCTCTACCGCAGTAATTACTGCTGTTGTAACTGTACTTGCAATCGTAGCCTTCTTCTCATCATCAATTTGCCAAAGTGACGCAAAGTCAAATTTAAATGAATCGGGTAAGTCCTTACCTAATTCTGATAATGAGATAACACGCAATAATGTTTGCAATGGTGTGCGTAATCGACGCTCTTGTTGCTGATTAATATTATCGTAATAGTTGCTAAGATCGCTTTCACCTGTCGAATTCAACCCTGCTGGTGATTGACCGAACAAACGAACCAACGGGATTTGTACAGCACCTGATATTTGTTGACCAAGTTGCAATAAGACATTATCTAATCCTGAAAAACTATACTGATGCGTCTCGAATGAATCACTCGCATCCATTAGAGTTAAGCCTTCATTAGACTGAAATTGACGGATTTGGTTGATCTGTTTAATTAATGCTTCATAAACCCTACCACCTGTAGCAATAAGATCTCGCAATCCCTCGACCTTGTATGTGCGTAAATGTGCCTTATAAACAAGCTGTCCAGCACCCAATGTCGCACTATCGAAAATTGTTAAGCGATCAATCAGGCGCTCTATGACAGACTGACCCCAAAGATTCTCAGAAACTGATTGCCAGTAGGGCAAATTTACCCCATCGATGCGAATCACACGTGAATGGTGAATACGTTGATTACATAGTCCCACCGCATCAGTAATCACATCGTAGTATTTGGGTTTGCCGTAATGTGGACCATACTCAGTAACCAAATCGTTCAATGTTGGTTGCACCATCCAACGATCAATAACCATCAAACCCTTAAATGCGTCTTTACCAACTGTATTTAAATTAAGTGGTGTAGATACATTTTGGCCATCAATTAGCATTACCGCTAAACATCCGCCGTACAGTCGCCCCCACTTAATCGTATCGCTTAATCGATCCCATAACTCTAGGCGGTCTAATGTTTGATTGATTGCCTCAACGTCCTCTGGATTGTCCATACCACGGATTATTACACCCTCTCTAGTCATATCCTCGGCAACAACATCAACAACCTGCCCAACCACCCAACTAGAGCGATACATTGCTTCAAGCTGCAAGCGATTACGACTTACAAAATCAAACCCGTATTGTGATTGGTCATGTTGATTTCCAGAACCCAAACCAACCCGAGCCGCAAAGTTCTGAAAACTATCGACTGTAAACTTTAAAATACTCATGTTTATCTCTTAATTAGTTTGCAAGTCGTGACCAAATACCCAATCCGCCACGTGCCATGATATAACCATCCAGTGAATAGCGAATTGCATCAATACCATGATTCCATTTGTCTACAATGATAGGTAAAACCTCGTCAGTGAGTCGATCTTTCTTGTATGAATAGTTGCGGAATTCTTCGATGACTTTTTTACAACGAGAATGAATTACAATTTCATCAAAACCTTTTAAGTGCGCAATGCCGTCCTCTACAGAGCCTTGCCATTTCTCAGCAGCACCTATATTAAATCCCTGTCGTCGCATATAACTTATTGTTTCAGGACGTGAGCAATCACCCTTGATTAACCAATCTCTAGAAAGCGGGACAGAATCATAAAACTGCGCCATTTCATCAAGCTCCACACCCACACCAAACGCTT
>JBKEBH010000154.1:0-30703 GCA_047973065.1 Paracoccus sp. (in: a-proteobacteria) | reverse complement strand
TTCCAGTTCGTCGTGCGATAGCGGGCAGGGTCAGGTCGGGTCATGACAGACCATTAAACCCATGGATTCGCCGTGTGAATCCTGCCCGGAAAGGACGTATGCAACAACGCCGATGTGACCTGACACTATATCTTGTGCCCCTGTGTTCAGGGCATTGTGGACATTCTGTCAGGGTGAGAGCCTTTGATGGAAAAATATTGTTTTTCATCAAGGTAATGGCGGAGAGGGTGGGATTCGAACCCACGGAACCCTTGCAGGCTCAACGGTTTTCGAGACCGCCCCGTTCGACCACTCCGGCACCTCTCCGCGCTTTTCGGTGTGGTTGGGCGGATTTAGCGGGCGAGGGGTTGAAGCGCAAGAGGGTTTTCGGCGAAAAGCGCATGATATCTGTGAAGGTGCCAAGATGTCTGCGATCCGTGTTGCCATGACCCTGTTTGGGCTGCTTCTGGCGAATGTGCAGACCGGTGCGGCGCAGGATGGCAGGGCTTTGGCACCAGCACAGGTTGAAATTCTTGCCGAACATCTCGCGGATCTGGCGCTGGTGGATCGCCATGCCGCGGCCATGGCTGCAGAATCGAAGGATTTCGCCGGGCATATGGCGCAGCTATATCTGCCTGAGGGCGGCGGAGTGGATTGGCGCGAGGAAATTGCTCGCATTCACGATCCGGCGCGGGTCTCGGCGCTGCTGATCGAGGCGATCGAACGCCGGCTTCAGCGGGCAGGACATGCCGAGACGCAGCTCTTTGCCGCGATGGGGGCGACAGGGGTTTCGGTGGATTCGGATGGGCAGGGGCGTGAGCTGGCGGCCCGGATTGAGCTGTGCGATCCGATCCATCAGCTGCGCACCTTCATAAGGCTGGATTATGCGGCGACGCAAGGCAGCACGCTTCTGGGCGATATCCGCGCCATGATCTCGGACGATGGCGCGGTCGATACGGCCCTGGCGTCGCGGCTGAACCGCGAGCTGGCCTTTGCCCGCGGCTTCAATGAGGCCGGCGGCTTCGGTTTTCCCACCGCGCCGGGCGATCAGGCCGCCGATCTGCTGGAGCAACTGCCCGATCTGCGGGCCGAGGCGGCGGCCAGGACCGAGATGACCTATTACGCGGCGCTGGCTCCGCTTGGAGAAGCCGGGGTCGGACGGATTGCGCTTGTCCGGCAGGCGCCGGAATCGCGGGCGCTGCGGGCGCTGATGGCCGGGGCAGAGGCGGAGGTGCTGGACCAGCTGGCCGAGGAAAGCGGCCGGGCGGCGGCCCGGCGACAAAGGGGAAATGCATTATGAGCTATCGCGACATGCTTCTGGCCGGGCCGCTGGCGGCGCCGGAACTGCTGGAGGCTCTGGGCCTGCATGGCGAGCCGGTCACCTTGCCCGGGTTTCTGTCCGGCGGCGGCGAGGCCGGGCTGGGCGGCGACTGGCCGGCCTGGCACGATGGGCCTGGGCGGATCGCGGCGACGCGGGTGGCGCGCCATCCCGGACTGCTGCGCTATCTGGAGATCATGGGGCTGAGCCCGATGGATATCGGCGGGCGTGAAGTCTGGGGCTTTGGTGCGGGCGGCGGCGCGGAATGGAGCGCCGATCATGCCGGGCTGATGGCGGCCGTTGCCGAGACGGTGCTGGCCCGCCCGCTCGATATCCCGGCCGCGCAGATCGCCCTGCGCCTGCCGCGCATTGCCGAGATTGTCTCGGGCCGGCTGCGCGCCCGGGCGGAGCTCTCTCCGACCGAATATCTGCCGGCGCCCGATCCGGAGCGCGCCCGGATCGAGCTGCGCCATGAAGCCTATGGTCGCTTCTTTGCGGTCGAGGAAATCAGCCTGCGTCATCGTCGTTTCGATGGCGACTGGTCGCCGCGGCTGGAACGCGAGGTCTTCATCTCGGCGGATGCAGCCCTGCTGCTGCCCTATGATCCCGTCCGCGATCAGGTGCTGCTGGTCAGCCAGTTCCGGGTCGGGCCGCTGGCGCGGGGGCAGGTGCAATGCTGGATGCTGGAGCCGATTGCCGGCCGGATCGATGCCGGCGAATCGGCTGAAAGCGCGGCCCGGCGCGAGGCGGTCGAGGAGGCAGGCGTGGAGGTGGGCGAGCTTTATGCACTGCCGCCCTATTACCCGACCCCGGGCGCCAATAGCGAATTCCTCTATCCGTTCGTGGCGGCGGTCGATCTGTCGGGCCGGGTTTCGGGACAGGGATTCGGGCTCGCCGAGGAGGGCGAGGATATCGCCACCCATGTCCTGCCCCGCACCGAGCTGACCCGGCTGGCGGTTACCGGGCAGCTGCAATGTGGCCCCCTGATGATCATGGTGCTTTGGCTTGATCGTGAGGCGGGCAGGATCCGGGCGGAACTGGCACGAACGTGACGGCTTACGCGTAAAATTCATGCGCCATGTCTTGCCGATCATGGCCCGGCTGGTATTGATCGGAACTGGACGTGACAGAAAGGCTCCGACATGGACATTCGCCCCGATCTGGCTGCTGCAATCGGCAATACTCCCCTGATCCGCCTTAAAGGCGCCTCCGAGGCGACCGGCTGCGAGATCTGGGGCAAGGCCGAATTCATGAATCCGGGCCAGTCGGTCAAGGACCGCGCGGCGCTTTACATCATCCGCGATGCGATCGAGCGCGGCGTGCTGCGCCCGGGCGGCACGATTGTCGAGGGCACGGCCGGCAATACCGGGATCGGGCTGGCCCTGGTCGGGGCTTCGATGGGGTTTCGTTCGGTGATCGTCATCCCCGAGACCCAGAGCCAGGAAAAGAAGGACATGCTGCGTCTGGCCGGGGCTGAGCTGGTCCAGGTGCCGGCGGTGCCTTACCGCAATCCGAACAATTATGTCCGCTATTCCGAACGTCTGGCCGCGAAACTGGCCGAGACCGAAGCGAATGGCGTGATCTGGGCCAATCAGTTCGACAATATCGCCAACCGCCGCGCCCATGAGGAAACCACCGGGCCCGAGATCTGGCAGCAGACCGACGGCAAGGTCGATGGTTTCATCTGTTCGGTCGGCTCGGGCGGAACCTTGGCCGGGGTGGCCGCGGCGCTGCAACCCAGGGGCGTGAAGATCGGTCTGGCCGATCCCGAGGGCGCGGCGCTTTATTCCTTCTATACCACGGGCGAATTCGACAGTCCCGGTTCCTCGATCACCGAGGGGATCGGGCAGGGGCGGATCACCGCCAATCTGGAAGGTTTCACCCCCGATTACGCCTATCGCATTTCCGATGCCGAAGCGCTGGAAGTGCTGTTCAAGCTGGCCGAGGACGAAGGGCTGGTGCTGGGCGGCTCTTCCGGGATCAATCTGGCCGGCGCCATCCGCATGGCGCGCGATATGGGTTCGGGCAAGCGGATCGTGACCGTTCTGTGCGATGGCGGCAGCCGCTATCAGACCAAGCTCTACAACCCCGAATTCCTGCGTGAAAAGGGACTGCCCGTGCCGCACTGGCTGGAGGGAGAGGTCAGAAACCTGCCTGAAGTCTTCGAGGGATGAGAGTGATTTTGAACGTATTTCGCGCGGCAGTGCTGGTTTTTCTGCTGCTTGCCGCTCAGCTGTCTGCGCAGGATGCGCCGCAACAGCCCGATTATGCTTCCTGGGAAAAATTCGCCGCCCAGGCCGAGGCGGCGCTGGATGATTCCAGCACCTCGGATGCAACCATCGAATCGATCCGCAACAATGCCGCGAACTGGCGTGAGCGGTTCCAGAAGGTGCAAAACCTCAACGCGCCGCGCATACGGACTGTCAGGGATCAGATCGACGCACTTGGCCCGCCTCCTGCTGAGGGCAAGAGCGAGGCCGAGGATGTTGCGGCCCGGCGCAAGACACTGAACGATCAGCTTGCCAAGCTGCAGGCGCCAGGTATTACCGCAACCGAGGCGTTCAGCCGGGCCGATTCCATCGTCATCCGCGCCGATCAGGTCAGCGGCATGCGGGCGGCACAGGTGCTGCTGACGCTTTCACCATCGCCGCTGCTGCCGACCAGTTGGGCTGCGGCCGGAAGCGACCTGGTCGCCATTGCCCGCGGAACCGGCACCGAAATGGGCGAGGTCTGGTCCAATCGCGGTGAAATCGAAAGCGTGCCGCGGCTTCTGGCCTATCTTCTGGCGGCGATCGCTCTGATCTACGGGCGCCGGTTGGTGGACCGGCTGCCGCAGCGGCTGGGGGCACGGGCCGAAGGCGAGGCGCGAGCGGTGATTGCCTTCATCGTCTCTCTGGCCCAGATCCTGGTTCCGATGATCGGCCTGTCGCTGCTCGCCTGGGCACTGATTGCCTCGGGGGTGTTCGAGCAGTGGATTACGCCCGTTCTGATGGCGATCCCGCCGGCGGGTCTGGCCTTTTTCAGTGGTCGCTGGATCATCATGTCGCTTTTCGCCGCCAAGCCGGTGGCCTATCCGACGTTGAACCTGCCGGCCGCGCAGCGAAGGCTGGCGAGGATTTCGGGCACGGGACTGGCGCTGGCACTGGCGGCCTATGTCCTGATGTGGAATGCCGGCATGCCGCTGTCGGGATCGCGGCAGGCTGAGAAGGCGCCACTGACCATCCCTTATGAGGTCAGCAGCGCAGGGGCTGGCGTCCTTCACTTCGTGCTGCTGCTGATCGGCGGCTTCTTCCTGTTTCAGCTGGCCAATATCCTGCGCCGCCTGGTGCGGTTTGACGGCACCGATTCGCCGCCCTACCGTGCCCGGGTTCTGTCTGCTGCCGGTCAGATGGCGCGCATCCTGGTGGTGATAACACTGCCGCTGGCGATGTTCGGATACATCACCCTTGCCAATGCGCTGTTCTGGCCTGGGGTGAAGACATTGGGTCTGATCGGTCTGCTGATCCTGCTTCAGGACTTCTCGACCGATCTTTATGCCCTGCTACGCGGCAGCAGGGAAAAGGCCCGGGAATCGCTGATCCCGATCATCGTCGGCATGATCCTGATCGCCTGCTCGCTTCCCTTCTTCGCGATGATCTGGGGCGCCACCCCGAGTGAACTCTCGGACATGAGGGACCGGATCATGCAAGGGGCATCCTTTGGCGGGATCCGGCTTTCGCCCGGGGCGATCATCGCCTTCCTGATGGTCTTCGGCGTCGGCTATCTGCTGACCGGCTGGATCCAGTCCGCACTGCGCAATGCCATCTTGCCGCGCACCGGGCTGGATCAGGGCGCACGCACGGCGGTGGTGTCGGGGGTCGGCTATATCGGGGTTGCGCTCTCGATCATGTTCGCGGTGACTGCGGCGGGGATCGATCTGTCCAACCTGGCCATTGTCGCCGGTGCGCTTTCGGTCGGTATCGGTTTCGGCCTTCAGAACATCGTCTCGAACTTCGTCTCCGGGGTTATCTTGCTGATCGAGCGTCCGGTCAGTGTCGGCGACTGGGTCGAGGCGGGCGGTCAACAGGGGATCGTGCAGAATATCTCGGTCCGCTCGACCCGGATCCGCACCTTCGATCAGACCGATGTGATCGTGCCCAACAGCGATCTGATCAGCCAGTCGGTGACCAACTGGACCCATGGCAATGCCCGCGGCCGCATCATCGTGCCGGTCGGCGTCGCCTATGGCACTGATACCCGCAGGGTGGAACAGATCCTGCGCGAGATCGCCGAGGATCAGCCCACCGTGCTGGTCGATCCGTCCCCCGCGGTGCTGTTCACCAATTTCGGTGCCGATAGCCTCGATTTCGAGATCCGCGCCATCCTCTCCGATATCACCGGCGGGGTGGGGGTCGGCTCCGAGATCCGCCATCAGATCGCCGCGCGCTTCGCCGCCGAGGGCATCGAGATTCCCTTCGCTCAGCGCGATATCTGGCTGCGCAATCCCGAGGCGTTGCGTGCCGGGCATGGTGAAACCGTCGCTGAAATTTCCAATTTGCCCGCGCTCAAGGCGCCTTCGGGCCGGCTTCCCGATCCGCTTTCGGTCGGCGAACTTCCATCGGACGGCGATGGCGGCGACAATTCGTGATCAGCGGGGCAATTGCCGCCCCAAAATCACTTGATCGCGCGCCCGAGCCGGGCTAAGCGGTCGCAGCGTGGCCGGGCGGTTAGCTCAGTTGGTAGAGCGCTTCGTTTACACCGAAGATGTCGGGGGTTCGAGTCCCTCACCGCCCACCATTTTTCCGATCTTGGCAATTTGTCCGATCGCCGGTGGCGTGACGGAAAAAGGCGCCCCGCAGGGCGCCCAGAGCCGTGAAACAATCGGGGTCTCAGAACTTCATCACATAGCTGATGCCGGTGACCAAGGGATCAACATCGACATCGCCGATATCGGCACCGTTCAGCTCGACATCGGAATTGATATCGATCCAGCGCAGATCGGCGCGGACGGCGGAGCGGTCATTGATCCAGTAGTCCGCCCCCAGATGTGCGGCCAGGCCCCAGCTGTTCTTGACACGCAGATCACTTCCGGCCAGCGGTCCACGGGCTTCGCCATCATAGAAGCCGGTGAAGTTCACGCCCAGACCGACGAAGGGTTTGAACTGCTGCGTGGCATCGAAATGGTATTGCAGCGAAACCACCGGCGGCAGCTGCTTGACGCTGCCGATTTCGACACCGTCTGATTTGATCGAATGCCGGAAGGGCGTGGCGCCCAGCACTTCGATGCCGAGATTGTCGCGGATGAAATATTCGAGAGTGATCGACGGCCGGGTGCTGTCGCCGATATCGGTCGGATAGGCGCCGCCGGCCAGATCGCCATTGTCGGATTTCGGGTTCACATTGGCGATGCCCAGCCCAAGGGTCCATTCACCCTGTGACTGTGCAAGAGCAGGAGAGGCGAGAGCCAGCAGGGCAGCGGTGATCAGCAGGTGATGTTTCATGGTGATTTCCTTGCGATTCATGCGCGTAGCAAGGCATCAATCCGTGATCTCTGACATTGATCTGCATCAACTTTTTGACATTTGCTCCCGGCCTGCGACAACATGGCACAGGCAGAATGCATCCGTCAGAGACGGTTCCTGCGCCTGCCGGGTCTGATTGTGATTGCCGGGATGAGGAATTGATGCGTGGTTTTCGGTATGGTTGTATCGCTCTGCTCCTCGGGTTCTGGACGGATGCGCCGGCATATGGGCAGGCGTCGCGGGACGCGTTGCCTGAGGCAGATACCTCGTTGACCGAGGCCTGTCTGGAAAATGTCCTGATCGCGCGTGCGGATGATGTTTCAATGGATCCTCGGGACTGTATCGGCGTGGCAGCTTCTGCCTGTACGGAGTTGCCGGGCGGATACAGCACCGCCGGCATGATCGGCTGCACCAATCAGGAACAGGAATTCTGGGATGATCGCCTGAACCGGACATATGGCAGGCTGATCGGCGATCTGGAGGGGCAGCAGACTCGGATCGAGCGTTTGCGCCAGATGCAGCGTGACTGGATCGCGTTTCGCAAATCCAGCTGTTTCTGGGAATCCAGCCAGTTCGACGGCGGATCGATAGAGCCGGTTGTCTTCAATGGATGCTTCATGCAGATGACCGCAGAGCGTGCTTTGTGGATGGAGCGCTCGCGGGCTGCCGGACAGCCGTGATCATCGGCCCCCGGGGCGCTGCGCCCGCAATTTCATCTGACGTGAGGCAGAACATGGACGAGCCATCGGATCCGGTCGGTTTCAAATTCGGCGATTCGCGCGCGCTGAACGCCCGCCTGATCGATCTTGTGCGTCAGGGCTTCAAGACTGCCAGCTGCGGGGCATTGCGCGACTTCGAAGCTGAGGGCGAGCCTTTGCCCGAACCCGGACGACGGGATATTGCCATGGACTGGGACGGTAAACCGGCGCTTGTGATTGAAACCACCGAAGTCACGCTCTGTCGTTTCCGTGATGTGCCCGAGGAATTTGCCCTTGCCGAGGGGGAAGGCGATTTCGAAACATGGCGGCGGGCACATATCGATTTTTTCACGCGTAATGGCGGCTATGATCCAGATATGATGCTGGTCTGCGAACGCTTTAGACTGATCCGCATATTGACCTGATCCCGGATGATCCGGGCCGTGACACGAATGCCCGGACAGATTGCGGATGAAGATCCGCGGCTCCCGGACGTTCCAAAAGGCCGCCCATTCACTTTGGCTCAAATATCCCGCGGGGGTTCGGGGGCGCGAAGCCCCCGGTGCCCGGCCTTGGCCTGCTTTACCTTGGAGAAAGCCTGCGACATTGCGCGGGCGGCGCGGCGCGTGTATCAACCCGCGAAATGGTCAGAAGGATGAAGTGATGCGCAGAGTTGTCGTCACCGGATTGGGAATGGTCACGCCCCTGGCGTCGGGGGTCGAAGAAAGCTGGTCGCGGCTGCTGGACGGGCAGTCCGGCGCCGGGCCGATCAAACGTTTCGACCCCAAGAACGTGGCCACGAAATATGCCTGCGAAATTCCGTTCGGTGATGGCAGCGACGGCACCTTCAATCCCGATGACTGGATGGAGCCCAAGGACCGGCGCAAGGTCGATGATTTCATCCTTTACGGCATGGCCGCCGCCACCCAGGCGGTGCGCGATTCCGGCTGGACCGATCCGTCCGAGGAAGAAAAGCTGCGCACCGGGGTGATGATCGGCTCGGGCATCGGCGGTCTGACCTCGATTGCCGAAGCCGCCGTCATGCTCAAGGAACGCGGCGCCAAGCGGGTCTCGCCCTTCTTCATCCCGGGCGCGCTGATCAATCTTATTTCGGGCCAGGTCTCGATCCGTTTCGGCTTCAAGGGGCCGAACCACGCGGTGGTGACCGCCTGTTCGACCGGCGCCCATGCGATCGGCGATGCGGCGCGGCTGATCATGCTCGGCGATGCCGATGTGATGATCGCCGGCGGCGCCGAAGCGCCGATCAGCGAGATCGGTATTGCCGGCTTCAACGCCTGCAAGGCGCTGTCCACCAAGCGCAGCGATGATCCCAAGGCCGCCAGCCGGCCCTATGACCGCGACCGCGACGGCTTCGTCATGGGCGAAGGTGCCGGTGTCGTCGTGCTGGAAGAATACGAACACGCAAAAGCGCGCGGCGCCAGGATCTATGCCGAAATCCTCGGCTACGGTCTGTCAGGCGATGCCTATCACATCACCGCCCCGACCGAAGACGGCGATGGCGGCTTCCGGGCCATGCAGAATGCGCTGCGTTGGGCCAAGCTGGAGCCCGGGGATATCGACTATGTGAATGCGCATGGTACCTCGACCATGGCCGACACCATTGAGCTTGGCGCCGTCGAGCGCATGCTCGGCGATCATGCCAGGGATGTCACCATGTCCTCGACCAAATCGAGCATCGGTCACCTTCTGGGCGCGGCCGGCGCGGTCGAGGCGATCTTCTGCATTCTGGCGGTGCGCGATCAGATTGCCCCGCCGACCATCAATCTGGACAATCCGGCGGCCGAAAGCCCGATTGATCTGGCGGCCAATGCGGCGGTGCGGCGTAAGGTCGACGTGGCCCTGTCCAACAGCTTCGGCTTTGGCGGCACCAACGCTTCGCTGATCCTCGGCAAGGTGCGCGACTGATGTGGAAAAACATCGCCTCGACCTTCCTGACCCTGGCCATCGCGATCCTGATCGCGGTGGCGGTTGCCATTGCCTGGGGCAAGTCGCAATATTCCGGCGCCGGCCCAAGTCAGGTCGCGCAATGCGTACAGATCCCGGCTGGTGCCAGCCTGTCGGCGGTCAGCAAGCAGCTTGAGGAACAGGGTGCGGTTTCCAGCGCCTATATCTTCCGCACCGGCGCCGATGCTGCCGGCAAGTCGCGCGATCTGAAATTCGGCTCCTATCTGGTGCCCGCCGGATCGAGCATGGAAGATATCGTAGCGGTGATCACCGCCGGCGGTCCTTCGAGCTGCGGCACCGAGGTGATCTATCGGATCGGGGTCCGCGGCGATACGGTTCTGCTGCGCGACATTGACCCCGAAACCGGCACCTATGAAGAGCGGGTCAAATATGACCCGGCCATTGAGGAGATGCCCGAAGCCATTGCGCAGGCCGAGCAGAAGCGCGATGCCCGTCTGCGCATTGCCGTGGCCGAAGGTGTGACCAGCTGGCAGATTGTCGAAGGTCTGAAGCGGGCAGGATTCCTGTCGGGCGATATCTCGAATATTCCCGCCGAAGGAACCTTGGCGCCGGACAGCTATGAAGTGTCGAAAGGGACCGACCGAGCCGAGATCATTGCCGAAATGGAAAGGCGCCAGGCCGATATTCTTGCCGCAGCCTGGGAGGCCCGTCCCTTCGGCTTGCCCTACAAGACGCCGGAAGAAGCGCTGATCATGGCCTCTATCGTCGAGAAAGAGACCGGGGTTCCGGATGAGCGCGCCCAGGTGGCCAGCGTCTTCGTCAACCGCCTTGCCGATGGCATGCGCCTTGAGACCGACCCGACGGTCATTTACGGTGTGACCGAGGGCAAAGGGATCCTCGGGCGCGGGCTGCGCCGGTCCGAGCTGGACAAGAAAACCGACTGGAACACCTATAAGATCGACGGGCTGCCGAAGACGCCGATTGCCAATCCGGGCAAGGCTGCGATCAATGCGGCGCTCAACCCGGCGGAGACAGATTATCTGTTCTTTGTGGCCGATGGCACCGGCGGGCACCAGTTCTCGCGCACGCTGGAAGAACATAATGCCGCCGTCACCAGATGGCGTGAGATCGAGGCGAGCGGGGGGGAGCCGTCCACGGGCGGCTAAACCTTGCTGATTTCATTGAAATAACCCCGTGCCGACAACCGGCGCGGGGTTGTTTTTTATTGATACGCAGCCGGAAATCGTGCGTTGTTGGGGGCTCAGCGAATGGAGGTTCACGATGATGAAACTATCGGAAATGTTTGCCAGCCTGTCCCGGAGCGCTCAGGATTTTGAAAAGCAGCTTGGCGAATGGCAGAAGGATCTCAGCGAACGCGGCGATGAGCTGATGGCAAGCGCACAGAAATGGCGTGATAACGCCGATGCCCGCCAGAAGGAGCTAAGCGCTCAGTTCAATCAGTATTTCGATAACGCCAGCGAACAGGTCAAGGATCAATGGGTCAAGACCAAGACCGACTGGGACGATCAGGTCGCCGAGATCAAATCCAAGAGCAATGAGTGGACCAAATCGGTCAAGGGCATGACTGCCGAGGAGGCCGCGGATTGGTATGAGGCCTATGCGGCGCATATGGTCGGCTTTGCCCAGCAGATGCAGGAAGAGGCCAGCAAGGCCATGGTTTCGGCAGCGGAGGCGCGCGCCAAGGCCAAGGACGCCGACAAGAAGGCCTGAGATCTATCGCTTGTCCTGTTTGGTTTGCACTGCCCGGCGAGCGTCGGGCAGTGCATTCGATGCAGGATCCCAGAGCGTTTTCCAGGGTGTTGCACCAAGCGTGCGACAGGTGTTGCATCCGGCAATACGTTGATAATAAATGATAAATTATATCTGATTTTTAACTTTCGGCATTTTGGATTGACCAACCGAACGCCTTAAGGTAGAACTTACACATGCTGGGAGAAATGGGCAAGCGGCCGGGTCACTGACCTTGGGCCGCTTTTTGTTTCTCGGCTTGTGCGGACAGACCACGAGGCGGGGCATGCTGGATGACAGTGAATTTCGATCCGGGGTCGGGTGCGGTTGAAGGACCGTTCTCGCCCCAGAACGCAATGGAAACAATCGAGATAGCCAGCGGCGTCTTTCGGGATGCCGCCGAAGACATGGAACGGCTGCGGCGCAAGCTGCGGGTGGGCGATATGGGCGAGCTGAAGGATGCGGCCGCCATGGCGCGCAGCCTGCGCACGGCGACGCAGCAGATGCTCGAGGAAAGGAACAAGGTTGACAAGCTTCGCAAGGAAATTGCCGGAAGTGTCGGAACAGGTTGCTTCGACCTCGACGCCGCCCGAGATGAGATCGGGCGCCGCCTGGCTTGCCTCCGCCGAGCCGGAGCAGGTTGATGAATTCCTGGCCGGGCTCAGCGACAATGCGTTGGCGAGCCTGCCTTGGATCTTCGATTTCTGGGCTTTGCCGCATCAGATCCCGCCGCGCGGGGACTGGAAAAGCTGGGTGATCATGGGTGGGCGCGGCGCGGGCAAGACCCGGGCCGGGTCCGAATGGGTGCGTCGCAAGGTTGAAGGCGCGACGCCGGAAGCGCCGGGGGAATGTTCGCGGGTTGCGCTGATTGCCGAGACCTTCGATCAGGTGCGCGAGGTGATGGTGTTTGGCGATAGCGGCATTCTGGCCTGCTCACCGCCCGACCGGCGGCCGGTCTGGGAGGCCTCGCGCCGCCGGCTGGTCTGGCCCAATGGCGCGGTGGCGATGGCGTTTTCCGCCCATGAGCCCGAGGCGCTGCGCGGCCCGCAATTCGATGCGGCCTGGGTCGATGAGCTGGCCAAGTGGAAGAAGGCCGAGGACAGCTGGGACATGCTGCAATTCGCCCTGCGTCTGGGGCGCCATCCGCAGCAGGTGGTGACCACGACCCCGAAGAATGTCGAGGTGCTCAAGCGTATCCTGCGCAGCGCTTCGACCGTCACCACCCATGCCCCGACCGATGCCAACCGCGCCTATCTGGCGGAAAGCTTCCTGACCGAGGTCGAAAGCCGCTATGGCGGCACCAGGATGGGGCGGCAGGAGCTGGAAGGAGTGCTGCTAGAGGATGTCGATGGCGCGCTCTGGACCACGGCGATGGTCGAGGCGGCGCACATCGACCGGCTGCCCGAGCTGGACCGGGTGGTGGTTGCGCTCGATCCGGCGGTGAGCAGCGGCGCCGGATCGGACGAGTGCGGTATCATCGTGGCCGGCGTGGTCATGAAAGGGCCGCCCAAGGACTGGCGCGCCTATGTGCTGGAGGATGCCAGTACGGGCGGTGCGCCGAGCGAATGGGTTCAGGCGGCTTTGGCGGCGATGGATCGGCACGGGGCCGAGAAACTGGTGGCCGAGGTCAATCAGGGAGGCGATCTGATCGAGAGCGTGCTGCGGCAGATCGACCCGCTGGTGCCGTTCCGGGCCTTGCGGGCGACGCGCGGCAAGGCGATCCGGGCTGAGCCGGTGGCGGCGCTTTACGAGCAGGGCCGGATCCACCATCTGCGCGGCCCTTCGCTTGGGGTGCTGGAAGATCAGATGTGCCGCATGAGTTTGCGGGGCTATGAGGGGCGCGGATCGCCGGACCGGATGGACGCTCTGGTCTGGGCGATCCATGAGCTGATGATCGAGCCGGCGGCGCGCTTTCGCAAGCCGCAGATGCGACCGCTTTAGAACAAGCTGGGGGCGTTGCCCCCAGACCCCCAGGATATTTGAACCAAAGTGAAAGGGCTGCCCGTCGGGTGGCCCTTTTCCATGACGGACATGGAGGCGAGGCATGGCATTTCGTTTGTTTTCCCGGCAGCCCGAGGCGGCGTCGGAGATGGAGAGAAAGGCGAGCGCCAGCGGGCGGGTTGCGGCGCTTGCTGCTGGATCGGGGCGGGTGATCTGGTCCTCGCGCGATACCGCGACTCTGACGCGCGGCGGCTTTATCGGCAATCCGGTCGGCTTCCGGACGGTGCGTCTGATCGCCGAGGCGGCAGCGGCGGTGCCGCTGATCTGCCATGACCATGAACGGCGCTATGAGAGCCATCCGCTGCTGGAGCTGCTGCGCCGGCCCAATCCGGGACAGGGCCGTGCCGAGCTGTTCGAGGCGCTGTTCGGGCAGATCCTTCTGAGCGGCAATGGCTATCTGGAAGCTGTCGGGGTGACGCAGGGTGGGCTGCCGGTCGAGCTGCATGTGCTGCGCTCGGACCGGATGAGCGTGGTGCCGGGGGCTGATGGATGGCCGATCGCTTTCGAATATGCAGTCGGTGGGCGCAAGCATCGTTTCGACATGACCGGCAGTCCCGATCCGATCTGTCATATCCGCAGTTTCCATCCTTGTGACGATCATTACGGACTCTCGCCGCTTCAGGCGGCGGCGGTGGCGGTCGATGTCCATAACAGCGCCTCGGCCTGGTCGAAGGCGCTGCTGGACAATGCTGCAAGGCCCTCGGGGGCGATCGTCTACAAAGGGCCGGACGGGCATGGCAATCTGTCGCCCGAGCAGTATGACCGGCTGGTCATCGAGATGGAGATGAACCATCAGGGTGCGCGCAATGCCGGGCGGCCGATGCTGCTGGAGGGCGGTCTGGACTGGAAGCCGATGGGGTTTTCGCCATCGGATATGGAATTCCACCAGACCAAGGAGGCGGCGGCGCGCGAGATCGCCCAGGCCTTTGGTGTGCCGCCGATGCTGATCGGCATTCCCGGCGATGCGACTTACGCCAATTACGCCGAGGCGAACCGGGCTTTCTATCGGCTGACCATCCTGCCGCTGGTGACGCGGGTTGCGGCTTCGGTCGCCTGGTTCCTGTCCGAACATCTGGGCGAAGAGCTCGATCTGCGGCCCGATCTCGATCAGCTGCCGGCGCTGGCGGTGGAGCGCGATCAGCATTGGGCCCGCGTCGCCAGTGCCAGCTTCATGAGCGATGCCGAAAAGCGGGCGGTGCTGGGCCTGCCGCCTCTGGCGGAGGAATGACATGGAAGGGTCACGCTTTGCCGACAGTCTCGATCCGCATCACCTGCGCATCGAGGCTCAGGAACGGGTCATGGCGCTGCAATTCGGTGCCGTGGACAAGCGGCTGGAACGGATCGAGGCGTTGATCGAAGGGCTGGAAAAGCGGCTGTGGATGACGGTTTACGGCGTGGTCGCGGTGATCCTGACCCAGGCCGTTCAGTCGTTGATCGAATTTGCACCGAAGGGGGGCTGAGCCATGGAAAGCGGGCTTGAACTGAAATTTGCCGGCGGGCGCCCGGTGATGGACGAAAATGCGGTGATCGAGGGTTATGCCAGCCGTTTCGGGCTGGCCGATCAGGGCGGCGATGTCGTGGTCAAGGGCGCCTTTTCTGCTTCGCTGGCCCGGCTGGCGAAGCGGGGCGACAAGGTGCGCATGCTCTGGCAGCACGATCCCGCCCGCCCGATCGGGGTCTGGGACGAGATCCGCGAGGACGATAACGGGCTGTGGGTCAAGGGGCGGCTTTTGCCGGATGTGGCGCTGGCGCGCGAGGCCGAGGTGCTGATCGATGCCGGTGCTATTGACGGGCTGTCCATCGGCTATCGGACGATCCGGGCTGAAAAGGACGGCAAGGGCCGGCGGCTGCTGCGCGAGATCGAGCTGTGGGAAGTGTCGCTGGTGACCTTCCCGATGCTGCCCGAGGCCAAGATCGGCCACAAGGAAACCGAAGAAAGCATGGAATTTGCCGCGGTGCTGATCGCTGCGGCGGAGGCGTTGCGGAGCTGAGCCCGCAGGCCAAGCAGGGGTCGGGCGGGCAGGGTCCGCACCGCCCGTTCAGACGGGGCCTGTCCCCAATCACCGATGAGGAGATGCTGATGAGAGAGGTCAAGACCGGGATGGCGAATGGGCCCGGCGAGCTGAAGGGGGCACTTCTTGGGTTTGTCGATGAGCTCAAGAACTTTCGCCAGGATATCCAGAAGAAACTCGATGCACAGGATGATCGCATGAGCATGTTCGAACGCAAAAACGCCTTCCGCAACCGCAGCCCGCTTTCGACGGAAGCCGTGCCGGAGCTGCCTCATCAGAAGGCCTTCAATGCCTATCTGCGCCACGGCGACGATGCCGGACTGCGCGGCCTGGCCGTCGAGGAAAAGGGCCTGACCGCCGCCAGCGATGGCGGCTTTCTGGCGGCGCCGCAGGTGGCGCAGAATGTGCAGAACTCGCTGTCGGGGGCGGTTTCGCTGCGCGCCCTGGCCAATGTGGTCACCGTCGATGCCGCCAGCTATGACGTGCTGATCGACCGCGACAATATGGTGACTGGCTGGGCCAATGAGACCAGCATGGCCGAGACCGCAGCGGCCGGGGTCGAGCGGATCTCGATCCCGCTCCACGAGCTGTCGGCGATGCCGAAGGCCAGCCAGCGCCTTCTGGATGACGCGGCTTTCGATGTCGAAACCTGGCTGGCCGAGCGTATCGCCGACAAGTTTTCCCGCGCCGAGGCCCATGCCTTTCTGCGCGGCGATGGGCTCGACAAGCCGGTCGGGATACTCAATGTCGGGTTCGACACGACCGGGGCCGGATCGATCAGCACGATTGGCGAGCTGAAGACCGGCACTGCCGGCGCCTTCAGCGCCGCAACGGCAGCTGAGGTGCTGATAGATCTGGTCTATGCGCTGCCCGCCCAGCACCGGGCCAATGCGGCTTTCCTGATGACATCGAAGACTGCGGCAGTTGTCCGCAAGCTGAAGGACGCGGATGGCCGCTTTATCTGGGCCGACAGCCTTGCCGCCGGCGAGCCGGCGCGGCTTCTGGGCTATCCGGTCATGCTGGCCGAGGACATGCCCGAGCTGTCCAATAACAGCCGCTCGATCCTCTTTGGCAACTTCAAGGCGGCCTATACCATTGTGGAGCGTCCCGAGCTGCGGGTGCTGCGCGATCCCTTCTCGGCCAAACCGCATGTACTGTTCTATGCCACCAAGCGCGTTGGCGGCGGCCTGGTCGATGGCCGGGCGGTGAAGGTCCTGAGGTTCGGCGCCTGATTTCAGGTTGTCGAGGGCCGCGCCGGCCGCGATCTCGCCGGCTCAGCAACTGTCCGCGCATGCCCGGAATGGCGTGCCGGCGCGGCTTTTCCCTGTGAACATCCGGCCAGATTGGCCTGCTTCGGACGGGAGGTTCGGGATGATACTTGTCGAGGAGACAACACCGGCGGAGGCGGCGCTGCCGGTGGCCGGATTGCGGGCGCATCTGCGGCTCGGATCCGGCTTCGATCTGGCGGCGACGGCGGATGAGGACCTGGCGCTGATTGGGTTTTTGCGTGCCGCCATTGCCACCATCGAGGGGCGTACCGGAAAGGTTCTGCTGCGTCGCGCCTATCGCATGGTGCTGGAGAACTGGCGCGACGATCATGCGCAGGCGCTGCCCATGGCTCCGGTCAGCGCGGTTCAGTCAATCGAGATCGAGGCCGCCAGCGGCGCGCGGGAGGTTTATCCGGCCGAGTGTTGGTATCTGATCGAGGATATGATGCGGCCGCTGATCCGCCCGCGCTCCGCCCTGTTGCCGTCCGTTCAGGAAGGTGGGCGGGTGATCGTGCGATTTACCGCGGGCTTTGCCGATGACTGGTCCGGGGTTCCACCCGATCTGGCGCAAGCGGTGATGATGCTGGCCGCCCGCTATTATGAGGATCGCAGCGATGACGGCGCGCGCCACGCGCTGCCGATGGGGGTCCGTGCCCTGATCGAGAAATGGCGGGCGGTGCGGGTTCTTGCCGGTAGGGGGGCACGCGGATGAGCATTCCCCGACTGACGGTTCCGCTGGTTCTTGAGACTGCCGAAAAGCAGCCCGATGGGATGGGCGGGTTCCGCATGAGCTGGCGAGATCTGGGCATTCTTCATGCCCGGTTGAAAAGTGGATCCGCCCGGTTGCGCGGCGGCGAGGCCGGAGCGCAAAGCGAAATCGATTGGCAGATCACCTTGCGGGCTTTCCCGAAGGGTGATCCGCGCCGCCCGCTGGTTGGGCAGCGGCTGCGCATGGGCCAGCGAATCTTCCGCATTGAGGGCGTGGCGGAGGCCGATGCTTCCGGCCGCCATCTGACCGTATTCGCACAGGAGGGTTGAACATGGGCTATCTGGCATCGGCGGCGCTCCAGACGGCGGTTTATCAGCATCTGTGTGACACCAGCACCGTGACCAATCTGGTTGGGGACGCAATTTTCGACGCGCTCCCCATCGAGGCGCCGGGCGGGGTCTATGTCTCGCTCGGTCCTGAAGAGGTTCTTGGCCTTCCCGACAGCGGTGGCGGGGCAATGCGTCATGAGTTTGTCATCTCCGTCCTCAGTGGCGGCGATGGCGGTGCCGGATTCGGGGCGGTCAAGGCGGTTGCTTCGGCGGTTTGCACGGCGCTGGAAGGCGCCGATCTGGTCACCGAAACCGGCCATGTTGCCGGACTGTGGTTTTTGCGTGCCCGCGCCAAGCGGGTGGAAAACAGCGCCGAGCGGCGGGTCGATCTGACATTCCGCGCGCTGATGGATCTGGCCTGAGGAGAGAGACATGGCGGTTCAGAACGGACGTGATCTGCTGATCAAGATGGATATGACCGGGGCGGGTGAGTTCGAAACCATCGCCGGGCTGCGGGCGACCCGGATCGGGTTCAATGCCGAAACGGTGGATGTCACCAGCCTGGAAAGTGCCGGTCGCTGGCGCGAACTTCTGGGCGGCGCCGGGGTGCGTTCGGCTTCGATTTCAGGCTCGGGCGTATTTCGCGACGAGGCGACGGACGGGCGCGCGCGTCAGGTCTTCTTTGACGGCGAGGTGCCGCGCTGTCAGATCATCATCCCCGATTTCGGCATTGTCGAGGGCCCGTTCCAGATCACCTCGCTGGAATATTCCGGCAGCCATAATGGCGAGGCGAGTTATGAAATTGCTCTCGCCAGTGCCGGTGCGCTGAATTTTGTGGCGCTCTGATGGTGAACCCGATGCGCGGCGAGGTCGAAATCACGCTGGACGGTGTGCCGCATGTGGCGTGCCTGACCCTTGGGACGCTGGCAGAGCTGGAGGCGGATCTCGCCACCGGCTCGCTGGTCGAGATGGCGGGGCGCTTTGAGGAAGGACAGTTCTCGGCCACCGACGTGATGGCGGTGGTGGTTGCCGGGCTTCGCGGCGGTGGCTGGCAGGGAAGGCGGGCGGATCTGCTGATGGCGGAGATCGCTGGTGGTCCGGTCGGGGCGGCAAAGGCAGCGGCGCAGCTTCTGGCCCGGGCGTTCAGCGTGGCGCAATGATGCGGCCGGATATGACGCGGCTCGATTGGCCCGGCCTGATGCGGGCCGGGATGCAGGGTCTGGGGCTGGCACCCGATATCTTCTGGTCGCTGACCCCGGCCGAGCTGGCATTGATGCTGGGCATTGATCCGGCATCGGCACCGATGACGCGTTCACGGCTTGAGGCGTTGGCAAGCGCCTGGCCGGACCGAAAACCTGACCCGGAGGAACCCGAAGATGACGGATAGAAATGGCTTTGACGGCAGCGATGGTCTGAGCCGGCAGCTCGATCAGGCGGCGGATGTCACCGCGACATTCAGCACGGAGCTTTCGCGTTTGCAGCAATCCATGTGGATGACCGGACGTGAGGTTGACAGTTTCGCCAGCGGAATCGGCGGCGGCCTGAAGCGTGCCTTCGACGGCATGGTCTTCGACGGCATGAAGCTGAGCGATGCACTGAAGGGCGTGGCGCGCAGCATGGCCGATACGGCCTATTCGATTGTCATGAAGCCGATCGAGGATGCGGTTTCGGGGGCGCTCGCGCAGGGCATCGGCAATATCGTGTCAGGTGCAATGCCTTTCGCCAATGGTGCGACCTTCAGCCAGGGCCGGGTGACCGCCTTCGCCCGGGGCGGGGTGGTCAGCCAGCCGGTGCATTTCCCGATGCGGGGCGGCACCGGCCTGATGGGCGAAGCCGGCCCCGAGGCGATCATGCCCCTGCAGCGCGGCGCGGATGGCCGCCTGGGCGTTGCCGCGTCGGGCGCGGCGGCACGGCCGGTTAATGTCTCGATCACCGTCAACACGCCCGATGTTGCGGGGTTCGCCCGCAGCCAGAGCCAGATCGCCGCTCAGATGAGCCGCTTGCTGGCGCGCGGCCAACGCAATCTGTGAGGCACCATGTTCCATGAGATCCGATTCCCCGCCAACCTGTCCTTCGGATCGGTCGGCGGTCCCGAGCGGCGCACCGAGATCGTCACGCTCACCAGCGGCTATGAGGAGCGCAACACCCCTTGGGCGCGCTCGCGTCATCACTATGATGCCGGCCTCGGGCTGCGCTCGCTGGACGATATCGAGGCGCTGATCGCCTTCTTCGAGGCCCGCGGCGGGCAGATGCACGGCTTTCGCTGGAAGGACTGGGCTGATTACAAAAGCTGCGCGCCCAGTCAGGCGCCCACGTTTCGCGATCAGAACCTGGGAACCGGGGATGGCAGGAACCAGCAGTTCCAGTTGGTCAAACGCTATGTCTCCGGCCCGGCGAGCTATCTGCGCCCGATCGAGAAGCCGGTTCTGGGCACGGTTCGAGCCGGGGTAGCCGAAGATGAGTTGCACGACGGGCTCGATTATCATGTCGATACAGCGACCGGCATCGTCACCTTCGTTACTGCGCCCGGCAATGGCGCGCCGGTTACCGCCGGTTTCGAATTCGACGTGCCGGTGCGTTTCGACACGGATCGGATCGCGGTTTCGGTTGCCTCGTTTCAGGCGGGCGACATGCCCCGGGTTCCAGTGATCGAGGTGCGCTGATGGAGACGGGAACCACAACCACAATTGCCCGGGCCTGGGCGATTACCCGCCGCGACGGGCTGACGCTTGGCTTTACCGACCATGATCGGGAACTGGAATTTGCGGGGATCCGTTTTCGTCCCGATGTCGGGTTGACCGCGCAGGCGGTCATTCAGGGGGCTGGGCTTTCGGTCGATAACACCGAGGCGATTGGCGCGCTGTCCGATGGTGCCATCGAGGAAAGCGCCATCATCGCCGGTCTCTGGGACGGGGCAGAGTTGCGGCAATGGGATGTCGATTGGACCAATCCCGGCCAGAACCGACTGATTTTTCGGGGCCATCTTGGTGAGGTAGCTCGTGCCGGCGGGGCCTTCCGGGCCGAGCTGCGCGGGCTATCTGAGCCGCTGAACCAGCCGCGGGGCCGGGTGTTTCATCCCAAATGCAGCGCCTCCCTCGGCGATGGAGATTGCGCTGTGGATATGGACAAGCCCGGCTTGAGCGCCATCGCAGAAATTGCTTCTATTGATGGCGTTCGGCTGCGGATGGAGGCGCTGAGCGGCTATGAGGATCGCTGGTTCGAGCGGGGCGTGGTCGAATTTCTGGACGGGCCGGCGAAGGGAATTCGCAGTCATGTCAAAAATGACCGGGCCTTTCCCGGCGGTGGCAGGGAGGTCGATCTGTGGACGAGTCCGGGCATTGCCCCAAGTGTCGGAGATAAGGTCAAGCTGAGCGCCGGTTGCGACAAGTGTGCTGAGACCTGCCGGAGCAAATTCGCCAATTTCCTGAATTTTCGCGGCTTCCCGGACCTACCGGAGGAAGACTGGCTGATGGCGCCGACAAAGGTGCGCGCGAAGCGCCTGCGGGAGTGAGCATGGCAGATTGCAATCTTGAGGCCGTGCGTATCGCGCGCGGCTGGATCGGCACGCCTTACCAGCATCAGGCCTCGGTCCTGGGTACGGCCACCGATTGCCTCGGCCTGATCCGGGGGGTCTGGCGCGCGCTTTACGGGGCTGAGCCCGAGGCTGCACCCGCCTATACGCCCGATTGGGGCGAGTATGGCCGGCAGGAACTGCTGCTGGCCGGGGCGCAGCGTCATCTTCTGCCGGATGATGGCGCGGATCGGGTGGGGCAGGTGCTGCTGTTTCGGATGCGGCAGGGCGCGGTTGCCAAGCATCTGGGCATCCTGTCCAGGCTCGGTCAGAGTCCGGCCTTCATTCATGCCTATGACCGCCACGGCGTTGTCGAGAGCCCGCTTTCACAGCCCTGGCGACAGCGGATTGCCGCGCGCTTCCGCTTTCCCTGACAGAGAGGAATTCTTGATGGCAACGATCCTGTTATCCGCTGCCGGCGCGTCGATTGGCGCGGGAATTGGTGGCACGGTCTTCAGCGTCGGCGGTGCGATGATCGGTCGTGCAATCGGGGCTACGCTCGGCCAGGTGATCGACCAGAAGCTGCTGGGGGGCGGCTCGCAGGCGGTGGAGACCGGGCGCATCGATCGGCTGCGTCTGCAGACCGCCGGCGAGGGTGTGCCCCTGCCATGCCTGTGGGGGCAGATGCGGGTTCCGGGTCATGTGATCTGGGCCGCGCCGCTGACCGAGGTGTCGCGCCGGCAGAGCGGTGGCAAGGGCTCGGGTCCGCGTGTCACCAATATCTCCTATCGCCTGAGTGTTGCGCTCGCCCTTTGCGAGGGGCCGATATCGGGCGTGGGCAGGGTCTGGGCAGATGGTGAGGAAATCTCGCCCGCCGATCTGAACATGCATGTCTATACCAGCGCCGATGACCAGTTGCCCGATCCCTGCATTGTCGCGCATGAGGGCGAGGACACACCTGCCTATCGCGGCACGGCTTACGTCGTTCTTGAGGAGCTGGAGCTGGAGCGTTGGGGCAACCGGCTGCCGCAGCTGAGCTTTGAGGTCACGCGTCAGGCAAAGTCGGGGGGCGGGCTGGCATCGGATGTGCGTGCGGTCGCGATGATCCCGGGGACCGGCGAATATTCTCTGGCCACCACTCCGGTCAGCTATGATCAGGGGTTTGGCGAGATCGCTCCGGCCAATAGTGCTTCATCGCTGGCAGCAACCGATTTTCTGGCCTCGCTGGACACCCTCGGGCGGGAGCTGCCGCGGGTCGGATCGGTTTCGCTGGTCGTGTCCTGGTTCGGCAATGATCTGCGCGTCGGCCATTGCCAGCTGCGTCCCAAGGTCGAGGATGCCGGCCGCGAAGGCAATGGCATGGATTGGCGGGCCGGCGGGATCGGCCGCGCCAACGCGATGGAGGTTGCCAGATTGGACGACCGCCCGATCTATGGCGGAACTCCGGCGGATGAGGCGGTGATCGAGGCATTGCGCGCGATCACCGGCTCGGGCCGCAAGGCGATATTCTATCCCTTTATCCTGATGGAGCAGCTTGACGGCAATGGTCTTGCCGATCCGTGGAGCGATGCCGCCGATCAGGCGATCATGCCCTGGCGCGGCAGGATTACCGCCGAAATCGCCCCGGGGCGCGAAGGATCGCCAGACGGAACGCTTGTCAATGCGCAGGCGGTGAAGCAGTTCTTCGGCGAGGCTGAGCGCCACGATTTTTCCATCGAAAATGGCCGCGTGGTCTATTCGGGTCCGAATGAGTGGTCCTATCGTCGCTTCGTCCTGCATTACGCCCATCTTTGCGCATGGGCCGGCGGGCTCGATGCGTTCCTGATCGGCTCGGAAATGGTTGGGCTCATGCAGCTGCGCGGGCCTGCAAACAGCTTTCCGGCAGTCGAGGAAATGTGCCGCCTGGCCGCCGATGTGCGCGCCATCCTCGGGCCGGATGTCAAGCTGAGCTATGCCGCCGATTGGTCGGAATATTTCGGCTATCATCCGGGCGGCGGCGAGGCGTTCTTTCATCTGGACGCGCTCTGGGCCGATGCGAATATCGACTTCATCGGTATCGACAATTACATGCCCCTGTCCGATTGGCGCGAAGGCGAGATGCATCGCGACGCATCCTGGCGCCGGATCGACGCGCCCGGATATCTGGAAAGCAATATCGCTGGCGGCGAGGGTTATGACTGGTATTACGCCGATCCTGCGCATCGCGATGCGCAGATCCGCACGCCGATCACCGATGGCGCACATGATGAGCCCTGGGTCTGGCGTTACAAGGATCTGGCCAGCTGGTGGGGGAATTCCCATCACAACCGTGTCGGCGGCGATCGGCAGGCGGCGCCGACCGCCTGGATCCCGCGCTCCAAGCCGATCTGGTTCACCGAGATGGGCTGCGCCGCGCTCGACAAGGCGAGCAATCAGCCAAACAAGTTCCTGGATATGCATAGTTCGGAATCGCGCCTGCCCCATTATTCGAGGGGCCGGCGGGACGATGCCGTGCAGGCAGCCTATGTGGCGGCCATGGCGCGGTTCTGGGCGCGGCCCGGTAACAACCCGATGGGAAGCTATGGCGCGCGAATGGTCGATATGTCGCGCGCCCATGTCTGGTGCTGGGATGCACGGCCATTTCCGGCCTTTCCGGGACGAACGGATCTGTGGTCCGACGGGCCGGCATGGGATCGCGGCCATTGGCTGAACGGTCGGGCAGGGGCGGTGCCGCTGGCGTCGGTTGTTGCCGATATTTGCCTTGAGGCCGGGCTGAAGGATTTTGATGTCTCTGGCCTGTCGGGGGTGGTGCGCGGCTATGTGGCCGATACGGCTTCGACGCCCCGGGCCGCGCTTCAGCCCTTGATGCTCACCTATGGATTTGATGCCATTGAGCGCGATGGATTGCTGAAGTTCGTCATGCGTGATGCCTGGGTCAAGGCTTCGCTGAATGAGGTTGAGCTGGGCGAGGCCGAGGGCGGCGCCCATGAGACCAGCCGGGCGGCGGAAGCCGAAATGGCCGGCCGGTTGCGGCTGAGCCATGTGCTGGTCGGCGACAGCTATGCGACCTCGACCGTCGAGGCAATCCTGCCTGGCGATCCGTCGGCTGCGGTGTCAAACAGCGAGATCCCGCTTCTGCTGACGCTCGCCGAGGCGCGCCAGACTGCCGAGCGCTGGCTGGCTGAGCTGCGGCTTTCGCGTGAAACCATCCGCTTCCGGCTGCCACCGTCCCGGGCCGCGCTCGGTCCGGGCGATGTCGTCTCACTGTGTCGGCGCGGCGACAAGGCGCCCCGGCGCTGGCGGATCGACAGGGTGGAGCGCGCCGGAATGATCACTGTCGATGCGGTCCTGACCGAGCCCGGGATATATCTCCCCGCCGAATATCAGGAAGGCGGCATTGTCGTCCCGCGCTATCAGCCGCCGATGCCGGTCTGGCCGGTGATCCTCGATCTGCCCTTGATGCGGGGCAGCGAAGTGCCGCACGCCCCGCATATCGCGGTGTCTGCCAAGCCCTGGCCCGGCTCGGTCGCGGTCTATGGTTCGGCCAGCGAGGACAGCGGTTTCAGGCTGAATACCACCCTTCCGAACGGCGCGATGATCGGTCTGACACAGCAGCCGCTGAAACGAGCGCGTCCCGGTCTGATCGATCGCGGCGAGGGGTTGCAGGTGCATTTCTCCTCGGGCGGGCTGTCGAGCTCATCCATGTCAGCCATGCTGCAGGGCGCCAATCTGGTGGCCATCGGCGACGGAACGGCCAATCAGTGGGAAATCATGCAGTTCGCCCGTGCCGAGCCGGGAATGTCCGAGCGGGTCTGGTTCCTGCATGAACGGCTGCGCGGTCAGTTCGGAACCGGCGAAATGATCCCCGATGTCTGGCCGGAAGGCTCGCTTGTCGTGGTGCTGGACGAGGCGCTGAAGCAGCTGGCGCTGGATCCGGTCGCGCTCGGGCAGATGCGTCACTGGCGTATAGGGCCGGCATTGCGGGCCCCTGACGATCCCAGCTATCGGCTGAGATCGACGCTGACCCGTGGTGCCGGCCTGCGGCCTTATCCGCCCTGTCATCTGCGCCTGTCGGAAAATTGGCTCAGCTGGATCCGGCAGACGCGGGTTTCCGGGGACCGCTGGGATCTGCGCGAGGTGCCTCTGGCTGAGCGCCGCGAGGCCTATCTGGTGCGTATCGAAGCGGGCGGCGAGACCCGCGAATTTGAGCGATCCAATCCTGAACTGATCGTGCCCGACGATCTGCTGAGCCATGCCGGGCAGGGCGCAATGAGCGTCCATGTCGCCCAGATATCCGATGAATACGGACCCGGCCCCTTCATCAAGAGGAGCTTCTGATGACCGATCAACTGACTTCGCGCCTGGCGCTGCCGCTGCTTCAGGCCGCGCAGGCGCAAAAGCATGTTACCGTCAACGAATCCCTGGCCCGTCTCGACGGTCTGGTCAATCTGGTGCTGATCAGCACTTCGCGCAGCACGCCCCCGGCCGCCGTCACCGATGGCACCTGTTTTGCCGTTCCCACCGGCGCCGTTGCCAGCTGGGCCGGGCATGAAGGGGAAATCGCCATTGCGGCAAATGGCGGCTGGGTCTTTGCTGAGCCGCAGGCCGGCATGCATGCCTTCGTCGTCGATACCGGGATGAATGCCATCCATGACGGCACCACCTGGGTGGAAGGCGCGGCCAGCATGGCGATGAACGGATCGGCCCTTCTGCTGCGCACGGCCGAAGCCGATGTCTCGATTGGTGCGGGCACGAGCGTGACGACGAGCCTCTTCATCCCCAACGCGGCCATGGTGATCGGTGTCGCGGCGCGGGTCACCGAGACCATTACCGGCACATTGAGCAGCTGGCAGATGGGCACGGCCGGCGCTCTCAACCGTTTCGGATCGGGGCTTGGCACCCAGCAGGGGTCCTGGGCGCGGGGCATGCTGTCGCAGCCTCTGACCTATTGGCAGCCCGAGCCGGTGCTGCTGACCGCGACCGGCGGCAATTTCGCCTCGGGACGGCTGTCGATCGCAGCACATTGGTTCGAGCTGTCCCTGCCGCGGTGAGAAGGGTTCCCGCCCGGTCTCCTTTGCGCTAAGATTGCGCCCAAAGGAGACCGGGATGAACAGCCATACGCCGCCTGAGATATCAGTCGCGCAGCCTCTTTCCGGGGTCGCGCTCTGGAACGAGATTTGCGCCGAAGCCCGGGCTGCTGTCGCTTCCGAGCCGCTTCTGGGCGCATTGATCCATGGCGGTCTTCTCCATCATGCCAATCTTCAATCCGCTCTGGCCTATCGTTTTGCGCTGAAACTGGCCTCGGGCGAGATGAGCGAGCAACTTCTGCGCGAAATCGCCGATACCGCCTATGCCGGCCGGCCCGAGCTTCTTTCGGCGGCCGAGGCCGATCTGCGGGCGGTCTATGAGCGTGATCCGGCGACCCATCGCCTGATCCAACCGCTGCTGTTCTTCAAGGGCTATCAGGCGATTCAGGCGTATCGGATCGGCCATTGGCTGTGGACCGAGGGCCGGCGCGACATGGCCTATTTCGTTCAGATGCGCTGCTCGGAAGCCTTCGGCGTCGATATTCACCCGGCGGCCCGGGTCGGGCGCGGGGTGATGATCGATCATGCCCATTCCATCGTCATCGGGGAAACTGCCGTGGTCGGCGACAATGTTTCCATGCTGCATTCGGTGACGCTTGGCGGCACCGGCAAGGCAGATGGTGACCGGCATCCGAAGATCGGCAATGGTGTCCTGATCGGGGCTGGCGCGAAAGTGCTTGGCAATATCACCGTCGGGTATTGCAGCCGGATTGCCGCCGGCTCCGTCGTGCTTAGCGACATTCCCCCCTGCAAGACCGTGGCCGGCGTGCCCGCCCGCATTGTCGGCGATGCCGGCTGTTCGGATCCGGCCCGCAGCATGGATCAGCTGATAGATGTTGCGCTTGCCGGGCAGGGCGATATCTGAGCCGGCCTTAACCCAGATCCGCCACCCAGTCGGGCACGATCTGCGTGGCCGGGCCGATGCGGTGATCATGAAAATCCCGGCTGATGGCAGAACGATCCAGGTTCAGCTCGACACATTGCGCGCCATTGCGGCGGGCATGTTGGGCGAACCCCGCTGCCGGATAGACCTGGCCTGAAGTGCCGATGGCAGCAAAAAGCTCGGCCTGTTCCAGGGCATCCCAGACTTCTTCCATGCGATAGGGGATTTCGCCGAACCAGACGATATCGGGACGTGCGGCCCGGGCGCCGCAGGCCGGGCAGAGCGTCGCGCCGTCCATTTCCGCCGGTGCCGCCCAGCGATGACCGCAGGCCGCACAAAGCGCACGCCCCAATTCCCCATGCATATGAATGACCGCGCCCGAACCGGCTCGTTCATGCAGATCATCGACATTCTGGGTGATCAGGGTCAGTTCGTGACGCGCGGCCAGATCGGCAAGCGCGTCATGGGCGGCGTTGGGTTTTGCAGCCGCCGCCGCAGCGCGTCGCGCATTGTAAAAGCGATGCACCAGAGCCGGATCGCGCTGAAAGCCCTCGGGCGTTGCGACATCCTCGATCCGGTGGTTTTCCCAAAGCCCGTCAGAGGCCCGGAACGTCGCCAGACCGCTTTGCGCTGAAATCCCCGCGCCGGTCAGGACGACGATCCGCATCCTAGCGGCAATAACGCTCGGCCGCGCCGGTAAAGCGCTTGTAGCGGGCCCAGAAGGCATTGTCGGAATCGCGCTGCGACATGCGCACTTCCTGCGCCTTGTGGGGATCGCGGAAGAAAGACGCGGCCCGGCGCTGATCGGAACGGCTGAGAGTCTGGTCGGCCACCTGCTGGACGCAACCGCAAAGCGCGGGCTGGCGCGCACCGCGATCAGAACGGGTGCAGGCGCTGTCTATCGGACCGGCCATGGCCAGCGGCGCAGTCAGGACGATTGCCGCGGTGGCAATGAAAATACGGTTCATCTCTGTCTCCTTGGGTTTGCCTGAATGCCTTTATGGCTTTTAGGTGCGGCCGCAGGGCCGGGTTCCAATTTCATATCTACCCAAAAAGCCGGTTTTACTCAACCTTTGGGTGCGCAACAGAACTGGCATAATGGTGCAGATCGTGCCCCATATCTTGTGGAGGAACCCAAGGGCCGCGTCAGAGCGGCTGCGCCTCATAGCCGGCATCGCGCAAGACGGTCAGGGTATGCGCCGAATCAAGTCCCCGCACCTCGATCTGACGGTTTTCCAGATCCACGCTGACCGTGCCGCCGGCCTCGGTGATGGCCTTGTCGATGGCGGCTTTGCAATGGCCGCAGCTCATTTCCGGGACGGACAGTTTCATCTTTACGCTTCCTTTACGCGACTGAGTGAACATGCCTGCGGAATCGGGCAGGCGGCTCAGATTACCTTGAACAGATCCACATCGACCATACCGTGATCGGTGATTTTCAGATGCGGGATCACCGGCAGGGCCAGAAAAGCCAGCTGCAGGAAGGGCTCATGCAGGGTAACGCCCAGATCCTTCGCCGCCCGGCGCAGCGCGGTCAGCGCGTCATGGATCTGCTCGAACGGGGCAGGGCTCATCAACCCGGCAATCGGCAGGGGCAGCTCGGCCAGCACCGCGCCGTCACGGGTGACGACATAGCCGCCGCCGACTTCCCCCAGACGCCGGGCCGCCAGCGTCATATCGGCGTAATTGACCCCGACAAGCGCGAGATTGTGGTGATCGTGACAGACGGTCGAGCCGAGCGCACCGGCCCGGATCCCGAAGCCGCGCACGAAGCCATTGGCGATATTGCCGTTCCTGCCATGGCGTTCGACAATCGAGATGCGGGCCAGATCGTGCGAGGGATCGGGCCGGCGCTCGCCCTCGGTTGCGGCGATTTCCTCGCTCAGGTGATCGGTCAGGATCAGGCCGGGGCGCACGCCGATCACCGGCGTTGCGCCCGCGCCGGGCAGGCGGAAGCTATCGGGGCCAAGCGGCGGGACATGCACGGAATTCAGCCCGACCTGCGCCGGAGACTCGCGCCCGGCAAAGGCTTCGCCATCCAGCGGGATGCCGCCGCAGATCACCAGCTTTGCCCGGCAATCGGCAATATCGTTCAGCACCACGATATCGGCACGCTTGCCCGGCGCGATCTGTCCGCGATCCTTCAACCCGAAGGCCTCGGCCGCCGACAGGCTGGCGGCGCGGTAAACCGCCAGGGGATCGCAGCCATGACCGATCAGCCGCCGGATCATCGCGTCGAGATGGCCTTCCTCGGCAATATCCAGCGGGTTGCGATCATCGGTGCACAGGCACATGTAAGGCGCGGTCAGCGGCGTCAGCACCGGTGCCAGCGCATCGAGGTCCTTCGACACCGAGCCCTCCCGGATCAGGATGCGCACCCCCTTCTGCAGTTTCTCGATGGCCTCAGCGGCACTGGTCGCCTCATGCTCGGTGCGGATGCCGGCGGCGATATAGCCGTTGAGATCGCGCCCCGACAAAAGCGGCGCATGGCCGTCGATATGGCGCCCCTCGAAGGCGCGCAGCTTGTCCATGCAGCCCGGATCGCAGGCCAGCACGCCGGGATAGTTCATGAATTCGGCCAGCCCGATCACCCTTGGATGATCCATCAGCGCCGCCAGCTCCGCCGCGCTGATCGCCGCGCCCGAGGTCTCCATCTGCGTCGATGGCACGCAGGAGGACAGATTGACCCGCAGATCCATCACCATCCCCTCCGCCGCGTCCAGAAAATAGCGGATGCCGGGGATGCCGATGACATTGGCGATCTCATGGGGATCGCAGATCGCGGTCGTCACGCCGCGCGGCGTCACGCAGCGGTCGAACTCCGAAGGCGTCACGCAGGAGCTTTCGATATGCAGATGCGTATCGATGAAGCCCGGCACCAGCACCGCGCCGGCCAGGTCGATCTCGCGTTTGCCGTGATATTCATCCCCGATCCCGACGATCACGCCGCCGCAGATCGCCACATCGCCGGGGATGCGGGCGCCGGTCACCATGTCCCAGACCTCTGCGCCCTTCAGCACCAGATCGGCGGGCACCTCGCCCCGGCCCTGTGCGATTTTCCGTTCCAGAGGTGATTTCAGTTCTGATGTCATCTCATACTCCTGCGGCGGCCATCATCGGGCAGCGCGGCACGCAGGTAAAGTTGCGAACTGAACGCAGCGGCCATTATTCCCGCAATGACAGAGCGCCCAATCGGTCAAAAAGCCGCGCCAACCCGGAAGGCATTTCAACGGTTGACCACTTGAACCGGGGTATCACAAGCTGGCATGGGTCAAACACACCGTCAGACATTTTCACTTGTGAAGGATTGCCATGTCACCCTGAACCGCGCTGGGTTTGCCGGAGGCTCCAACTCTTGAGTATCCACGTCTGGGTACAACCCTCCGATTTTCAGTCGGACCTGCTTCAGCACGAAGAATCGGGTTATGATCCTATCCTCCCGAAATGAGCCGCAGCCGGGGCAAGGGCTCATTTCGGGAGGATAAAGCGTTTCGATGTTAACCTTCGACATATCCGGCAGGTTTGAAGTAGTTCCAGCACTCGGCTGGGTCGTAAAGACCGCAGATTGCTCCGATGGCCTCGAAGACTTCGGTGAATGATCTCGCTCCGATCCGCCTGAGGTGAGCTTTCAGTTTCGAGAAGGCTTGTTCGATGGGGTTCAGGTCCGGCGAGTATGGCGGGGGGTAGAGGAACCAGCAGCCGTGTCCGCGCAAGGCTTGCGCGGCCTCCTTGTTCCGATGGGTCGCCAGATTG
>JBKEBH010000142.1:0-3922 GCA_047973065.1 Paracoccus sp. (in: a-proteobacteria) | reverse complement strand
CCACGGTATCACGGCGCCGCCACTTGTATACGGTCTGCTCAGTCGTCCCGTATCGCTCTGCCAGAACCGAAGCAGGCTCGTCACTGGTCTGAATGCCCGCCCGAACCTTCGGCATCGTCGTCGCCTGACTATGAAGATGGACCAGCATCGCCGCACCCCGCCCCGCAACTCCCTCAGCACAGATCTTGCCATGAAGAGTGCAGATCGCCGAGGGGAAATATGATCATCCGGGATGGAACACCGATATGATGCCGCGCCTCTTGACCATGACGCTGACAGGATCGAAACACGCCGGATGAAAATCTACAAACTATTCCGCGATCCCGAATGGGAGAATTTGCGCCAAAACGGCGAGACTGCCGGCGCGCCGGTCGATCTGAGCGACGGCTACATTCACTTCTCGACCGCCAAGACCCTCAAAGGCACGCTGGAGAAGCATTTTGCCGGCGAGGACGGCCTGTGGCTCGTGCTCTGCGACAGCGATACCCTTGGCGATGCGCTGCGTTGGGAGCCATCGCGCGGCGGCCTGATGTTTCCGCATCTGTACCGCAGGCTGCGCCTTGACGACGTGATCGACGCGCGCCCCCTGCCCCTCGGCCCTGAAGGCCATAATATCGGAGAACTGGAATGAGAGCGGTCGAGCGGATGGGCATGCATGTCCTCCATCGCATGGATCCCGAACGCGCCCATGATTTTTCGCTGCGCGCCCTTGCCAGCGGCCTGGTGCCGATGGCCGGCGGCCCTGTCACCTCGCCGCGCCTGCGCACGCGCCTGGCCGGGCTCGACCTGCCCAATCCGGTCGGGCTGGCAGCCGGCTATGACAAGAACGCCCGGGCAATTCCAGCGCTGATGAAGGCTGGCTTCGGCTTCATCGAATGCGGCGCCGCAACGCCCCGGCCCCAGCCGGGCAACCCAAAGCCCCGCCTTTTCCGGCTGAGCGAGGATCAGGCGATCATCAACCGCTTCGGCTTCAACAATGAGGGCGCCGCCGACATCGCCGAGCGTCTGAGCGCCCGCAGCCCCGGCATTCCCGTCGGGCTGAACATCGGTGCCAACAAGGACAGCAAGGATCGCGCCGCCGATTTCGCCGAAGTCGTGCGCATCGCCGGGATGAGCGCGGATTTCCTGACCGTGAACGTTTCCTCACCCAATACCGAAAAGCTGCGCGATCTTCAGGGCTCCGAGGCGCTTGCCGCGCTGTTGTCGGGGGTACTGGCCGCACGCAATGCCCTGCCCGCCCCGCGCCCGGTCTTTCTGAAGATCGCACCCGATCTGGACGATTCCGGGCTGGCCGATATCGCCAATGTCGCCAAATCGGTCGGCATCGACGGAATTATCGCCACCAATACCACCCTTTCGCGCGAAGGCCTGCACGATCCTCGGGCCCATGAGACCGGCGGTCTGTCGGGCCGCCCGCTTTTTGAGCGCTCGACCCGGGTTCTGGCCCGGCTTTACCGGATGACTGGCGGACATATCCCGCTGATCGGGGTCGGCGGGGTCGGCAGTGTCGAAGATGCCTGGCAGAAGCTGCGCGCCGGGGCGAGCGCGGTGCAGCTCTATTCGGCGCTGATTTATGGGGGCTTCTCGCTGGCGGCGGAAATCGCGCGCGGGCTCGATCAGCGAGCCGAGCGCCACGGCCTGATCAGCCTTTCGGAGCTGACCGGCACCGGGGCCGACGACTGGCTTTAGGCCCGCCGCCCAAGTGAAGGGCCGGAAGCGAGCATGCCCGCTTCCGGCCTCCGGCCTCCCTGTCGGCGGCCTGTCCTGTCAATGATGACCCGGGTTATTTCCCGCTCTTCCCCGCCGAGCCGGCGGTGGCCTTTTTGTCATTCGCGGCAGTCTTGTTCTTGTCAGTCTTGTCCTTGCCCGGATCCTTGGCCGCCTTCGGCTCCTCCTCGCGCTTGCGCTGTTCGGGATGAACGGCACTGTCGAGCACCATGCCATGAACGACATGGCTGGCCTGGCCGACGATCAGCGGATCGGGCTTGACGGCAATCGCCGGATCCTTGCCCGGATAGTCCAGCGTGGACAGGAAGTGACGCATGCAGTTCAGCCGCGCCCGCTTCTTGTCATTCGACTTGACGATCACCCAAGGCGCATCGGCGGTGTCGGTGTAAAAGAACATCGCTTCCTTGGCCTCGGTATAATCGTCCCATTTGCCAAGCGATGCCTTGTCGATCGGGCTCAGCTTCCACTGCTTGAGCGGATCGGTTTCGCGCGCGGCAAAGCGGCGGCGCTGTTCTTCGCGGGTCACCGAGAACCAGTATTTGTAAAGCCGCACGCCCGAACGCACCAGCATCCGTTCAAATTCCGGGGCCTGGCGCATGAATTCGAGATATTCGGAAGGCGAGCAGAAACCCATGACCCGTTCGACCCCGGCCCGGTTATACCAGCTGCGGTCATAGAAGGTCATTTCGCCCGAAGTCGGCAGATGGCCGACATAGCGCTGAAAATACCATTGCCCGCGTTCTTCCTCGGTCGGCTTGTTCAGCGCGACCACCCGGGCGAAACGCGGGTTCAGGTGTTCGGTAAAGCGCTTGATCGTACCGCCCTTGCCGGCGGCATCGCGGCCCTCGAACAGGATGACGAAACGCTGCCCGGTCTCCTGCGCCCATTTCTGGACCTTCAGCAGCTCGGCCTGAAGCAGAGCCTTTTCCGCCTCATAGACCCGGCGGGACATCTTTTCCTTATAAGGATAGCGTCCGCTTTCAAAAGCCGCGCGCACCTCGTCCGAAGTGACCGAGGGAAATTTCCTTGGCCCTTTCGGCGCGGATTTCATCACCACCCCTTTCTCAGCCTCCGGCGCCGGTTCTTCCGCAGCCTTGGTGTTCGGCATGTTCTTGACGTCAATAATGGTATCTTCGGGCATCGCGCGTCCTTCGTTACGACTATGTTTCGGCCAAGCATAACAGATCCACGGCCCGCCGACTTTGCGGTGGATCAAGTTTCGCGCTTTCATCGGCAAAAAACAGCCTCTAGTTTACCCAAAACCGATGGAGGATCCGATATGCTGACCATCTATGGCGTAACCCGTTCGCGGGCATCCCGCATTGTCTGGCTGTGCCACGAAATCGGCCTGCCTTTCCGGCAGGTTCCGGTCATCCAGGCCTATCGTCTCGCCAATCCCGATGCGGCGGATGCACCGCTGAACACACATTCGCCTTCCTTCCTGAAGCTCTCGCCTTCGGGGGCGATTCCGGTGATCGAGGATGACGGGCTCATCATGTCCGAATCCTATGCCATTACCCTTCATCTTGCCCGCCGGCACGGCGCGCCTTTCGGCCCGATGGATGCGCATGAGGACGCGCAGATGATGCAATGGACCTTCCATGCCGCGACCGCGGTCGAGCCCGACGCGCTGACGCTGCTGTTCCTGCACTCGCGCGGCCAGGCGCAATCGGGCGAGGATCAGGCCCTGATCCTCAACGCCGCCGAACGGCTGATCCGCCCTTTCCGTGTCATCGAGGACCATCTGGCGCGTCACGACCATCTGGTCGGTGCACGCTTTAGCGTCGCCGATATCAACCTGGCCGAGACCATCCGCTATGCTCAGGGCTACGGCCCGCTGATGGAACAGTTTCCGGCCATCGGCCAATGGCTTGCCGATGCTCAGGCCCGCCCGGCCTTTCAGGCGATGTGGCAGGCCCGACTGGCCGAGCCAGAGTGACGTCACGATAATTCGACATATCGGATTCATGTTCCCTCGCCTAAATCCGGCGGATCAACATATTGTTTTACAATGTCATATCGACACCTCACGGAACAACCCCCATAATTGAAATTGCATTCAACGCGCTAGTTGTTTGGACTTGTCTCGGAAAAGTGCCGGTTTCTTGAGAGCATGAGAGCGATCAAGGAGACGGACAATGACGAACAAACCGACAGCAGAATTCAAGCGTGAGGCGGTGCGGATCGCCCTGAC
>JBKEBH010000059.1:0-1845 GCA_047973065.1 Paracoccus sp. (in: a-proteobacteria) | reverse complement strand
ACATCCGCAAGCTGGTCGATGCCGGGGATCATGGTCAGGATCATCCGTCCGATGATCTGGCTGGTATCGGGGTCTTCCTCGAAATCCCCTTTCAGGACGCCCCAGACCCAATCGGCAGCATCCGTGATATTATTCCACAACCACTCGAAGAAGCCGGGCTCGGGCTCTTCCAGAGGCCTGGCGGCCTCCGGATCCACATAGGGCGTTCCCTCAGGATCATCGTGGAAATAGAATTCGACCTGGGAATAGCCCTCCGGCAACGGAACATGGGCGTCACCGTTCTGGTCGGTCTTGCCCTCGGCAAGAATCTCGCCAGTCGGTGTCCCGTCCGCGGTAACGGCCTGAACGACATAGCCTGCACCGGCAACACCGGTAGAATCTTCGTATTCGTAGCGGATCTTGATGAAGTTCTGCTGGCAGGGCGTGCTGATCTGATCAACCGCCCCGGATCCACCTGCCGCCGCGGCGTCGGTTGCGGCCTCGAACGCCTTGGGATCCTGTGGCCCACCCATCAGGCTGCCGCCTTCTGGTAAATGGCTTCGATGGCATCGGCAAAGACAGCGCGTTCGGCACTCTCTGTCACGATTTTGGCGAGGTCTGGCAATTGCGGGTCGTTCAACCAACCGAACCCATGCACCAGCGAGCAGGCCGCATATGCAAGCACCTGCGCGTCGTCATGGCGCAGCTCATGCGGAGCGCCATCGCGCAGCCAGGATATCAATCGTTCGTTATCGGCCGCCGAAAGCAGCCGCCAATGGCCCGGCAGAATGAACCGCAGATTTGACGGTTCAGCAGCAGCACCCCGACGAATCCGCGCCGCCAGACGAATACCAAAGCGCCCGATATCGTCGCCCGCCCAAAGCTGGCGCAACCACTCCCTCGTTCGACGGGTCAGCGCCTCGGCCTTCCGGGACGCGGGCCTAGCATAGGTCATCATTTCCTGACGGGCGAGGCGAGCAAATCTTGGATCCTGCCAGAAACGATACCCAAGCGAGGCCGCGATCACGCATAACCGCGAAACATCGGCCTTTCCTTTGACATCATGGCCAGCAGCCCAGACGGCAACATCGGACACCAATGTCATAAGATTATGCGGTGACGCGCCAAAAGCCTGGTAGTAAGCGGGGAAGCAGTCGTGCAAGCGCCGGGCTTCGTCCTCGGCCCAGCCTTTACCTGACTGTCGTGCCAGCGCACCGAGCGTCGCATTCGATAAACTGAAACCCAAAGAACAACCTGTCAAAACTGAAACGTTATGAAGCCGCAGGCAGGGCTTCCACCGCCGAAACGTCAAATTAGATCAATCGGCTTATAGCCCGCATCCCGACGACAGGAAAGATCGTATTGCCGCATTGAGTTTTGTGCAGGCGTGATCCCGCCTTTGCCCATCTTTGCCTGCTGATGCATGTTGGTGGGACGAATCACCGGAGATCGTGCTACGGCTGACCGAAGCCTACATACGCCCCCGCTTCGAGACGAGATACGGCGGGCCAACGGTAGCGATCCGGGACGACCTGGCCCCCATCGCGGCAGTTTCGTCGGCCAACGCCTGCGGCTGCGTGCTTATGCGTGTCGGTGCAGTTTTTCTGGCTCGGTGTTGATGTGGCGTTGATGTAAGTGGGCGATTAACTGATGGTATGAATATACCTCAGCACTATCCATTTGATTTTGCGTGATTTTTTGGTTGCGGGGGTAGGATTTGAACCTACGACCTTCAGGTTATGAGGCTATAGACCCGACCGTTGCCAGACATAACGAAATCAATGACTTACCGCACATGCCTTTGATATGTTTGGCGATAGTCCCCACATCGACCGCCGCCCATCAGCATTCGTCGCGTCTCAAGGG
>JBKEBH010000009.1:0-4455 GCA_047973065.1 Paracoccus sp. (in: a-proteobacteria) | reverse complement strand
GCCCACCTCAGGCGGATCGGAGCGAGAACATTCACCGAAGTCTTCGAGGCCATCGGCGCAATCTGCGGTCTCTACGATCCAACAGAGTGCTGGAACGACTTCAAGGCCGCCGGATATGTCGAAGGTTAACATCGAAACGCTTTAGAAGGCTCTGCAATGTCCTCCGACCATTCCCTGAAATGCACCTGCGGTCAGATTGCCCTTTCACTTTCCGGCGCGCCGAGAGTGCGCGGCCATTGTCATTGTCAGGCCTGCCGCAGCCTGCTGAACATCCCCTATCATTCCGTCACGGCCTGGAACCCGGAACAGGTCGAGATCGCTGCAGGCGCCGAGAGGCTGACGAGTTTCGGCACCCATCGCTGAAGATGAAAAAGATCTATTGCAGCAGTTGCGGAAAGGTCATGTTCAACACCAATGCCATGGCTGGAAAGTGGTCTCGCAGCATCTGATCGCCCGGAACCATGACGGCATTCTGCCCGAGGAATTCGCCGCAGAAAGCCATTTCTTTTATAGCGCGCGTATCATCGATATCGATGACGATCTGCCGAAGAAAGGCTGAGCCTGCCCCGATCCCCGATGCAAAAGGCGCGCCGGAGAGACCCCGACGCGCCTTTGTTTTTCCGAAGCCCTGAACCTTAGTGCAGGCGCTGCGCGACCTCGTCGATCGCCTTGTCCAGACCGGCGCTCAGATCGGCGGCATTGCCCTGCTGGCGCAGAACCTCGCCGGCGGCGGAGACCGCGGTGGCCACCGCGGTGTCACGCACGGCGCGAACCGCATCGGATTCGGCGGATGCGATCTGATCTTCGGCTGCTTTCAGGCGACGCTGGATCGAGCGCTCAAGATCGGCCTTGGCCTTGTCGGCCTGGGCAATCGCCTCGCGCTTGGCATTGGCGACGATCTCTTCGGCCTGCTTGGACACGTCGCGCTGACGACGCTCATAGGAGGCATAGATCTCCTGAGCTTCCTCGCGCAGCCGGCGGGCTTCCTCCAGATCGTTGCGGATGCCTTCGGCGCGTTTGTCCAGCATGCCGCCGATGATCTGCGGCACCTTGAAATAGACCACGATGCCGACGAAGAGCAGGAAGGCCAGGGTGACGATGAAATCGGTGTTCCTCAGGCTGAAGAACGGACCCGAAGCGGCAAGCGCCGGGCTTGCGGCCAGCGAGAGCAGGATGGCAAGCTTCTTCATTACGATGCACCTTTCAGTCGCGCGTCGATGGCGGAATTGATCGCGGTATCGTCGGCATTGCCTCCGAAAGCCCGGATCAGCTCGGCGGTCACGTCGCGGGCGACGTTGCGCGCATCCGATGCGGCGCTTTCACGGATCGCGCCAAGGCGCTTTTCCGATTCCACCGTCCGGGCCGCGATATCCGCATCGGCCTTGGCAATGGCATTGTCGAGCTCCTTGTGGATCTCGGCCTTCTGCGCGGCGATGATCTTGTTCGCCTCGCCCCGGGCGTCAGCCAGCGCCTGATCATAGGCAGCTTCCGCGTCCTTGGCTTTCTTCTTGAATTCCTCGGCCTGCATCAGATCGCCGGTGATCACGCCCTGACGGTCAGAGATGATCGAGCCGATCCGCGGCAGCGCAACCCTGGACAGCACCCAGAAGAGCACACCAAGCGTCACCAGCAGCCAGAAGATCAGGTTTCCGAAATATTCCGGATTGAGCTGCGGCATGCCGGTGGCATGAACAGCTTCGGCCGCATCGCCGGCACCAGCCGCACCATGAGCGCCGGCGGCCTCAGCTGCATGAGCAAGCGCATCGGCGGCAGGGGTTGCACCCTCGCCATGGCCCGCAATGGCAGCGGCACCATCCTGCGCCCCCGCACCGGCAACCGTCGCATGGGCTTCGATTTCGACAACCGTCACGGTCGTCTGTTGCAACAGGCTGATCATATCTTACCCCTTGGCCTTTAAGATAACGAAGGGGTGGCCGCGCATCCGCGCCCCCACCCCACCGCAAGGATAGGGCTGGATCAGACCGCGAACATCAGCAGAAGCGAAACGAGGAACGCGAAGATCCCCAGGGCTTCCGCGAAAGCGATGCCGATGAACAGGGTGGCGGTCTGCGAAGCGGCAGCCGACGGGTTGCGCAGAGCGCCCGACAGGAAGTTGCCGGCGACGTTGCCCACACCGATGGCGGCGACGCCTGAACCGATGGCGGCCAGACCGGCACCGATATACTGACCCAGCTCTGCGATAGACATTTCCATGGTATTCTCCTTGCGGTTGGAATTTCTGTATAGATTTTGTTGTTCTGACCGGCCTGCCCCGTCAGTGCGACGGGTGCAGCGCGTCCTTCAGATAGACACAGGTCAGGATGACGAAGACATAGGCCTGGATGAAGGCAACCAGCACTTCGAGGCCATAAATGGCGGTAATGGACAGAACGGCCAGCGGGCTGATCCACAGGATCGCGCCGAAGCCGGCGAAGACCTTGATCACGGCGTGGCCTGCCATGACGTTACCGGCAAGTCGGATCGAATGGCTGACCGGGCGCACGAAGTAGCTGATCAGCTCGATGATGGCGAGGATCGGACGCAGCGCCAGCGGGGCCGAAGACACCCAGAACAGGCCGAGGAAATGCGTGCCGTTCTTGACGAAGCCGATCACGGTCACCGAAATGAACACCGCCAGCGCCAGAACGCCGGTGACGGCGATATGCGAGGTGGGGGTGAAGGACTTGGGCAGCAGGCCCAGCATGTTCGAAAAGGCGATGAAGCAGAACAGCGTCATCACATAGGGGAAATAGCGCAGGCCTTCCTTGCCGCAGATATCTTCGAGCATCTTGTGGATCATGCCATAGGTCATTTCGGCGACCGACTGCACCCGACTCGGAACCACGGCGCGGCCGCGGGTGCCGAAGACCATGAGCGCGATGACCGCGATCAGGGCGATCGCCATCCACAGCGTGGCATTGGTCGGCGTGTACCAGTGGATCGGGCCATGGCCGAACAGCGGCTTGACCATGAATTGATCCATCGGGTGGAAGGCAAGGCCGGTGGTTTCAGCTTCCGTCGCCACGTGTGTCATCCCTCGTCTGCGGCAGGTTGCCCTGCATTTTCTCGGCAGCCTTGCGCTGCATTTCCTCAGCGGTGCCCAGCATCACCTTGACGCCGGCGGCCAGACCCAAAAGCAGGAACAGGACAAGAAAGAGCGGCATGGTGCCGAACAGCTTGTCCAGTCCGAAACCGATCCCGAAACCGATTCCGATCCCGGTCACCAGCTCGATTACGATCCGCCATGCCATATCGGCATGACCGAAATTAACCGCAGCCTTCGAAGGCGCTTTCGGAGGCTTAACCTGCGCCAGTCTCTCTTCCAGCTGCCTCAACCGCTCAGGATCAGGCGTTGCATGGTCGTGATCGGGCAAGCTTCACACCCCTGTTATCTCAGGGGCGGTGATAGGGGGCGGGGGGGCGCAAGTCAAGCATTACAAATGCAATCGTAATCCACTGTAATTGCTTAGGATTAATTGCGCGCCCATATGGACACGGGGCTTGCGCCACCAGCTTCCCTGCCTCATTATTCAACCGCGAAGTTGAGTATTGCAGGGACAAAAGCCCGATGACGGATGCCGAACAGCGGCTGGATCAGATCTTTTCCGCCCTTGCCGATCCGACGCGGCGGCGGATTTTGTCCATGCTGCTGGAGGACGACATGGCCGTGTCCGATGTCGCCGCGCCGTTCGAGGTCAGCCTGGCGGCCATATCCAAACATCTGGCGGTGCTGGCCGGTGCCGGCCTGATCCGTCAGGAACGGCGCGGGCGCATCACCTGGTGCCAGATCGACCCCGAAGGCCTGCGCCGCGCCTCGGTCTGGATGCAGGGTTTCGGCCAGTTCGAGCCGGTCGATCTCGACGATTTCGAACGTTTCCTGGCGCAGGAACTTGACGCCGGGCAGGACGATAACGACGAATAGTCCGCCCTGCCCGGCTCAAGCACATATCTGCGGCCCATACCGCAGATCAGAATTCCTGATCGTTCGGATATATCGGATGCAGACGCCTCAGGCGGCTTCGGCGATTTCGTCGCTCAGCACCGGGGCTTCATATTCGTAATAGGCATACATCTGGTCCAGAACGGCCATCGCCGCTTCGGCGGCCTTCTGATCAAGGGGCGAGATGGCGGAGAAAGTCGCGGGGGTCATGGTTACACCTTCAGGCTTCGTTCAGTCCCCCCGCCCGACAGTATAACGCCGCGCCGCAGCATTTTCCAGCTGCGACGCGGCGCGTCCCTGCGGCAAATCGTCCGACTGTCGCCGGCTGGCCTCAGACCATGCGATCGACCAGCAAATGCTTGATCTCGGCAATCGCCTTGGCCGGGTTCAGACCCTTCGGGCAGGTATTGGTGCAGTTCATGATGGTGTGGCAGCGATAAAGCTTGAACGGATCTTCCAGCTCATCCAGACGCTCCGGCGTGGCTTCGTCACGGCTGTCGATGATCCAGCGATAG
>JBKEBH010000002.1:0-22813 GCA_047973065.1 Paracoccus sp. (in: a-proteobacteria) | reverse complement strand
CTTGAAAGCGTTCGGCGAGCGCATCGCGTCACGGGACCCGGACCGCCAAACCGCCGAAATCCACATCCGTGTCGCTCTCATGAACCGCTTCAATGCGCTCGGCACCGCCGAGATCGAACGCATGGCATAAGACTACCGGGGAAAGGGGGCGGCACGCTCAGACGCTGACTTTTGCAACAACGCCACCCCCATGTCTCCGGCAAGATGGTTGTAGCAGCTTCGTGCCGTTCGCAGGGCGGCATCCCTTGGCCCGGTTCGCGTACGTGTGAGGCCCGCCCTCTCTGCGAGCCCCATTAATTCGGCGACTACATTTGCCACGTTCTCATCGTATATCGCGTAGTATCGGTGGCGACCCTGCCTTCGCAGTTGAAGAATTAGGGCTTCTGTCATCTTGCTCAGATGCGTACTGGCAGTTTGCGGAGTAATGCCTGCCTCTGCTGCAAGTTCAGCGGCGGTAAGAGCCCTTCCACCCATCAAGGCAGTTAGCATATTGGCTCGTGCCGGATCACCGATCAGCGCGGCAATTCTGGCAATGTCTGGTCCTTCCTTCATGAAGCTTTCATACCAAAAAAATTGGCCCTTACCTCCACGATACAGCGTTGGCGTGAGCTATTCTGTGCCTCATGTGGCGCAAAATGAGACTCCACGCCGTCGAGAAAATCAACAGTCCGGCGAAGCAGATCGGAATTTGATCTGGACAGCTTGCCGGGTCCATCAACGGTCATCTGTTCGATGAACATAACGCCTGCCTGCTTGAGAAAAACGGACTCAGGTCGGCCATCGCGTGTGCAGATGCCGTATACTCCATTGAGAAAATGACTCCAAGTCGAGCAAGCGTGTTCATTGTCGAACCGATCCGGGACGGCTGGAACCTGTGCCTGCAACTCCGTGCCGAGGGGGCTCGAAATGAATGCGGCTTTTGCCTGGTCATAGCGGTTGAAAAAATGGTCCCGGGCTCGGGCTTCGGTATCCAGACCGAGCTGGATAAGGTTACGATACCAATCGGCATGCCCACGAAGATGAAATCGATACGTTTGCCGGTCTGTAAAATCCGCCACGAATGACACTGACCGGCCCTCCCCATCATAAACGTAAGATGGTGCGGGAAAGACCCTTGCCTTGATCAGGACGTGAAGGGCTCTGGTTGTCGCGCCCACGGCATCTGCAAATTGCGTTTCCTCATGGAAGTTTGTGTAAAGGTAATTCAATAGCATGGGCCAATCCTCGATGTTGCTTGCAAGCACATATCATGGATCGCATTTCAAATGCTTCGTTCCGGATCGAAGCATGAACGAAAGGGGGCATTGGCTGTTCATGCAGCATCCGTTATTATTGGCCCGAAGCCGCCCTTAGCTGCACGAGCTGCTAACGGCAGATCTTGAAAAGTCTGCCTCCGGTTCAGAATCCATAATGTAGAAATCCGCAAACCATGCTGCGGACCGAGCTGGGTTCAATCGCAGGGCGTCGGATCGAAACTGTCGATGATGGCGACGGCTTCTTCTGCGGTTTCGACATATTGGAAGAGATCCAGATCCTTGGCGCTGATCGTGCCGGCATCGGCAAGGGCCTGCCAGTTGATGACCTTGTCCCAGAATTCGCGCCCGAACAGCAGGATCGGCACCCGCTTCATGCGGCCGGTCTGGATCAGGGTCAGGGTCTCGAACAGCTCGTCGAGCGTGCCAAACCCGCCCGGAAAGACGGTGATCGCCCGGGCGCGCAGCAGGAAATGCATCTTGCGGATGGCGAAATAGTGGAAATTGAAGCTCAGATCCGGGGTCACATACCGGTTCGGCGCCTGCTCATGGGGCAGCACGATGCCGAGCCCGATGGACTGGCCGCCTGCTTCCTGAGCGCCCTTATTGCCGGCCTCCATCACGCCGGGGCCGCCGCCGGTGCAGATGACGCATTCGCGGCCATAGCTCTTCAGGCTGCGCTCGGTCATCTGCCGGGCGAAATCGACGGCCTCAGTATAGTATTTCGACAGCTCGCCCAGCATCGGACTGCGGGCGCTGTCCTTGTTTTCGGGCGAGGGAATACGGGCGCCGCCGAACATGACCACGGTGGATTCGATGCCGCGTTCATCCAGGATCATCTGCGGCTTGAGAAGTTCCAGTTGCAGCCGCACCGCGCGCAGTTCCTCACGCAAGAGGAAATCGGTATCGGCAAAGGCCAGCCGGTAGGCCGGGGCCCGGGTCTGGGGCGTGTCCGGGATATTCTGGGCCACGGCCGCGTCCTCACGGCTATGCGGGAAGGGATGGCTGCGGCTATCGTCTTCGGTCATATCGGCCTCTGGCTTGGTCGGACGCATTGCGCCGGGGAAACCCCCCGCTTATAGGCCTTGGAAGATAAATTCCACCCTGACCAAGGAGAGCTCCATGTCGAATGCCGCTTTGGAAGCTGCCATCGAAGCCGCCTGGGAGGCGCGCGAAACCATCACCCCGGCCACCACCGGCGAGACCCGCGAGGCGATTGAGGAGACGCTGAACGCGCTCGACAGCGGGGCGCTGCGCGTTGCGGAAAAGCACGGGGCTGACTGGCATGTGAACCAATGGGCCAAGAAGGCGGTTCTGCTGGGCTTCCGCATCAAGGATATGGAAATGCAGGCGGGCGGCCCGCAGGGCGGCGGCTGGTGGGACAAGGTGGACAGCAAGTTCGCCGGCTGGGGCGAGGATCGCTGGCGCGAGGCCGGCTTCCGGGCGGTCCCGAACGCCGTGGTGCGCCGCTCGGCCTATATCGCCAGGGGCGTGGTGCTGATGCCGAGCTTCGTGAACCTCGGCGCTTATGTCGATGAGGGCACCATGGTCGATACCTGGGCCACGGTCGGCAGCTGCGCCCAGATCGGCAAGAACGTGCATTTGTCGGGCGGCGTCGGGATTGGCGGTGTGCTGGAGCCGATGCAGGCCGGCCCGACCATCATCGAAGACAATTGCTTCATCGGTGCCCGCTCCGAGGTCGTCGAGGGCTGCATCGTGCACGAGGGCTCGGTGCTTGGCATGGGCGTGTTCATCGGCAAATCGACCAAGATCGTCGATCGCGAGACCGGCGAGGTCATGTATGGCGAAGTTCCTGCCGGATCGGTCGTGGTCGCCGGCTCGATGCCCACGAAGAACGGCGTGCATCTTTACTGCGCAGTGATCGTCAAACGCGTCGATGAGAAGACCCGCTCGAAAACCTCGATCAACGAGCTGCTGCGCGACTGAGCAAGGGGGCGAGCCGGGGGCGCTGCCCCCGGACCCCCGGGATATTTGAACCAAGATGAATATGGGCGGAACTGGCCTGCTGCGCAGTGGCGGGCGGTTCAGAGCGCTGCGATCTCAGATCTTCCCGTGCATCAGGAGGGGGCTTTGTCGTTTTCTCAATGGCAGGTCATATCGGGCGCATCTGCGCCGCGGAGCGGGCTGAGGCACTGGAAGGTCGATGTGGGACGGGCTTGCTCCAGGCGGTCGCTGAGGGCAGATAGCCCCGCATATCGAAGGCCGTCACTGGAGAAATCGCCATATGGATGTGCATCCCGGCTGATCAAACGGGAAAATCGGCATTTTGTGGGTTCATGGCCTGCAAAAATTCGCCTAAAGGTTGCGGATGTTCAATTTAGACATATGAGACGAGCGATATGGCCGGCGAACGTTCCATTACGACTTTTTCCGTTGACAGGGATCTGTCCGATGCGGATCAGGATATTGATGCGCTGTTGGTTGGGCGCAAATGGGATACCAGCGTTTCGAATGTCCTGACCTATAGTTTTCCAGATAGCCCGGACGATTTCAGCTATACCCGGCCCAATGCTGAATTTGCCAATCAGTTCAGCGCAACCCAGCAAGTCGCCGCAGAGCATGCCCTGTCGATTTTTTCGGATGTCGCCGATGTGGTTTTCGAGGAGATGGGCGACGATGCCGGCGAAAGCAATGCCGATGGCACCATCCGCTTTCTGGACGCGACCCGGACCTCTGGCACTTGGGTGGCCTATGGCGCGGGCCCGCGCACCGACGAATATGGCGGAGATATGTATTTCCGGGACGGCCGCGATGGAACCGTCGATGTCGGGGATTACGAATATTACATCATGGTGCACGAGCTGGGCCATGTGATGGGGCTTCGGCACGGTCATGCCACTGCCGGTCAGGGGGCGATGACCGACGAGCATAACAGCATGGAATATTCGATCATGACCTATAGCAGCTATATAGGCCATGATTATGAGCCGCGCTTCATGACCAATGCCACGGGTCATTATGCCCAGACCTTGATGATGTATGATATCGCCGCCGTGCAGCGGATGTACGGGGCGAATTTCGACGCGGAAAGCGACGATTCGGTTTATTCGGTCGATCCGGCCACCGGCGAAATGTCGATCAATGGTGTCGGTCAGGGCGAGGCTCTGGCCGATGTCACCTTTCGCACCGTCTGGGATGGCAATGGTAAGGACACCTATGATTTTTCCAATTTCACCACCGATCTCAGTCTCGATCTGCGGCCCGGCCAGTTTATCGACCTCGATGTCGGCGGAGAGCTGCTGCGCGCCCGGCTGAATGCCGGACATACCTCGACCGGCAGCTGGGGAGGCGTGGAGTACCGGGTCTATGCCAGCGGCCATATCTATAACGCCCTGCAATATGAGGGCGATGCCCGGTCGCTGATCGAAAACGCGATTGGCGGTACCGGGGCCGACCTGCTGATCGGCAATATCGCCGATAACGCTCTGAGCGGCGGGGATGGCAATGACACCCTGAGCGGCGGCGAGGGCGATGACACGTTGAGCGGCGGCAATGGCGCCGATCGCTTCATTCATGCCGCCGGATCGGGCCATGACATCATCACCGATTTCGATGTCATCACCGGGATCGGCATGGATCCAGACAACCCCCGCACGGCGGATTCCTCGGATAACGACTTTATCGACCTCAGCCCCTTTTACGATTCGATCTTCGAACTGCGCCAGGATCAGCTCGATGACGGGGTGCTGAACCAGTCGAACACCGTGGATATATCTGGCGAGGCGGTCGATTACAGCGACAATGCCCGGTTCGATGACAGTCTGGGCGGGATGGGCTCGCTGACCCTGCAAAGCGGCGGCGCGGCGGTTTCGGCCAGCAGTCTGACCTATGAGAACACCAATGTCGCCTGTTTTACCCAAGGCACGTTGATCGAGACGGCAGAGGGGGAGCGCCCCATCGAGAGCCTGCGGGCAGGCGATCTGGTACGTACGCTCGATCACGGTTTCCAGCCAATCCGCTGGATTGGATCGCGCCGGGTCGATGCGCAGGAGCTGGCAGGCACACCGTACCTGAAGCCGGTTCAGATCCGCGCCGGCGCCCTGTCAGCTCAGATTCCTGAGCGGGATCTGCTGGTATCGCCGCAGCACCGGATTCTGGTGCGCTCCGAGATTGCCCAGCGTATGTTCGGTACGCGTGAGATCCTGATCGGAGCCAAGCATCTTCTGGTTCTGGACGGGGTCGATATTGTTGAGGATCCGGGCGAGCTGGTCTATGTCCACATGCTGTTCGACCGCCATGAGATCGTCATTTCGAACGGGGCGGCGAGCGAAAGCCTGTTCACCGGTGCCGAGGCAATGAAGTCGTTGTCCGAAGGCGCGCGGGCGGAGATCCGGCTGATCTTTCCCGAGATTTGTGGCGCGGGCTATATCCCGCAGGCATGTCGTCTGCTTGCACCGGGGCGCAAGGGCCGCAAGCTGGCCGAGCGCCATCATAGGAACCGCAAATCGCTGGCCCAATGAACGTGAGTTAAGGCCGGGGGCTCTGCCCCCGGGCCCCCGGGATATTTAGGCCAAGGTGAAAGGCATCAGGCCTCGTGTTCTGCCGGGTCACGATTGACAGGGGCGGTTTCGCTGTCGGATTTCAGCAGTTTCCTCAATGCGCCGCGAAAGCGGTCGGCGGGGGTGAGGGCGAGGGATGCGGCGGTCTCGGCGGGGTTCTGGGCGAGATGTTCGGCGATCAGCCGATGGCCCAGCCCATAGCCAGACCAGCGGCGGATCTTGCCCTTGCCGAAAAACCATTCGGCATGGTCGTAATCCAGCCGTGACCATTCATTTGTTGCCTGGCGGACCAGCCCTTCCGATGGGGTGACAGCGTCCCAGGGGTCAGCCGCGCCGCCAAGCACCTGAAGAACAAAATGGCCGGCAAGCCCTTCGCTGACCAGTGCTTCACCGAGTGATTTGCCATATCCCGGCCCGTCCCAGCGGATCAGGTGGTGAAGCTCATGCACAAGGGTGCGGATAAAGGGTTCGGGGGCGAAACGAGCGGGATCGAGCGTCAGCTGGATCTGACCGGGCGCAGGCGCGTAGCCGCCGATACCCCAGCCGGTCATCACCTCATCGCCGGCGCGCAGGATCAGATCGAAAGGAGACAGCCCAGTATGTGCCTCGGCCGCTGCGACGGCCTCGCGGGTCGCGTTGCGGGCCTCGGGCAGAAGGCGCGTCAATTCGTTGCGCGCGTTCAGGAAGTGAATGTTGAAGATCGACATGGTGCCCGGTCGCGGTTTCTACAGGGGGCAAGGTTATGCCAAACCGGCGCGGCGCGCCAGAACCCCGCATCTTTTCAGGCCGCGCATCGCGAGATCGGGATGTGGGCTCGGGCTCGGGCTGATCGTCGCTGTTCAGGCGATCGGCACCTGGTGGGAGGGGGTGGGAAAGGGAGAAGACGGGGATGGCCCCGGGGGCGACAATTCCTGTATGGATGGCGCGGGCCGGCAGGGCGCTGGATATCTGGCCGCCTTTCTCTAATCGGGCAAGGTCAGAAAGCTGAAATAATCGCACTCTATTTCAGAAAGGATTTGGTCGACATGCCCCGGGGCTGCCGGTCGGCGGGTGCCGAACATTCGGGAAATGTCATCTCTGTCTTAGGCAGGCTCCTGGCCGTCTGACAACATGAATTGCCACAGGGGGCAGATCTAATTGATATTGATATAGTCCCGATAAAGGGGGTGATAAGTCGCGGCATCCATGATCCCCGTGGATTTGAGCGGAAATCCATAGAATTCATCGACCGCTTCAATCGTAAGCTGCCGGTTTATCGCCCGCCGGAACAAATCCGGTCGCAGAGCCAGAAACAAGCTGAGTGAAATGACGAGTGTGCGATAGGCTTGAGAGAGGTATTCAAACCTCTCTGGTCGGGGCAGGAGTGCGATCCGGGTCAGAACTTTCTCAATATCCCGTAAGGAGAGATGCCCCAGCCGGGCGAGTTGAGCAATGTGCTCATACGCCTCGCGCCCGATATGGATATCAGTGTGCATGATCTTGGCGGCGTGGGAGAAAGACACTGCCTGCGCTGAGGAGTTTTCCCCGGCCCGCAAGGTCTTGGGAAGCCGCATCGACAAGGAAATAAACCGCTTCAGATAGTCTCCGGCATCCACGCCCGGCCCCATAGCGGGCACGAACCATATGTTCGAGTGCGTCCAGATTGACGCCCAATACGAAATGAGCATGCGGGACAGAGAAGAAATGCCTGATGGTTTTCAGAACGGCCAAAGCGTAATCCGGGCGGCAACGGTCGAGCTCGTCAATGACCACGATCAGCGGCTTCGTGTCATCCTGATCCGATGCCGACGGTGCTGTCAGCTGCTCCAGCGCTTTCTGGAATTGCTGCATGGCGGCCTTTCGGCCCTCTGCGCGCCTCCAGAAGACGTCGATGGCCTTGTCTGCCTCCTTACCGCCGTTTGCGATCATGGCATCCGGAGCCGGTCCGGTGATTTCTGTCGCGCCGGCAGTCACGGCAGCAGCGGTCATCCGCAATATCGACCGGACAAGTTTTGCCGCGGCTCCTTTTACAGCCTTCAATGCGTTTGGCTTCGCATCGGGCAATCGTTCAGCAATCGCTCCGGTCAGGCCGATCAGCGGGTCGTTCAGAAAGTCATTGGCGAAAGCATCGAAATAAACCGTAGCTGCCCGTCCGCGATTTTCGAGTTGATGCGCTCCGACCCGACGTTTCAGAAAATGGGATTTGCCGCTGCCCCAGGGTCCGTCGAGAGCGGTCACTGTCGGGTCCTCGACACGTTCCAGCAATTCGGAAAGGCGTTCTCCCACCTGATTGCGGTACAGAAGATCCGTAGAGACAAAGCCTTGTTGATAGAGGTCAACAACCTCCTGCGGCGGGAACAACTTTATGGCTGTCATCAGTCTCCTCCGAGATCAGGGCGAGCTGAGGGGCCTTGGCGCAGCAACTGATTATCCCGACTGGAAATGCAAAAGGCCGGGTCGCGAAACCCGGCCCTTCAATTCGATCCGTCCCCGGTCAGATCTCCGGGACCAGCACTTCGCGTTTGCCGACATGGTTGGCCGAGCTGACCACGCCCTGTTCTTCCATCATTTCGACAATCCGGGCGGCCTTGTTATAGCCGATGGCCAGTTTGCGCTGGATATAGGAGGTTGAGCATTTGCGGTCGCGGGCGACGATCATCACCGCCTGATCGTAAAGGGCGTCATCGCCGTCGCCGGAATTGCCAAGGCCCAGCACCGCGTCGATATCGGAGGCCACGTCATCTTCAGGGCCATCGACAACGCCGGACATATAGCTGGGCGGGCCGAAGGATTTCAGGTGGTTGACCACTTCCTCGACCTCCTCATCGCTGACGAAGGGGCCGTGGACACGGGTGATCTTCGAGCCGCCGGCCATGTAGAGCATGTCGCCCTGACCCAGCAGCTGCTCGGCCCCCTGTTCGCCGAGGATGGTGCGGCTGTCGATCTTCGAGGTGACCTGGAAGGAAATCCGGGTCGGGAAGTTTGCCTTGATCGTGCCCGTGATGACATCGACCGAAGGGCGTTGCGTCGCCATGATCAGGTGGATGCCCGAGGCGCGGGCCATCTGGGCGAGGCGCTGGATGCAGGCCTCGATTTCCTTACCCGCGACCATCATCAGATCGGCCATCTCATCGACGATGACGACGATATAGGGGAAGGTCTCGGGCTGGAATTCCTCGGTCTCGAAGACCGGTTCGCCGGTTTCTTCGTCAAAGCCAGTCTGGACGGTGCGTTTGAACATCTCGTCGCGGGCCTGTGCCTCGCGGACGCGGCCGTTATAGCCCTCGATATTGCGCACACCCATCTTGGACATCTTGCGATAGCGCTCCTCCATCTCGGCCACGACCCATTTCAGGGCGACGACCGCCTTCTTGGGGTCGGTCACCACCGGGGACAGCAGATGCGGGATGCCGTCATAGACTGACAGTTCCAGCATCTTCGGGTCGATCATGATCAGCCGGCATTCATCCGGGGTCAGCTTGTAAAGCAGGCTGAGGATCATGGTGTTGATGGCCACGGACTTACCCGAGCCGGTGGTCCCGGCGATCAGCAGGTGAGGCATCTTGGCGAGGTTCGCGACAACCGGGCCGCCGCCGATATCCTTGCCAAGCGCCAGCGGCAGCGGATAGGAGGCATCGCCGTAGGACCGCGCCGCCAGAATTTCGCGCAGCAGGACCTTTTCGCGCCGGGCATTGGGCAGTTCAATCCCGATTACCGTCCGGCCGGGCACCGTGGAGACACGCGCCGACAGCGCCGACATCGAGCGGGCGATATCGTCCGACAGGCCGATGACGCGCGAGGCCTTCAGGCCGGGGGCCGGTTCCAGTTCATAAAGCGTGACCACCGGGCCGGGGTGAACGGCGGTGATCTGGCCCTTGACGCCGTAATCGTCCAGCACCGCTTCCAGCATCCGGGCATTCTCGGCCAGGGCCTCGTCGGAAAGCTGGTGGCGCTCGATGGTGGTGGCGGCGGTCAGGAGCGACTGCGGCGGGCATTCGAAGCCAGAAGCGGTTTCGTCAAAACGCAGCGAAGGCTGGGCCTCGGCCCGGGCCTGACGCGAGGGCGCGGCCGGCTTCTTGCTCGGCACCACGACCCGGGCAGTGGACGCGCCGAAGGGGGCTGGCTCGGCTGGCTCGATGGCCGGATCCTCGTTCGCGGGCTCGATTTCCAGATCCTGCCGGCTGGCATTCAGACGCTGGGTGACCGAGCTCAGAATGCTGTCATTGCGCCTGGAAATCGCATCGGTGATCCGGGCCGAAACCTCGTCCTCGGTCGGGGCGAAGGCGTCATGGGCGTGGGGTTCGACCAGCTCGCCATCCTCGTCCCAATCTTCGGCAGGCGCAGCGCGGCGGCGCAGCAGGCCGCGCTTGGGCGCGCGGGTGGGTTCGGTCTCGGCCTCGGCGCGCTGGCGGCGTTCGGCCGCGCGGGCCTTCATCCCCTGCGCGGCACCGACCGCACCGGCGGCGCCGCGCCCGAAAGCGCGCAGCAGCATGTCATAGGCGGTGAGCAGCCCAAGGATCAGCCAGGCGCGCAGCCGGCGCAGCTCGTCCATGTCGAAGCCCAGCACGAAGCCATAGAAGGCCACCGCGCCAATCGCGGTCAGCAGGGCCGCGAATTTCAGCGAGGCAGCCGGGCCGAACGGGATCAGCACCATCAGCCCGCCCATCATCATGTCGCCGAAATGGCCGCCCATGCCGAAGCTTTCCTGCCAGCCAGGGGGCGGAACCAGCGAGGCGCAATAGACCGACCCGAGCGCCACGGCGATCGGCAGAAAGACCGCGCGCATGATCCGCTCTTCGCCGCGATGGCTCATCAGGCGCAGGCCCCAGACCAGAGCGCCCAGCACCAGGCCCCAGGCGCCGTAACCGGCGATCATCATCAGGGGTGCGGCCAGATAGGCGCCGAAGCGGCCAAGATAGTTCACCGGCGGCTGGTCGGTGGCGGCCAGAAAGCTCGGATCGTCGGGCGACCAGCTGTAAAGGATCAGCGCCAGCACCGCCGCCAGCACGACAAGCCCGGCGCCCGCCAGTTCCTTGCCGCGCCGTTCCAGCGCTGCCTGGGTATTCTGATCGAACAGCGGATCGCGTCCCTTCGCCTGCCAGCTCGCCATGAACCTGCCCTCTTAATATATTACATTCTTCAGGCGGCTGAGCGCCTGTTCGGTTTCGTCTTCCGATGCGACAAGCGCCACCCGGATATAGCCCGTGCCGGGATTGTACCCGGCGACATCGCGCGACAGATAGGCGCCGGGCAGGACCTGAATGCCCGTCTCGCGCCACAATGTCTTCGCAGCATTTTCGCCGTCCTTGACCGGCAGCCACAGAAAGAAGCCGCCTTCCGGGCTGCGATAGCCCGGGACATTGCCCAGCACCCGGTCGGCCACGGCATATTTCGCCTGATAGAGCGCCAGACTGGCCGCGACATGGGCCTCGTCATTCCAGGCTGCCGCGCTGACCGCCTGCGCCGGCAGCGACAAAGGCGCACCGGCATAGCTGCGCAACCGCCGCATCCGGGCGATACTGGCTTTGCCGCCTGCGGCAAAGCCCGACCGCAATCCCGGCAGGTTCGAGCGCTTGGACAGCGAATTGAACATCACCACCCGCTCGGCCAGCCCCAGCCTTGTGGCGACGGCCAGAGCACCGGGCGGCGGGGCCTCGCGCCAGATTTCGGAATAGCATTCATCGGCGAAGATCAGGAAATCATGCCGCTCGGCCAGAAGGATCAGCCGCTCCAGATAATCCTCGCTGGCAATCGCGCCTTGCGGATTGGCCGGGGAACACAGATAGGCGATCACCGTGCGCTCCAGCACTGCCGGATCGAGCCCCGCGTAATCGGGCAGAAAGCCGGTCTCGGGCCCGGCCGGGACAAAGACCGGATCGGCGGCGACCGCCGCGGCGGCGACCGCATAGACCTGATAGAAAGGGTTGGGGATCAGCACGGCGGGCCGCTGCCCGTTCCTGGTCTCGGGCGCCAGCGCCAGAGCCGCGTTGAACAGCCCCTCGCGTGTGCCGTTCAGGGCCATGATCCGATCCGGCGCGACCTCGATCCCGTGGCGCCGGGCGATCCAGCCCGAAATCGCGGCCAACAGGTCCGGCGTGCCCTCGTTCGCGGGGTATTTGCCGAAAAGCCCGATGCTTTCGGCCATGATCGGGGCCACGAAATCGGGCAGGGCGTGACGCGGCTCACCAATGGTCATGACCATGGGTTCCCCGCCGGGCTGGATACCCGACAAGAGCGCGCGCAGGCGCGGGAATGCGTAATCCGGCAGGTTCGAGAACCGCTCGGGAATTGCCATGTCTGCCTCTCGATCAGGGTCGTTTCGCCCCGTTATCCGCTGAGGTTACAGAATCCCGACCCATGCGTCCAGTCGGCTTAAGCCGAAAGCGCCGCTTCCATGGCCCGGGCGACACGCAAAAGCCGCAGATCGCCGCCGGCGGCCCCCATGGCCATGATCCCGCAGGCCGGGCGCAGGGTCGGCAGGCTGACTGCGGGCAGGCCAAGCAGGTTGCCGATCCGGGTGTTGCGCAGGGCCAGAAGGTTCTCGGCGGCGAAGAACTCGGGATCGGCCAGAAGCCGGTCGCGATCCGGCGGCAGGATCGGCGCGCTTGGCAGGATCACCGCATCGAAGCCGGCCACGCATTCAGCCCAGACCCCGCGCAAGCGATCCAGCGTGATCCAGCCAGCAACGTAATCGGCGGCGCTGATCGCCTTGCCGGCCCGGAAGCGGGCCAGGATCGGCGGATACATCGCTTGCGGATCGGCTTCGATATGGGCGGCCCAGGTGCCGTAAGCTTCGGGCGCAAACAGGGTCGGCGACAGTGCCATGGCCTCCGCCACGCAAGGCGGGGCTGCCCGACTAATCTGGGTGCCGGCCCGGGCAAGCATATCCACCGCTTCCTCAAAAGCCGCGACTGGGGCCGTGCGGGCCTGATCGAACGGCACCCCCTCCAGCACAAGCAGACGCAGGCCGGCCACCGAGGCACCGCTCAGATCGGGCGCGCGGCTGGCGGTGATCGCGGCCAGAAGTTCGGCGCAATCCTCGACGCTGCGCGCCAGCGGGCCGGCCACATCGAAGCGCGCGCAGAGCGGCACCACGCCGCGCATCGGCACGCTTCCGGTCGTCGGCTTGAAGCCGGTCAGCCCGTTCCAGGCCGAAGGCAACCGGATCGAGCCGCCGGTATCCGAGCCAATCGAGGCTGCCGCCAGCGACAGCGCCACTGACACCGCCGAGCCAGAGCTGGAGCCCCCCGGCGCCAGCGCAGGATCCAGCGCATTGGGCGGGGTCGCGGTCATCGGGTTCAGCCCGAGCCCGCTGAAGGCCAGCTCGGTCATATGGGTCTTGCCCAGACAGATCAGCCCGGCCAGATCGGCATTCCACAAGACATCGGCATCGCGCCCGGGCACCCGGCCCGCCAGCAGCGCCGATCCCGCCTCGGTCGCGACCCCGGCGCTGTCGATATTGTCCTTCCAGCTGATCGGCACCCCGTCGAGCAGGCTGCGGCGCAGCCCGGCGCGGGCGCGATCATGGGCGGCGACCGCCTCGGCCCTTGCCCGGTCCGGGGTCAGGCGCGCGAAGATCTGTCGCCGGTCGGGATGCCGGCGGATCGCGTCAAGATAGGCCTCGGTCAGATCGACCGGCGAGACCAGCCCGGCCATGATCGCCCGCCCCTGTTCGCATGCCGTGCATTCCAGCCAGTCCATATGCCGCCCCCATCCGCTTGCGCCCGAGGCTAATCGGCGCCGCTACGCCCGTCCATTCGTTTTTGCCACATGGACGCAGGAACCCGGGCGGCATATGCTCGCCGCCATGGAACAGGATTTCGATGTCGTGATCGCGGGCGGCGGGCTGAATGGCCCGGCCCTTGGACTGGCTCTGGCGGATGCCGGGCTGCGCGTGGCCGTGGTGGACGCCGCCCCGGCGCGGGCGCGGGCCGATGAGGCTTTTGACGGGCGGGCCTATGCGCTGGCTCTGGCCTCGGTCCGGCTCTTGCGCGGGATCGGCATCTGGCAGGGGCTGGCCGATCACGCCCAGCCGATCCGCAAGGTCACAGCCCAGCAGGGGCGCGGCGCGGATATCGGCCCGTTCGGGCTCTATTTCGACAGTGCCGAGATCGAGGAAGGCGTGCTGGGCCAGATGCTGGAAGACCGCTTCCTTTACCGTGCCCTGCTGGGCGCGATGCAGGAGCGGCTGACCCATATCCCGCAGACACAGGTGATCGGTCAGGCCGCCGGGACGGGCGGGATCGAAGTACAGCTCTCGGACGGGCGGGCGCTGCGGGCGCGGCTGCTGGTCGGCGCCGATGGCCGCAGATCGGGCGTTGCCGCGCGGGCCGGGATCAGCCGCACCGGCTGGGATTACGGCCAGACCGCTCTGGTCGCGGCGATTGATCAGACCATCCCGCATGAGGGCACCGCCCATCAGATCTTCCTGCCGACCGGGCCGCTGGCAGTGCTGCCCCTGCCGGGCAACCGCTCGTCCATCGTCTGGTCGCTGACCCGGCCCGAGGCGCGGGCGATTGCTGCACTGGAGGATGACGATTTCCTGTCGCGCCTTGTCCAGCATATCGGCCCGATCACCAGAGAGGTTTCGCTGGCCGGCCCGCGCTTTTCCTATCCGCTGAATCTGACGCTGGCGAATGAATATATTGCCGACCGCGTGGCGCTGATCGGCGATGCCGCGCATGGTGTGCATCCGATTGCCGGGCAGGGGCTGAACCTCGGGTTGCGCGATGTCGGCGCGCTTGCGGAATGTCTGGTCGAAGCGGCGCGGCAGGGCGAAGATATCGGCTTTGCTACCACGCTTTCACGTTATCAGGGCTGGAGGCGGTTCGACGCGACCTCGCTGGCGCTTGGCATGGACAGCGTAAACCGGCTGTTTTCAAACAACAATCCTCTTCTGCGCGCGGCGCGCGGGCTGGGCATGGGCGCGGTCAATGCGGTGCCCGGCCTGCGCCGGCATTTCATGCGTCAGGCCGCCGGGCTGAATATCGACCCGATGCCGCGCCTGCTGGCCGGCCGCCCGCTTTAGGCCGGGGCCCCGGTTCAACAAAAAGGCCCCGTGCTTATGCGCAGGGCCTTCGGAGCAAATTCGCGGGCGATTGCTCGGCGGCAGGCGATTGGTAATCTTCTCCGCCTTCCTCGCCGGATTCACCTTCCTCTTCGACAGTGCTGTCATCATAGTCGCCATAGCCGCCGCTATCCGCGCTGTCATCTTCATCGTCGGTCGCGGCGCCTTTGCCATTGGCCTGCGCCTGTTCGGCGGGCAACCCCGCCCTTGCAGCAAGGGCAACGCCCGGCAATGAGACAGCCGCAATCGCCTGCGCGATGGCCGAGCTTTGGAACAGTGATGCTTTCATGAGATTTCCTCCATTCCATTTGCATGAGGGCAAACCACACAGAATTCCCCTCAAAGTTGCAAAATCAGCGTTGAAATGCCGTTTCCCTGCGCCCATCCGAACGGACCACATCGCCCGGACCAAACAGGCCGGGGCGGCGAAGGCAAGCATTCCAGGAGAAAAGTTGCGGATCAGTCCGCCTTGATCTGGCGGGCCTCGTCGATCAGCATAATCGGAATGCCGGCCCGGATCGGGAAAGCAAGCCCGGCTGCTTTCGAGACCAGCTCCTGCCGGGCCGAGTCATAATGCAGCGTTGCGTGGGTTACCGGGCAGACCAGTGCCTCCAGCATATGGCGGTCGAAGCCGGGCTCGGCACGGGTTTCGGGCAGGGTCTCGGTCATTGCATCACCTCATCACTTTCGCCGTGGCGCAGCTCATATTCCAGCAGGCCTTCCAGCAGCGCCCGCCGATCCGGCAGGCTGACCGCTTCCAGCAGCGCCTGCTTGTCCTGAACTTCCAGAGGCAGCGCCATGGTCAGCGAATTCACCAGAAGCTCGGCCTCGGCGCCATCGACCTCATCCCAGTCCATCGACAGCTCATAGGCGTCCATATACCGGCGCAGCAGGGTCAGAAACGCCGCCTGATCCCAGTTCGGATCGTCTTCGCCCTCGCCAAGATCGCCTTCGAACCCCGTCCAGTCGGCATGTCCGGTCGGATAGGGATGAAAACCCTGTTCGGCATCGAGAAGATGGAAGCGTGAGACCTGGCCGAGCGAGATCATGTAGCGCCCGTCTTCCTGTTCGGAAAAGCCGACGATTCGCCCGGCCGATCCGACATGGGCCAGCATCTCGCCGCCCTCATCAAGCGGCTGGATCATCCCGATCAGCCGGTGCGGGGTTTTCAGCGCATCTTCAACCATCTGGAGATAACGCGGCTCGAAAATGGTCAGCGGCAGCCGGGTGCGCGGCATCAGAACCGCGCCGGGCAGCATGAAGAGAGGCAGGGTCTTGGGAAGATCGTGGCCGCGCCGCATCAGGAGAAGATCATGCTCGACAACCGGCGCCGGCCTTTCTGGGCAATCGGATCGGTCGGCTTGAGCGCCTCGAAAATGGTGAAAAGCTGGGCCTTGGCCGCGCCGTCATTCCACTCACGGTTGCGCCGGAAGGATTCGAGCAGCTGATCGACGGCTTCCCCGACCTGACCGGCGGCATGAAGTGCGGTGGCATAGTCAAAACGCGCCTGCTGATCGCCGGGATCGGCTTCGACCTTGACGCGCAGGTCATCGAGCGGACCGGCGCTGGCGGCCTGCTCGGCCAGTTGCATCTGTGCCCGCGCCGCTTCGAGCGGGGCCGCGCCGACAATCGCCGCCGGGACCCTAGACAGTGCGTCTTCTGCCCGGTCCATGTGACCGCCGGCCATCAAAGCGCGCACCAGCCCGCCCCAGGCTTGGGGATTTTCGGTCTCTTCGCCGATGATCGCCTCAAAGGTTTCGGCGGCATCGTCAAAGGCCCCCTCGGCCAGCATGGCCTCGGCCGCTTCCAGCGCCTCGCCCAGACCGCCATCGTCGCCCGAAAGCTGGGTCAGCTTGTCGATGAACTGCTTCAGCTCGCTTTGCGAAAGCGCCCCCTGAAAGGCATCGACCGGCTGTCCCTTATAGAACGCGAAGACGGTCGGAACCGTCTGAATGCGCAGCTGCGCGGCAATCATCTGGTTTTCATCGACATTGACCTTGGCCAGCACGACGCGGCCCTTGGCTTTGGCGACCTCGGCTTCCAGCGCCGGGGTCAGCGTCTTGCATGGCCCGCACCAGGGCGCCCAGAAATCGACGATGACCGGAACCTCCATCGATTTCTCGACCACTTCGGCCATGAAATCGGCTTCGGTCACGTCCTTGATATACTGGCCGGCCTGCGGGGCGTCAGCGTTTTCTCCGAGCAGCATGATATTCTCCGAATCTGATCTGGGGCCAATATGGGGTGTCGTAGCGCTTCGCGAAAGGGGCGCCTAGAGATCGAAGCTGGCGAAAACCGGCACATGATCGGAGGGCTGTTCCCAGCCGCGCACCGGGCGCAGGATCCGGCTGCCATGGCCGGCGCCGGCGATATCCGCGGTTGCCCAGATATGATCCAGCCGCCGGCCCTTGTCGGCGGCGTCCCAATCCTTGGCGCGGTATGACCACCAGCTGTAAAGCAGCCCCTCGGGGATGTTCTGCCGGGTGATATCAACCCAGCCGCCGGCCTCCTGCGCGGCACCGAGATGTTCGACCTCGATCGGGGTGTGGCTGACGATCTTCAGCAGTTGCTTGTGCGACCAGACATCGTCTTCGCGCGGGGCGATGTTCAGATCGCCGACCAGAATGGATTTCTGCGGCTTTTCGGCGGCGAAGACATCGCGCATCTCGGTCAGGAAATCGAGCTTCTGGCCGAACTTCTCATTCTGTTCGCGGTCGGGAATGTCGCCGCCGGCCGGAACGTAGAAATTATGGATGGTAACCCCGTTTTCCAGCTTCGCCGCGACATGGCGGGCATGGCCGAGCCCGGCGTAATCGCGGTCGCCGGCGTCTTCCAGCGGCAGGCGCGACAGGATCGCGACGCCGTTATAACCCTTCTGCCCGCGCGCCACCATGTAGCGGTAGCCGAGCGCGGCAAAGCTCTCCATCGGCACTTTCTCAACCGGCGATTTGATTTCCTGCAGACACAGGATATCGGGCGCTTCTTCGCGCAGCAGGCGCTCGACCAGAGCGGCGCGCAGGCGGACCGAGTTGATATTCCAGGTGGCAATGGTGAACATGCGGGGGCCTTTCTGTCAGGTCCCGGAGCCTAGACGCAGCGTCCCGAACTGTCGAGCAGGTCGTGAACCCTTTGCTGATCGGGACCGGGCCGTTACAAACGCCTCAACAACGGGGGACAAGACATCATGCAGATGACCATTGACGAGGCCCTGGCCCGGGGCGGGGCCGGTGCCTTCCAGAAAAGGCTGCTGGCGATTTTCGGGCTGGTCTGGGCCGCCGATGCCATGCAGGTCATTGCCGTGGGCTTTGCGGCGCCCTCGATCATGACGACATTCGGGATCGAGCGCGCCGTCGCGCTTCAGGTCGGCACGCTGTTCTTTCTGGGCATGTTCTTTGGTGCCTTCGTCTTCGGCCGGGTGGCCGACCGGATCGGACGGCGCAATGTGCTGCTGCTGACCGTGGCCTGCGATGCGGTCTTCGGGCTCGCCTCGGTCTTTGCCGGCAATTTCGAGCTGCTGCTGGTGCTGCGCTTCCTGACCGGGATCGCGGTCGGCGGCACGCTGCCGGTCGATTACGCGATGATGGCCGAGTTCCTGCCGCCAAGGAACCGCGGCCGCTGGCTGGTGGTGCTGGAAGGGTTCTGGGCCGTGGGCACGATCGTCGTCGCCCTGACCGCCTGGATCGCCGCCAGCTACGGCGCCGCCGCGCCCTGGCGCTGGATCTTCCTGATCGCGGCCCTGCCGGGGCTGATCGGGATCTTCCTGCGGCTTTGGGTGCCGGAATCGCCGATGTATCTGCTGAAATCCGGCCAGCCGGACAGGGCGCTTTCGGTGGTCAACCGGGTGCTGCGCGCCAATGGCGCGAGCCCTTTGCCCGAAGGCACCCTGCTGACCCTTCCTGCCCCGCCTGAAGGCGCGCCGGCTTCGATCTTCGCGCCCGGGCTGATCAGGCGGACCATCGGCATCATGGCGGTCTGGTTCCTGGTTTCGGTCAGCTATTACGGGGTTTTTGTCTGGGTGCCGGGCTGGCTGGCCGGCGAGGGCATGGGCTGGGTGCGCGGCTATGGCTTCCTGGTCATCCTCGCCCTGGCGCAGATCCCCGGCTATGCGCTGGCGGCTTACGGGGTCGAACGCTGGGGCCGGCGCCCGACGCTGATGGGGTTCCTGATCCTCTCGGCGCTTGCCTGTTTCCTGTTCACGCTGTCGCTGAACCCGGCGCTGGTTGCGGTTTCGCTGATCGTGATGAGCTTCGCCCTGCTTGGCTGCTGGGGCGCGCTTTACGCCTTTACGCCCGAACTTTACCCGACCAATCTGCGCGGGACCGGCATGGGCACGGCCTCGGCGGTGGCGCGTCTTGGCGGGATCTTCGCGCCAACGCTGCTGACCTTCGCCTTCGCCAAGGGGCTGGGCTTCGCCATCGGGGTTTTCGCCGCGCTCCTGCTGCTGGCCGCACTGGCACTGCTGCTGGTTCGGACCGAGACCCGCGACCGCGGCATCGGCTGAGGCGCCATCGCCCTCTTGCCACCGACCGGACCGGCGATAAACTGGTCTGGTTTGCTTGGGGGGAGATGACATGGACGGGTTCACCACGCTTTTCACCTATGCGGCGGCTTTGGCGATTGCCGCCGCCATCCCGGGGCCGGGCATCGCCGCCCTGGTTGGTCAGGCGCTTGGCAGCGGACTGCGCGCCAGCCTGTTCTTTCTGGCCGGGCTTGCCCTTGGCGATGTCATCTATCTGACCATTGCCGTGGCCGGGCTTGCGGCCCTGGCCAAGACCTTTGCCGGCGTCTTTCTGGTGGTGAAGATCCTCGGCGGGTTTTACCTGATCTATCTGGCTTGGAAATTCTGGACCAGCGAGACCGGGCTGGTGAAACCCGAAGGCGTCCGCAGGCGCGGCGATCTGACGGCGGCTTTGGCCGGGTTGACCGTCACCCTCGGCAATCCCAAGACCATCATCTTCTATATGGCGCTGCTGCCAAGCGTGCTCGATCTGCGCAACGTCGGCGTTGCACTCTGGGTCGAGCTGGTGGCGGTCACCGTGCTGGTCCTGTTTGCCGTGCTGATCCCTTACGCGGTGCTGGCCACCAAGGCGCGCGGCATGATGAAAAGCTCGGACACGCTGAACCGGATCAACCGCGTGGCCGGAGCGATCATCGGCACTGCCGGCATGGTCATCCTCGGCCAGGCCGCCCGCAGCATCGCCCGCCGGTCCTGACCGGGGCGGCCGGGCGAATAAAAAAGCCCCCGGCATCAGCCGGGGCCAGTCGAGATTAAGAGGAAACTGTGGCCGCATCCCCGAACCACTGGGCTTCACGGCCATAACCCATAGATATGGGGCGGGTTCCCTGCGATCTATCCAGATCTAGGCGACCAGCCGATATCCGCCGCTTTCGGTCACCAGCAGACGGGCGCTGGAGGGATCGGGCTCGATCTTCTGGCGCAGGCGGTAGATATGGGTTTCCAGCGTATGGGTGGTGACGCCGGCATTATAACCCCAGACCTCGTGCAGCAGTACATCGCGCGGCACCACGCCGTCCTGAGCGCGATAGAGGAACTTCAGAATATTGGTCTCTTTCTCGGTGAGGCGGATCTTGCGATCCTTCTCGTCGATCAACATCTTCATGGCCGGCTTGAACGTATAGGGGCCAAGCTGGAAGATCGCGTCCTCGGATTGCTCATGGGTGCGCAGCTGCGCACGCAGCCGGGCCAGAAGGACCGGGAACTTGAACGGCTTGGTGATGTAATCATTGGCACCGCTATCGAGACCCAGAATGGTATCGGCATCCGTATCGTGGCCGGTCAGCATGACCACCGGGCATTTGACGCCCTGCTTGCGCAGCCGCTTGCACAGCTCGCGCCCATCGGTGTCGGGCAGGCCGACATCCAGCACGACCAGATCGAAAATCGCGCCCTTGCATTTTTCGACCGCCTCGGCGCCGGTGCCGGCTTCGAACACGTCGAACTCCTCGGTTGCAACCAGCTGTTCGGCCAGGGCCTCGCGCAGGTCCTCTTCATCGTCCACCAACAGAATCTTCTTCAAACCGGCCATGCTCTTGCCTCCTTTGGCGTTGTGTCGCAAAGCTGACCATCCAGAGGCCTCTCGTCCAGCGATGTTACAGAACTCTCACGCGCTGTTGTCGAAAGGGCGAGAAATGTTTCAGTTTGTTTCAACATGACCCTGCTGCCGACCCTTGATGAACAGATTTCCCGTGCCCGCAGCGATCTGCGCATGGGCCTGCCGGTCATGATCGACGACTGGCTGGTCGCGGCGGCGGAAACCCTGCGCCCGGCCCGCTTCGGGGCGATGCGCGCGCTTGGCAGCCCGGTTCTGGCCCTTACCGCATGGCGGGCGGAGACGCTGAAGATCCATGTCTATGACGGCGATCTGGCCCGGATCCCCGTGCCGCCCGATACCGATCTGGCCTGGCTGAAAGCGGTGGCCGATCCTGCGACCGATCTGGCAACCCCGATGAAAGGGCCGTTCCGCCCACTGCGCGGCGGCGATATCGCGCCGCATCGGGCCGCCATTGCCCTGGTGAAATCGTCCGAGCTTTTGCCGGCCATGCTGATGGTGCAGACAGAGGCGCCGCCCGAGGGGCTGACCCGGCTGGCCGCCGGGCCGCTGATGGAGTCTCTGGCTGCCGAATCGCTGCTCATGCCGGTTTCGGCGGCCCGGCTGCCACTGGAATCCTCGGAACATGCGAAATTGCATATCTTCCGCCCCGGGGATGGCACGACCGAGCATTACGCGATCGAGATCGGCGCCCCGTCCCGGCAGGGCGCGCCTTTGGTCCGGCTGCATTCGGCCTGCTTCACCGGCGATGTGCTGGGCTCTTTGAAATGCGATTGCGGCCCGCAGCTGCATACCGCGCTTGCCCGGATGGGCGAGGCCGGTGAGGGCGTGCTGCTTTACCTCAATCAGGAAGGGCGCGGCATCGGGCTGGCCAACAAGATGCGGGCCTATTCCCTGCAAAATCAGGGCTTCGACACGGTCGAGGCCAATCACCGGCTGGGCTTTGAGGATGACGAGCGCGACTTTCGGATCGGCGCCAGCCTGCTGCGCGAGCTGGGCTTTGCGCATGTCAGGCTGATGACCAATAATCCGCGCAAGGTCGCCATGCTGGAAAGCCATGGCATCGAGGTGGTCGAGCGGGTGCCGCTGATCCTGCCCGCCAACCGCTTCAACCGGGCCTATCTGGCCACCAAGGCCGCAAAATCCGGGCATCTGCTGTGAGGGGCGCGATTGCTCTGACCCCGCGCGGGCTGGATTATCGCGCCCGACGGATTCCCTGCAGCATCGGAAGGGGCGGGGTCAGCACCAAAAAGCGGGAAGGCGACGGTGCAACCCCGGCCGGTCGGCATCAGATTGCCGAACTGTGGTATCGCCCTGATCGTTTGCCGCCGCCGGCACCCTGGGCGCGCCCGATCGGGCCGGGCGATCTGTGGTGCGACGCCCCCGATCATCCGGCCTATAACCGGCATGTCCGGGCGCCTCTGGCGGCCAGTCACGAATGTCTGCGCCGGGCCGATCCGCTTTACGACATCATTCTGACCACCGATTGGAACTGGCCCAATGCAAGGGCTGGAAAAGGCTCGGCAATCTTCCTGCATCAATGGCGCCGGCCCGGCTATGTCACGGCCGGCTGCATTGCCATGGCCCGGCACGATCTGATCTGGCTGGCGGCACATGCGCCCCCCGGCACCAGCCTGGTCATACCAGCTGGCATTCCCAGATATCAGGGTGTCCGGAACGGCGCCCCGCTGTCGCGGATCTGACCTCACACCTGTTCTGGATCAGGTATTGATATGTCTGCGTCGAGCCCATTTTCGGCTTTGCGTCATAATGCGCATATCCCGAATTGTCCCGCGGCACGAGCTCTGTTGCACCAATCGGGTGCAAATCGGACGTCCCCTTTCCCCGGACGTCTTCATCCCACGGCTTCGGTGACGGGTATGCCAAGCGCGGTGAAGCCGTTCAGCACGCCAACCCGGATCT
>JBKEBH010000386.1:0-2767 GCA_047973065.1 Paracoccus sp. (in: a-proteobacteria) | reverse complement strand
GTGGTGGGCTAAATGTATGAGTTTGAGCTATGGTATCGGGGCGAGACAAGAATAGGCGATATATCACGCCTCGCCAGTGGTAGGGCTTGGTCTAAGGTGTTAAATGGAATTGATACGGTGTCTTTCACTGTAGATGCGGTACGGTTCGGTGAATGGCTTAATGCTCGTGGGTATCAGATGGGTGAACTATTAGCTGGGTCAAACCTAGACGTCAAAGTAAAACGGCGTGGTGAATATGTGCTAGGAGCATATATTCGAGACTTGCCCCTCCCTACTTATAGCCCAGATAACCAAACGATCACGCTTAACTTTGATGGCTACGCCGCAATATTAGACGGTTTTTATATTGAGGCTGGGCGAACCGTTAGTAATGTGGCCGCCAACACCCATTACCGTGCTTTTATCACAGAGGCTCAAGGTAGAGCGGCGACCGCTGGCTGGGATTGGGGGCTGGGATTGGGTGCTGACGTAACTATGCCTGATATTTCTCCATTCTATGGCAGCGATAAGAAAATATCAGAGATAGTTAGCGACGCGCACGACAATATCAACGGTAGCGGCAGCTTCGACTTCGACTTCACTTACGACAGGAAGTTCAACTTGTACCAACCCAAGGGCCAGCTGAGGGACTTTACCGCTTACTATCCTACGCGTGTCTCTGGCGGAGTTGTAACTAACTTGCAATACGAGCCGACAGCAAGCCTGGCAAGCGTGGTTAAAGCTGTGGGTAACGGCGATAATGAGAGTGCTATCCGCTCTACCCAAAGTAACACGGACTCGATTAGTGAACTTGGTTATGTTGAGATGTTGTATAACCCCGCCGACATTAAGACTCAATCTACGCTGGACAGGAAAGCATCTCTGGAGCTATCGAGGTACGATAACCCTGGGTATTTGCCCAAAATAACCCTTCTTGGGGCACAACTAGACCTGACTCAGCTGGATACTGGTGATATGTTTATATTTGTAAATGATAGGGACTACATCACTAATACGTCGGGTGTTTATCGTATTTTGCAGATGGACGGCACTATACCTGATGATGCAGGAGCGCAAAGCGACTTAATAACCCTTACGGTAGAGCCTGTATGAATGTAAGAGATAGTGGATTTGCTGGTGATTTAGCGAGGCTCGAACGCCTAGTACGCGAACAACGAGCAGCGACTGTTTTAGATAGTAGCAAAATTGACTTTCCTGAGCAGGCGATAACAAGCTGGAGTGGGTTTTGTGCTTTTGATGCAAGACCTGCGCATATCTGGCGTGTTAAGTTTCAGCCTGACACGCCCAGTACTGAACCGCCTTTAGCTGTGGCAACATTAGGCTTTGAGGCTGACCCGTACTATTATCCAGCAGGGTATAGTTTCATTGACGAGATGTACATATATATTGAGGACGATATTGACCCGCCAGACACAACTAACAAATATTTTATGATTTATCACAACTCGGAGACCTACGATTTTGCAGGGCATGACGTAGATTTGCAGGTTGGGGTACGCAGCACTGTTAGCGGCACAGCCTCTATAACGAAGGTGGTGTGACGTGAATGTTCGTAGCGACAATAGCACAGATAGGATAAATAGGCTTAGAGAAGAAGTGCGTAGTTTGCGTGCTGCTAGTGTGCGAGCCGCTAGTACGATACGCTTCTATAAGTACAATACATCATTTACGTTTACCGCTGATTACCAGATGAGAGATGTGGTATTTACTGCTACAGACCAAAACTACCCGATTGTCAATTTGTCTAGTGCTAGTGTTGGTTCGGGTGATTTAGTTATTCGCCCTGTCTACACCAGCAACACCAAGCGTGGGGTATTCAGGATATTGGGATTGTACAACACAACTGGGGCTGTCAACATATCCGTCCAGACATCAGCTCCAGGTACGCTACAGGTGGTTAGTGTATGAACATTCGTAAATATGGTGGCGACTTACTAGCTAGTATCGAGCGGGAACTGTTGGCTTTGCGTTCGTCTAGCTTGTTGCCAGCCTCTCGGGTGAAAACGGCCTCTCGTGTACCTAGCGGGAGTGATTATAGTTTTTCATTTAGTAGCACCGAAAATATCGCTGAGTATGTTGTAACAGTCACTTTCGAAGCGGGAGAGGGTGAGGCTATTGCACGGATGCAATTGGCGGTGGATGACGGCAATGGTTGGGTGTCTGAGCCATATCAGCTCTACAGCTTGGCGCGCCCACTACTAATTGCTTGGCGACCCAATGGCTCAACTACAACAACATCTAGTTGGCTCTGTGCTGTTATCCGCAATCCTGGACCCGCTGTAACTATCCAGAACAAGTTTATTATATTTTCGTCACGTGAGGTAGCGAGTCTGAGTGTGAGCGGATTGACTAAAACATAGTATTTTGACGTTAAAAAAAATCGGTAATTAAATATCTCTAGAAATAACATTAGGAGTATTTATGGCGATTGGAGCAAGTTTTGTAAATAATGGGCGAGAGAGCCGAGAAAATGCTGGTGCGGAGTTTGGGTTCATCGGTGCTGGCGTGTACAGTGGATTTAGGGTTAGGGCTAACAGCCCCGCGGCAATGAGTGTGCTGGTGGGGCAAGAGGCAGACACGCCAGACATGCTGGTGATCCAAAATGGACGATTTATGGCCAAGGTGGTGTCGGTCAGCTCAAATGTTGTTACTATCCCTACGGCACCTGGGTCTAACTCTAGAATTGACACAGTTGTGGCTTATGTAGACTTTACGGCCGTGGGGGACGAGTCCACACAAGACAACCCAGGTAGTGCGTCGTTGTTGG
>JBKEBH010000319.1:0-24499 GCA_047973065.1 Paracoccus sp. (in: a-proteobacteria) | reverse complement strand
GTAAGACTTCCAGTTCGTCGTGCGATAGCGGGCAGGGTCAGGTCGGGTCATGACAGACCATTAAACCCATGGATTCGCCGTGTGAATCCTGCCCGGAAAGGACGTATGCAACAACGCCGTTTCAATGGACGGATGCGCGACGAACTGCTCAACGAGACCATGTTCCGCAAGCCTGCGATCATTCGGGCCGGCCCTCGGACCGGTGGCGGGCTGGCCCTCACTCTTATTGCCGCTCGGATAGCGTGCGTGGTCGTGGTGCTGCTGTGGCGAACTTGGCCCATGATGCTTCCTTCCATTCCGGTGAAAGGACCGCAGCATCAAACCGTGGGATCAAACAGCTAGATCCAGCCACGCTCATCAAGGCGTTTTTGCAGCCGAGAGGTGAAACCCGGCTCTTCGGCGTTGAACATGTTCATGCTCAGATACCAGTAAAGAAACGTCTTGATCTGCCTGGGGCTGGCAGGGCGCTCGGCAAAAGCCTGCGCAAAATCCTCGGGCTGCTTCACCAGACGCGTGACATGCCCGTAATCGCTCTGACCGCAATTGAAAACCGGCTTCAACTGCATCAGCGCTTCAAATCCGGTGCCGGAATTGACGCAGACCACCTTGGTGGCATTGGCGATGACCTCATGCACCGGGTGGGTGGCCTCCGTCACATTGGAATTGCGGGCTTTGGCATAGTGAAGGATGCCGTGGGTTTGAAAGGAATTGCATGCCGGATGCCGCTTGATCACCACCGGCTGGCCCTCAGCCGCTGCAATCACCCCGTTCACCATGGCCTCGGTGTCGAAATTGGCGAATTTCAGGACCGCGTCATTGGCGACCTGAAGGAAGACCGCGATATAGTTTTGCGGCAATTCGCTGGCCCGCTCATGCGGCAGGCCGTCATATTTGGTGGCGCCCGTCATGATATAGCGCTGGTTCAGCCCCTCCCAGAACGCCTCTGCCGCGTCCGGGTCGATATCCTTGGGAAGCTTGGTCTTTCGGATGCTCGACCAGCCTGAATATCCGGTATCGTCGAGATAGAAATATTCCTTGAGATAGCCCATCTTCACATTCAGGTTATTCTCACCCTTTTTGTGGGTGTGATAAGTGATGTGATTGAAATCTTCCGAGCGGCGCAGTTCGGGATCCATGGTCGGGATGATCTCGAAATTCGTGGTGATTTCCGTCAGCGAGGCCAGCAGCCGGTCATAGAATTTTCGGATGGCCGAGCCGATCTGCCCCGTCTCGGAAACATTGGTCGGGTAGTGGACGAGGATTTTCTTCGGCATTGAAAACAGCAGCCATCATGAACGGTTCGGGGCGCCAAGACATTGCCGGAATTATCTCCGCTGTCAATCAAACACGGCCAGCGTTCATTCTGGCGGGGTTTCAGAAATGGGATTTCGGTTCATCGGGCCGGCGGGCAACGAGGGCAAGAAAGCCGCCGGCCAGGCAAAGTCCGATGGGGAACATGGTGAACGCGTTGAAGCCGAAAGCGGCATAAAGCAGCCCGGCCGCGATCAGCAGGAAAATCCCGCCCCAGAGCGCGCGGGCAACCGCCATGGCGCCTCCGGCAATTGCCAGAAGCAGGCCGAGGAAACTGGCAATGCGGATGAATCCGGGATTGTCGAGCGTGCCGAAGGTTTCGGCAAAGGCGGCGCGGCTGCTGGACAGCTCGACACAGGAAAAGCTGGAAAAGCCGATCATCATCGCGCAGATCCCGCCGATGAACCCCAATATCATTGCCGCGCTGCGCATGGGCTGCATTTCCTTTCGGGCACCATGTCCGTACCCGACAGATATACCCTGCCGGAGCGGCTTCAGGACCGGCTGAGAAAGACGAGGGATAAAACCTTTTCGAGGTTGGAGCAAAGCCGCCGATGAAGTGGGGCCGGCTGGGCGCGTTCTTGCCAAATTCCTGCCATGACCGGATCCGGGCCGGCTTTGACCGCGCACCCGGCTGGACAGCCCTTGTCGCGGGCCTAGCCTGAGGCAGCAGACCCTTCAGGCCATTGATTTGACAAAAATAATGAGGAGAGCCCAGTGAATGAGAGAATTCCCGGCATCAACCCCGAAGCGATCCCGTCCGGCCATGGCTGCAAGGAGTGTCTGGCGGAAGGCAGCTGGTGGTTTCACCTGCGGCGCTGCGCCGAATGTGGCCATATCGGCTGTTGCGACAGCTCTCCGCATCAGCATGCGAGCAAGGCATTACCACGAGACCGGGCATCCCGCCATCCAGAGCTTCGAGCCGGGTGAGGGCTGGTTCTGGAGCTATCCCGAGCAGGTTCAGATCCGGGGCGAGCGCCTTGCGCCGCCCTATTGGCGATCCTTACTGAACGGTTGAAACACGTTATCCGCGCAGACGGGAGCGATTCAATGACCTCTGACAAACTTATACCCGACCCCTGGCCGGCGCTGCCTTATTCGGATTTCACCGAGACTAGGCATCTTCTCCACATGATCGTGCAGATCGTCGGCAAGCTGAAGCTGAACGAGCCGTTTCAGGCGCAATGGGCCGGGATACCCCTGTGGGTCAATGCCCGGGGCCTGACCACGGGGCAATTTCCTGTCCGGGCGGCGCCTATGAGGTGCGTTTCGATTTCATCGCCCATCAGGTGGAATGGTATACCAGCACCGGGGTCAGCGGGCAGATGGCGCTTGACCCGGGCTCGGTGGCGGATTTTGCTGAGCATCCGGCGGGTGTTTTATGCCTTCCAGGGGCGCTTTACCGGAAAAACCCAGCCGATCGGCCTGATGTGGGGGATGCTGGATATCCGCCATGTGGTCTATAACGGGCATCCCGAAACCCCGTCGCCCAAGGATGGCTATATCGACCGAAATGCGATGACCGAAGGCATGACCGAGATGGGCTGGTGGACCGGGGATGCCTCTCATCCCGAGCCGGCCTTCTTTGCCTTCACCTTCCCGCATCCCAGGGGGATCGAGACCGCGAAAATCGCGCCCGATGCTGCCGGCTGGGTTCCCGCCATGGGTGAGTTCCTTCTGGATTATGAGGCGCTGTGCCAGAGCAAGGATCCCGATGCGGCGCTGAGCTCCTTTCTGGAAAGCACCTATCAGGCCGGCGCAAAAGCTGCTGGCTGGGATCCGGCGCTTCTGGGAAGCGGCAAGCCGAACTGAGAATGCCCGCGCGGCTGCCTGCCGCTCGATCGGGCGATGGTTCTCGGCTGCGGGGCGTCAAACGGCTGTCCGGGTGCAGATCCATTGCGAACGGACTGCTTCCTTCGCAATGATAAGGCTGGTCTGTCCGCATCCATCCTGGATTGCGGACAGACCAGCCTTGCAGGGATGGGCGCTTAAAGCCCCAGCTTCTTCGCCACCAATTCGTTGACGGCGGCCGGGTTGGCCTTGCCGCCGGTGGCTTTCAGCACCTGACCGACGAACCAGCCGGCCAGTTTCGGATTGGCCTTGGCCTTTTCGACCTGGGCCGGATTGGCGGCGATGATCTCATCGACCGCAGCCTCGATGGCGCCGAGATCGGTGACCTGCTTCATGCCGCGCGCTTCGACGATCTGCGCGGGGCTTCCGCCCTCGAGCCAGACGATCTCAAACAGATCCTTGGCGATCTTGCCCGAGATATCGCCCGAGGCGATCAGGTCGATGATCCCGCCCAGCTGATCGGCCGAAACCGGCGAGGTCTCGACGCTGAGCCCTTCCTTGTTCAGCCGGCCAAACAGCTCGTTGATGACCCAGTTCGCCGCCATCTTGCCATCGCGGCCAGAGGCGACGGCTTCGAAGTAATCGGCATTCTCGACCTCGGCGGTCAGCACGCCCGCGTCATATTCAGAAAGGCCCAGCTCCTTGACGAAACGCGCCTTCTTGGCATCGGGCAGCTCGGGCATGGTGGTGCCGATCTGATCGACCCAGGCCTGCTCGATTTCCAGTGGCAGCAGGTCGGGATCGGGGAAATAGCGGTAGTCGTGGGCTTCTTCTTTTGAGCGCATCGACCGGGTCTCGCCCTTGTCGGGATCGTAAAGCCGGGTTTCCTGCACGACGGTTCCGCCATCTTCGATGATGGCAATCTGGCGGCGGGCTTCATATTCGATGGCCTGCTGAATGAAGCGCAGCGAGTTCATGTTCTTCAGCTCACAGCGGGTGCCGAGATGGCTGAAATCCTGCGTCGCCTGATATTTCTCGTAATCGCCCGGCTTGCAGACCGACACGTTCACGTCGGCGCGCAGGTTGCCATTTTGCATATTGCCGTCACAGGTGCCCAGGTAACGCATGATCTGGCGCAGCTTCGAGACATAGGCGGCGGCTTCTTCCGGTCCGCGGATATCGGGGCGCGAGACGATTTCCATCAGCGCGACGCCGGTGCGGTTGAAATCGACGAAGGACATGTTCGGGTCCATGTCATGGATCGACTTGCCGGCATCCTGTTCCAGATGGATGCGCTCGACCCGGACCTTGCGCGCCACGCCCGGACCCATATCGACGATGATTTCGCCTTCGCCGACGATGGGGTGATAAAGCTGGCTGATCTGATAGCCCTGCGGCAGATCCGGGTAGAAATAATTCTTGCGATCAAAGGCCGAACGCAGATTGATCGCCGCCTTCAGCCCCAGCCCGGTCTTGACCGCCTGCGCCACGCAGAATTCGTTGATCACCGGCAGCATGCCGGGCATGGCCGCATCGACAAAGGCGACATTGCTGTTCGGCTCGGCCCCGAATGTGGTCGGGGCGCCTGAAAACAGCTTGGCATTGCTGCTGACCTGCGCATGAACCTCAAGCCCGATGACCAGCTCCCAATCCGAGGTGGCACCGGCAATGCGCTTGGGTTCAGGCGCGGTGAATTCGAGATGATCGAGCATGTATCTGTCCTGTCTGGTCGGCTTGGTTTCTAAGCCGGGCAGGGCGCGCGGGCAAGGGCGCTGTCTCAGTGCAGTTTCAGGATGCGCGCGATCTCGTCCAGTGCCTCGCGCTGACGCTGGGAAAGCCCGCCGCTGCGGGTGCCGATCTCGTTGAGGATCGGCAGCAGGGTCTGAAAACCGGCGGCATCGAGCTGGCGGAGCCGTTTGGTCAGCCGGGTAATGGCTGGCTGAGGGCCCTGGCATTCGCCAATAAGCCAGCGGCCGAGAACCATCATCTCGTCGATATCGTCATGCGGTATGGCCTGCTGGCGCGACAGGGTCGCGGCCAGTGCATATTGGTCATCGCGCGAGGACATGCCGTTGAGTTCCAGAAAGGCGAGCGCGATTGATGCCGCCGCCAGCTTCGGATCGTCCACGCCTTCGACCGGATGAGCATTGGCGCGGCGACGGAAACCGAAGCGGCGCGGGGCGTTCATCATGTCGCCTGCGATGTTGGAAATCTCGCGCGCGGCGTTGCGCGCCATGCTCAGGCGCCAATACCAGACCCCGGCAGCGGCAAGCATGCCCAGAATTGCAAAAAACCGTCTTCCTATCCGACTCGTGACCACATGATTGACTTTGAAACAGGAACAATATGGTTTAGCCCGGAGCGGTTGACAATGAATATGTCTGGAAAGCAGGGCGGAGCAGATGCGATCACCGATGAGATACCTGTTCCTCGTGGCGTTTCTGATAGTGCAGGCGGGATGCGACAGCGCCAGTATCGGCAAGGCGGCGGTCGAGGCGCCAAGCCTTGCGCCGGGCGCGCCGGGACTGGCCGAGCGGGCGGTTGCGAAGCTTCCGGGTGCCGAGCCTTTGCCGGAAATGCACTGGGAAGGGCGCTCGGGCGGAGACGACTGGACGCGAGCGACGCTGGCGGCGCTGGATGCGGAAGGGGCCTTGCTTATGTCGCAGGTGCCCACCGATGTGATGGAATATTGCCCGGCCTATGCCCGGCAATCGCCCGAAAACCGCCGCGCCTTCTGGGCGGGCTTCCTGTCAGTCATCGCCCGCTATGAAAGCAGTCATAATCCGGCCGCCAGGGGCGGGGGCGGGCGATATCTCGGCCTGATGCAGATTTCACCGGCTACGGCCCGCAATTTCGGCTGCAAAGGCTCCATGCTGAATGGCAAGGACAATATGGCCTGTGCCGTGAAGATCGCGGCCAGGCAGGTCGGGCGCGACAATGCGATCGCTCGTTCCGGTGGCGGCTGGCGCGGCGTGGCGCGGGACTGGATGCCGCTGCGCAATGCTGCCAAGCGGGCCAGGATTGCCGCCTGGACGCGTCAGCAACCCTATTGTCAGTGATCTCGGCGGGCCAGTGATATGGGCGGACGGCGGGGTTTCCGCCGCCACTGATCTCAGCGCAATGCGCTTAAAATGCGTGCCCAGCTGCGCGCGCCTTTGGCGAAGCTTTCGACATCGTATTTTTCATTGGGCGAATGAATGCGGTCGTCATCCCTGGCAAAGCCGACCATCATCGCATCCATGCCGAGAATGCCCTTGAAATCGCCGGCAATCGGAATGGATCCGCCCATGCCGATAAAGACGGCCTCGCGGCCCCATTCCTCGCTCAGCGCATCCTTTGCCTCAAGAAAGGCCGGGTCCGAGATGTCCATGAAGGCGGCGGGCGATCCGCCATGTTCGTGGAACTCGACCGTACAGTCTTCGGGCAGGAAGGCCGTGACATGATCGCGGAAGGCGGTGCGGATCCTGGCCGGATCCTGAGTGCCGGTCAGGCGGAAGCTGACCTTGGCGCGCGCCTCGGCAGGCAGCACGGTCTTGAACCCGTCGTCGGTATAGCCGCCGGTGATGCCATTGATTTCGGCCGTCGGCTGGTTCCAGATCATTTCCAGCGGCATCCGCCCCTTTTCGCCGATCGGGTATTTCAGCCCGACCCGCGACAGAAACTCGCCCGCGTCAAAGCCGAGCGCCTCCCAGTCACGGCGCAGATCATCGGGCAGCTCTTCCACGCCGTCATAAAAGCCGGGCAGGGTGATCCGGCCGTTTTCGTCCTTCAACCCGGCAAGAGCATTACACAGGATCTGGATCGGATTGGCCGCCAGCCCGCCGAAGCTGCCCGAATGCAGGTCGCGGTCGGCGCCGCGCACGATCACTTCCTCGCCAAGCAGGCCGCGCAGCTGCGTGGAAATCGCCGGCCGCCCATCGGAGGACAATCCAGTGTCGCAGATCAGCGCCAGAGATTGCGACAACTCGTCGCGGTTGACCTCAAGGAAGGGCACCAGCGAAGGCGAGCCCGATTCCTCTTCGCCCTCGAAAAGCAGGGTCAGTCCGCCCGGCAATTCGCCATGCACAGCCTTCCAGGCCCGGCAGGCCTCAACGAAGGTCATCAGCTGGCCCTTGTCATCCGAAGCGCCGCGGGCACGGATCACCGGGCCGTCTTCGGTTTCCTCGATGACCGGGTCGAAGGGCGGGCGGGTCCACAGCTCCAGCGGATCGACCGGCTGGACATCGTAATGACCGTAGAAAAGCAGGGTTCGCCCGGGGCCGGGCTGACTATGGGCGACCACCATCGGATGACCCGTGGTCTCGCGGATTTCGGCACTGAAGCCGAGCTCGCGCAGCTGATCGGTCAGCCAGGTCGCGGCATCGAAAACATCCCCGTCATGGGCCGGATTGGTCGAGATCGAGGGGATGCGCAGAAAGCCCATCAGCCGGTCGAGCGCTTGCGGCAGATCGGCATCGAGACGGTCCAGAACCTCATTCAGCTTTGTATCCATGATGATTTCCTGACTGTTTTTATAGGGTTACATTTTGGCCGGCTGGAGCGGGGGCGGCTATTTTTCCCCTGTATTTTGCAACATTTGACCCTTATCAATGCGGGGTCTAACTGATCTGACATGATCGCCCCCAGCAAGCAAGGCAAGGGACCCTAGCGATGAATTACGATGCCGCTCTCGATCAGGCGATTGGCAAGCTGCACGAAGAAGGCCGCTATCGCACCTTCATCGATATCGAGCGTCGCAAGGGCGCCTTCCCGCATGCCATCTGGACCCGTCCCGACGGGTCCGAGCAGGAAATCACCGTCTGGTGCGGCAATGACTATCTGGGCATGGGCCAGCATCCGGCGGTCTTGGCCGCGATGCACGAGGCCCTGGACGCGACCGGCGCCGGCTCGGGCGGCACGCGCAATATCTCGGGGACCACGGTCTATCACCGCCGGCTTGAGGAAGAACTGGCCGATCTGCACGGCAAGGAAGCCGCACTGGTCTTTTCCAGTGCCTATATCGCCAATGACGCGACGCTTTCGACCCTGCGCAAACTGTTTCCGGGCCTGATCATCTATTCGGATGCGCTGAACCATGCCTCGATGATCGAGGGGATCAAGCGCTTCGACGGTGCCAAGCGCATCCTCCGCCACAATGACCTTGCCCATCTGCGCGAGCTTCTGGAGGCCGACGATCCGGCCGCGCCCAAGCTGATCGCGTTTGAATCGATCTATTCGATGGATGGCGATTTCGGTCCGATTGCGGAAATCTGCGATCTGGCGGATGAATTCAACGCGCTGACCTATCTCGATGAGGTCCATGCCGTGGGCATGTACGGCCCGCGCGGCGCCGGCGTTGCCGAGCGCGACGGGCTGTTGGACCGCATCGACATTTTCAACGGCACGCTTGGCAAGGCCTTCGGCGTTTTCGGCGGCTATATCGCGGCCTCGGCCAAGATGGTCGATGCGATTCGCTCCTATGCGCCGGGTTTCATCTTCACCACCTCGCTGCCGCCGGCGGTTGCGGCGGGCGCGGCGGCCTCGATTGCCTTCCTGAAGACCGAAGAGGGCCAGAAGCTGCGCGATGCCCAGCAACTTCATGCCCAGATCCTGAAAATGCGCCTCAAGGGGCTCGGCATGCCGATCATCGACCATGGCAGCCATATCGTGCCGGTCCATGTCGGCCACCCGGTCCACTGCAAATCGCTGTCGGATATGCTGCTGCGCGATTTCGGCGTTTATGTTCAGCCAATCAATTTCCCGACCGTGCCGCGCGGCACTGAACGGTTGCGTTTCACCCCCTCGCCAGTTCATACACCTGACCAAATCGACATGTTGGTGCGAGGAATGGATGCACTCTGGTCGCAATGTCAGCTGAATCGTTCTGCTGCAGTCGCATAATGCATCTGAGGGGTGAACAGCTCTCGCCACTGTGATAAGCTTGTCTTAAATAAAGTTGTGTAGGGTCGCGATTCGGGCGATCCACAATGAGCAGACAGATAAGGCAGGCGCATAATGTTCGGGCTGACGGCAAAAGCGACGCCACAGCGGGATGAGCAGGTTATAGAAAGCTCGGGCGGGGAAGAATTCGATGTTCTTCTCGGAGATATGATGCGCGGTGAGCGGGCGACGATGGGTAAATCGTTGCTGGACGTTCAACGCGAATTGCGTATTCGCGCCGGCTATATTTCCGCTATCGAGAATTGTGACATTTCCGCCTTTGATGCCCCGAGCTTTATTTCGGGTTATGTCCGATCCTATGCGCGCTATCTGAAAATGGACCCGGATTGGGTTTTTGCCCGTTTCTGCGCCGAATCGGGTTTTCAGCCCAGTCATGGCATGTCCTCCATCGCCTCCGGTCCCAAGCCGCAGCGCCGCCCATCCGATCCGGTCGAGGCTCTGGCCAATCCGCGCGCGCTGTTCATTCCCCAGCCCGAGCCCTTCTGGTCTTCGGTCGAACCGAGGGCGATCGGATCGGTCATGGTGCTGGTCGCACTGGTTGCCGGGCTCGGCTATGGCGGCTGGTCGGTCCTGCAGGAATTGCAGAAGGTCAGCCTGACCCCGGGCGATCAGGCCCCCGGCGTCAGCGCCACATTGGATCCGGCTTCGGCCACCGCGCAGCCGCTTGCCGAGGATGGCGACGAGCTGGCGGTGAACCTGCCGCAACCCGAAGGCATCGACCGTATCTATCGCCCGCAAGTCCTTGAAGTTCCTGTTTTGACCGCGCGCGACGGCCCGATTGCCTCGATCGACCCAGAATTGCCTTCGCCGACCGCGGTCGCCCAAGCGGCGATGGCCGATCCCGGCGCGGCGGTGCCGGCGGAAATTGTTGCGCAGGCCCAGTCCGAAATCGTTGTCGGTCCCGTCCGAACGCTGGCCCGGGCCGGCGAATATGGACCGCAGCTGCCGCCCGAACAGGTCGCTGTACGCACGCTTGCCCCCGATGCGCCTGAACTGGAACTTCTTGCCGTGCGTCCGGCTTGGGTGCGGGTGACATCGGCCGATGGCACCGTGCTGCTTGAAAAGACCATGGATGCCGGCGAGCGCTTTGCCATGCCCAAGCTGGAATCGCCGCCGATCCTGCGGGCCGGCAATTCCGGTGCAGTCTATTTCGCCGTCAATGGCCGCACCTACGGCCCGGCGGCTCCGGGGGCGCAAGTGGTCAAGAACGTCGAAATGTCGCCGGCCAATCTGACGGCGAAATACGCCTTTGCCGATCTGTCGAAGGATGAGGATCTGCGCCGGATCATTTCTGTCGCCTCGGCAGAGCCGTCGATGATTCAGGGCACCAGCATGACTGGCAATGCTGGCGATGTGCAGGCGGTGCCGCTCGGGCAGTAAGCTGCCGGGTCCAGGCAGGATCGCAACTGCAATGCAAAACGGCGCCGGATTTTCCTCCGGCGCCGTTTGCTGTTATCGGGATCAGATCGCGGTTGAATGGCCGCTGGCCGCCATGTCATAGCCGTCCAGTCGGCGCGCGATCATCCGGGTCAGGGGGCGGCCCTCAAGCGGGATGGACAGGCTGCCATCCGGTTCGATCACCACCATCTCGCCGAAGAAATCCCGGATCGAAGCGAAAAGCGCCAATAGAGCGGCAGTGTCGAACCCGAAGCGGCGCGACATCTCGCCGGCGTCAATGCGGAAATCGCACATCAGCGCTTCGATCATCCGCGAGCGCCAGAGGTCTTCCTCGCTGAAGGCATGGCCGCGCGTGACCGGCAGCCGGCCTTCGCGCACCGCTTTCGCGTGCGCGCCGGTCGCCGGGGCGTTCTGGGCGAAACCCTGCGGATAGCGCGAGATCGAAGAAGCGCCGAGCCCGACCAGAACCTCGGCCTGATCGTCGGTATAGCCTTGGAAATTGCGCCTCAGCAGCCCGGCCTTCTGGGCACGGGCCAGCCCGTCATCGGGGCGGGCGAAATGGTCGATACCGATCTCGTCATAGCCACCCGCCAGGAACAGCTCGCGCGCGGTGTTGAACAGTGCCAGCCGGGCTTCGGGCGAGGGCAGGGCCTCGGTCGGGATCATCACCTGCCGTTTGGCCATCCAGGGCACATGGGCATAGCCGTAAAGCGCCACCCGATCGGGCGAGAGCGCCAGCAACTTCTGCACCGAATCCGCCATGCGGTGCCGATCCTGATCGGGCAGGCCGAAAAGGATATCGGCATTGACGGACTTGATGCCGCGGGCCCGGATCATCTCGACCGTGCGGGCGGTGATCTCGAAGCTCTGCTCGCGGCCGATGGTCTTCTGGATTTCGGGGTCGAAATCCTGCACGCCGATGCTGGCCCGGCTCAGCCCGGCTTCGGCCAGGGCGTCCATGCGGGCATCGTCGATTTCATTGGGGTCGATCTCGACCGAGAATTCGGCGCCCGTCGCCAGCGGGAAGGCGTTCAGCACGGCACCGGCCAGACGGCGGATCATGTCCGGCGGCATCAGGGTCGGCGTGCCGCCCCCCCCATGCAGGCGCGACAGGCGGATGCCCGGCGCCAGCCGCGATTTCAGCAGCTCCAGTTCCGCCAGCAGCACTTCGGCATAGGCGCGCACCGGCTCGTCCGATTGCGTGCCCTGGGTGCGGCAGGCGCAGAACCAGCACAGTCGCCGGCAGAAGGGGACATGCATGTAAAGCGAGATCGCTGCCCCTTCCGGGATGGCGGCCTGCCAGGCCTCGGCCTCGGTCGCGCCGATATCCGGCTTGAACTGCGTGGCGGGCGGATAGGACGTATAACGCGGCACACGTGCGTCAAACAGTCCCAGTCGTGAAAGTTGCGATTCCTGTTCCATGCGGCTAGCAATATCTCGCGCACAGGATGTTACATTGATGCATGTCAAAGCCATGCCTGCAGAATTGCAGGTGCCTCATATTCGCTTGAAATGCGATGCCTGCCCGATTCGTTACCGGGCGGTTTGCGCACGCTGCGAGGGCGACGATCTCGAACGGCTCGATCAGACCAAGTATAACCGCAGCTATCAGGCCGGGCAGGTGATCGTCTGGGCCGGGGACCGGATGGATTTCGTCGCCTCGATCATTCGCGGCGTGGCTTCGATGACCCAGACCCTGGACGATGGGCGCACCCAGATGGTCGGCCTGTTGCTGCCCAGCGATTTTCTGGGCCGGCCCGGGCGCGAGGCGGCCAGCTATACGGTGACGGCGGTCAGCGATATCGAGCTGTGCTGTTTCCGCCGCAAACCGTTCGAGGCGCTGATGATGTCCAATCCGCGCATTCCTGCGCGGCTTCTGGAAATGACCCTGGACGAACTCGACGCTGCCCGCGAATGGCTGCTGCTTCTGGGCCGCAAATCGGCGCGCGAGAAGATTGCCTCTTTCCTGGCGGTGCTGGCCCGGCGCGATGCCGCGCTGAATTGCGAGCGCGCGCATGGCGAGATGAGCCTGACCCTGCCGCTCTCGCGTGAGGCGATTGCCGATTATCTCGGCCTGACGCTGGAAACCGTCAGCCGTCAGATGACCGCGCTCAAGCGGGCCGGGCTGATCGAGCTGCAGGGCAAGCGCGGGGTGGTTCTGAACGACTACGACCGGCTGGTGAATGAAAGCGGCGATGAGGCCGAGCAGCCGGTGACCCTTAACTGATCCGGTCCTGCCAGCGGTCCTGATTGGCCCGGATCGCGGCAATGCGCCGGTCGGGCTTGGGGTGCGACAGCAGCCAGGCCGGGGTCGAATTATATCCCTGCGACAGCTTCGCCATCTTCTCGAACATGGTGATCTGGGCTTCGGCCCCGATGCCGGAGTGGATCATCAACGCGGTGGCGAAACGGTCGGCTTCGAACTCGTCGCGCTGCGACAGCCGGGCGGCGAAGGCCATGGTTGCCAGATTGATCAGCCAGGGACCGATGAAGGGAATGAAGCGCCCGACGCTGACCATCAGGATCGAGCGGATGACATTCTGCCCGGTAAAATCGATCAGCCGGCGCCGGGCATGGCCATGGGCGACATGGCCGAGCTCATGGGCGACGACGCTGGAAATTTCCTCGGGCGTGATCTCGCCCGCATCCATCTTGTCGATGAAGCCCCGGGTGATAAAAATCCGCCCGTCCGGCGCGGCCAGCCCGTTGATCACCGGGATCTCGTAGATATGGGCGTTGACCGGCGGCAGTTCCATGGCGCGGCCCAGACGTTTCAGCAGCGGGGTCAGGCGCGGATGGTTCAGTGGCACCGAATTGGTGTTCAATTCCTGCCGCAGCCGCCAGCTGGAAAAGAACCACATGGCCAGCGAATAGGCGATCAGCAGCAGGACGGGAAGAAGCTTCAGCATGAGGCCAATATGGGGTCTTCACGGCGCCGATGCCAGATGGCAGCAGGTGCTGCCATCTGGTTTTCGAGATCAGTATTTTCCGGTAAAGGCGAGGCCGGCGCTTTCTTTCTGTCCGGTGGCCGCCGGAACCGCCTCGAAGACGGCACGGCCGACCAGCATGCCGAAGCCGATCGAGCAGCGCACATCAGCGGTCTGGCCGGGCTGAACCGCGATCTGTACGGTCTTCTGCGTTTCGGTGGTCGCGGAGATGCTGTGCGTGCCCGGCGCAACATCCTTCGAGAACGCCCCGCGCGGCGCACAGGTGCTGGCCTTGGCACCGTCGATATAGACATCGGGCTGGACGGCCATGCCCATCAGCGAGGTCCGGTAGACGACGATCCGGCCTTTATCGGCCGCGATGGGTTGCTTGGCTGCGCCCGTTTCCTGCAGCGACGTTCCCGAAGCGCAGGCCGACAGCGACAATGCGGCAAATAAAAGGGCGATCTTTTTCATAACTGGTTCCATGTTACTTGTAACCAGTTCATTTTATGCGCCTGTTATGATGGTATGAAGATCCCGCATGCGCGGAATGGCCCGGTCAATCCGTCTGGTGGCGCCGCTGCCACAGGTAGCGCCCCAGAAACAGGGCGGCGCCGATCCCGGCCAGAAGGCCAAGCGCCGATCCGGCCAGATCGGCGGCGGCGGCGTAATTGGCGCCAAAGATCCGTCCAAGCCCGAGATAGATCGCCACCCAGACCGCTTCCCCGGCAATCGAGGCCGGCACGAAGCGTGCCAGCTTGAACCGGGTGAGGCCGGCGGCGAGATTGGTCCAGGGGCCGAGCGGGCTGAACAGCCAGCGGGTCAGGAAGATCGCCATAAAGCCGCGCCGGTTCAGGAAGTCGGTGGCCTTGGCGAGCAGGGGGCCGCTTTTCGGGCCAACTCCGATCTGGGTTGCGATGCGCTCGGCCAGGGTGAAGCCCAGCACATCGCCCATGACCGCGCCGATCAGGGCGGCTGTGCCGACCTCGATCATCGACAGATCGCCCGTCGCGGTAAAGGCGCCGGCAGCCAGCATCAGCAGCGATGAGGGAACCGGCAGCATCAGGCAGGACAGGAATGTGGTCAGCCCGACCAGCCACGCCCCCCAGAGCGGCAGGATTTCCAGCAGCGTGTCGATCATCGCCCGGCTCCATCCGGGCCGGGGTCGGGGGCGGGACGCTTGGCGCTCAGCCGGGGCAGGGTCTCGGCCAGAAGGCCAATGATCTGATCGGTGCTCATATCGTGATCGGCGGCGATCTCGGCCAGGTTGCGGCCATGGCGCTCATCGGGGCGAACACCAAGCGCCCGGGCCAGCTCTGGGGGCGGGATATGCCAGCTTTTGCTGAGATAGCCGATAGTCATCCATGCTTCGGGCGCTTGCTGACGATGAGCAGGGTCTGTCCAGTAAAGCGCCCGGTCGATGACCCGGAAGCCAAAAAAGGCGATCAGGGCAATGGCGATCAGGAAGGCAATGGCCACCGGCTGGTCGCGGCGCTGAATATGGCGTTTCAGGATCAGGGCGGCGATCACCGTGATCACAGCCGCGAAGATGACATTGATCGTCAGTCCGAACATGGCCTTACCCCAGGATGCGCATGGCCCGGTCCAGCCCGTCGAGGGTCAGCGGCATCATACGGTTTTCGAAAATCTGTCCGACCATCCCGATCGAGGGCGTATAGCGCCAATGGCCCTGCGGCACCGGGTTCAGCCAGACGTGATCGGGCCAGGTTTCGGCGGCGCGGCGCAGCCAGGTCTCGCCGGCTTCGGGGTTCCAGTGTTCGCTGGCGCCGCCGGGGGCTGCGATCTCATAGGGCGACATCGAGGCATCGCCGACAAAGATGCATTTATAGTCGCGCCCGAAGCGGTGGAGGATGTCCCAGGTCGGGGTGGTTTCGGTCCAGCGGCGGCGGCTGTCCTTCCAGACCGCCTCGTAGAGGCAGTTATGGAAAAAGTAATGTTCCATATGTTTGAATTCCGCCCGCGCGGCCGAGAACAGCTCGTCCACGACCCGGACATGGTCATCCATCGAGCCGCCAACGTCCAGAAACAGCAAAACCTTGACCGCATTGCGCCGTTCCGGGCGGGTTTTGACGTCGATATAGCCGTGATCGGCGCTGGCGCGGATGGTGCCGGGCAGGTCCAGTTCCTCATGCGCGCCATGGCGTGCCCATTGCCGCAGCCGTTTCAGCGCCACTTTGATATTGCGGGTGCCGAGCTCGACACTATCGTCGAAATCGCGGAATTCGCGCTTGTCCCAGACCTTGACCGCCTTGCGGTGACGGCTTTCATGCTGGCCGATCCGCACGCCCTCGGGATTATAGCCGTAAGCCCCGAAGGGCGAGGTGCCTGCGGTGCCGATCCATTTGTTGCCGCCCTGATGACGGGCCTGCTGTTCGGCCAGCCGCTCGCGCAGCTTGTCCATCAGGGCTTCGAAACTGCCGGTCTTGTCGATCTCGGCCTTTTCGGCGTCGCTCAGGATTTTCTCGGCCAGCTTTTCCAGCCAGTCGCGGGGCAGATCGACCTGATCCAGCACCGCTTCGACCGGGATCTCATCCAGCCCGGCGAAGGTTTCGGCAAAGGCGCGGTCGAAACGGTCGATATGGCGTTCGTCCTTGACCAGGCAGGCGCGGGCGAAATGATAGAATTCGTCCGGGCTGGTGCTGGCGACGCCCGCCGAGAGCCCGCCGAGCAGGTCGAGATATTCACGCAGGCTGACCGGCACGCCCTGTCGGCGCAGGCTGTCGAGAAAGGGCCGGAACATCAGAGCATGCGCTGGATGATCAGCGAGGCGAAGACCCAGATCAGCAGAAACAGCAGGCCATGGGCAATCCCCCATTGCCAGCGGTCCTTGCGATCGCCGCCGATGCGCCCGGCCCGATACCAGCCAAGGCCGAAGCCGGCCAGCATGATGACCAGCGTTATCGCCAGCGGTGAAATCTGGACCAGGCTCACGGCGCGGGTCCATCCGCCGGGGCTGCCGCAGCAGGCTGTTCCAGCGGCGGCGGGGGCAGGGCGGCGCTGGCCGCCGTGCCTTCGCTGGCATCCGCATTCGTCGCATCATTGGCCTGTGCATCAGCGGAGCCGGTATCGTCGCTGCCCGCATCTTCCTCTTCCGCCATCGATGCGGTTTCCGGGCCGGTCCGATCCGGCGCAGCGGTATTTTCTGCCGCGTCGGGGGTCGTGCTGTCGGGGGGCGTGCTGTCGGTGGGCATGCTCGGGGCGGCGATTGCCTCTTCATCCGATGCCGGCAGATCCTGCGACACCTCCTGCGAGGTGGCCTGATCGGAGGCGTCGGGCGCCGGGCCTTCGGTGGCGACCGGGCCGGGGCGGGTCAGTTGGTTCTGGGACCATTCGCCGGAAGCGACCTGGCCGGTGGCATAGCGCATGACCCCCTGGCCCTGACGCTTGCCGGCGACGAAATGGCCCGAATAGCTGTCGCCGGTCGCATAGGTGGCCACGCCTTCGCCGTCGATCTCGCCAGCTTTCCAGCCGCCTTCATAGATAAAGCCATCGGGCGTGGTCAGCTTGCCCAGCCCCTCGCGCAGGCCATCGGCGAATTGTCCGGTATAGACTGTGCCATCGGGATAGGTGGCCTGGCCGCGCCCGTCGCGCTGCCCGTCCTTCCATTCGCCGTTATAGACATAGCCGTCGGGATAGGTCATCCGGCCCTGACCGTCGATTCTGGCGTTGCGGAAGCTGCCTTCATAGACCATGCCATTGGCATATTCCGCCCGGCCCGAGCCCTCGATGACGCCGTCCTTCCACTCGCCCTCGTAAAAGCCGCCATCGGGATAGGTGATCTTGCCCCGGCCATTGGGCTGATCGGCCTGCATCGGGCCAAGATAGACCGAGCCGTCGGGATAGGTGATCCGGCCCTGACCTTCCATCTGCCCGGCCACCCATGGGCCGGTATAGACATAACCGTCGGTGCCGGTGAAGGTGCCGATGCCGTCGCGCTTGTCGCTGGCGAAATGGCCCTCATAGATATCGCCATTGGCATAGATGGCGCGACCCTGACCTTCGCGCTTGCCGGCCCGCATCTCGCCCTCGTAGCGATCGCCAGATTGCTGGATCAGCGCGCCCCGGCCCGACATCTGCCCGGCCTCCCAGGTGCCGTCATAGCTGAGCCCGTCCGGCATGGTCAGCTTGCCGCGCCCGGCGCGCTGCCCGCCCAGCATCCGGCCTTCATAGACGGCGCCGTCGGGATAGGTGATCTTGCTCTGGCCCTCGCGTTGGCCTTTCACCCAATCGCCCTCATAGCGATAGCCGTTGGGCTGGGTCAGCACGCCCTTGCCGTGATGCATGGCATCGAGAAAGCCGCCCTCATAGCTGGCGCCATTGGCATAGACCGCCATGCCCTGGCCGGTGATCTTGCCGTCCAGCCAGTCGCCCTCATAGGTGCCGCTATCGGCATAGGTGATCTTGCCCTTGCCGTTCGGCTTGCCCTTGGCAAATGTGCCGACATAGACCGAGCCATTGGGAAAACGTGCGCGGCCCTCGCCGAGGATTTCGCCCTCGACCCAGTCGCCTTCATATTCATAGCCGGAGGGCAGGGTGTATTTGCCGCGCCCGTGCTGAAGCCCGCTGCGGAAGGTGCCTTCATAGACCCCGCCATCGTCATATTGCTTGGTCACGGTATTGGGCACCGCCAACACGCCGTCCTGCGCCATGGCCGGTGTCGCCACCGCCAGAATCACCGCTGCGAGAGCTGCCTTCATGCCCGCCTCCGTTCTTTGCCATATCGTTTAGCCCAAGCTTGCGCGCAGCGCAAAGCCTGCCGTTCCCCTTGGCGGCGCTCTGCGCTATGGCTTGCCCGTGAATATGAGGGAACCGACCATGACCGACCGTATCCGCATCACCTTGGCCCAGCTCAACCCGACGCTTGGCGATCTGGAGGGCAATGCCGCAAAGGCCCGTTCCGCCTGGGAAAAGGGCAGGGATGCCGGGGCGGCCATCGTCTATCTGCCCGAAATGTTCATCACCGGCTATCAGACCCAGGACCTGGTGCTGAAGAAGGGCTTTGTCGAACATGCGGTGGCGCAGGTCGAGGCGCTGGCGCGCGAATGCGTCGATGGTCCGGCGCTGGCGATCGGCACGCCCTGGGGCCATGAGGGCAAGCTTTATAATGCCTATTTCATCCTTCAGGATGGTGAGGTCGCGGCCCGCATCCTCAAGCACGAGCTGCCCCATAAGGAGCTGTTCGATGAAATGCGCCTGTTTGATGAGGGTCCGATTTCCGGCCCCTACGCCATTGCCGGCGTGCGCATCGGCTCGCCGATCTGCGAGGATGCCTGGTGGCCCGATGTCGCCGAGGCGCTGGAGGAATCGGGGGCCGAGATCCTGGTCAGCCCGAATGGCAGCCCCTATTACCGCGGCAAGCTGGATGTGCGCCTCGGTCATATGGTGGCGCGCGTCGTCGAGACCCGGCTGCCGCTGGTCTATCTGAACTCGGTCGGCGGGCAGGACGATCAGATCTATGACGGGGCCAGTTTCGTGCTGAACCCGGGCGAGGGCGGCGGGGCGGAAAAGGTCGTGCAATTCGCGCCCTTTGACGAGGCGGTTGAGCATGTCGATTTCCTGCGCACCCCGGATGGCTGGCGGGCCGGGCCCGGCCAGATGGCCGATCAGCCCGATGAATGGGAACAGGATTACCGCGCGATGATGACCGGCCTGCGCGATTACCTGCGCAAGAACGGCTTTCGGAAGGTGGTTCTGGGCATGTCGGGCGGCATCGATTCGGCGCTGGTGGCAACCATTGCCTCGGATGCGGTCGGCCCCGAAAACGTGCGCTGCGTCATGCTGCCTTCGGAATATACCTCGCAGGCTTCGCTGGACGATGCCGCCGACTGCGCCGGGCGCCTTGGCGTGCGGCTCGATACGGTGAAGATCGACGGCGCGCGCGATGCGGTCAATGACGCACTGGCGCATCTGATGGCAGGCACGAAGCCCGACGTGACCGAGGAAAACATCCAGTCCCGCCTGCGCGGGCTGATGCTGATGGCGCTGTCGAACAAGTTCGGCGAGATGCTGCTGACCACCGGCAACAAATCCGAGGTCGCCGTTGGCTACGCCACGATCTATGGCGACATGGCCGGCGGCTATAATCCGATCAAGGATCTGTACAAAACCCGGGTTTTCGAGACCTGCTGCTGGCGCAATGCCCATCATCGCGGCTGGATGATGGGCAGGACCGGCGAGGTGATCCCGCCCCGGATCATTTCGAAGCCGCCTTCAGCCGAGCTGCGCCCCGACCAGAAGGACAGCGATTCGCTGCCGCCCTATGACATTCTGGACCAGATCCTGTTCGGGCTGGTCGAAGAAGATCTGTCGCTGAAGGATCTGGTGGCGCGCGGTTTCGACGCGGCAACGGTCAAACGCGTCGAATGGCTGCTCTATAACAGCGAATGGAAACGCTATCAGGCCGCGCCGGGCCCGAAGGTCTCGCCCAAGGCCTTCTGGCTCGATCGCCGCTATCCGCTGGTCAACCGCTGGCGCGATGAGCTGTAAGGCCTGTCATGACAGAGCATTGAGCCCAAAAACAAGGCCGGGCATCTGCCCGGCCTTCAGTCTTTCGATCTCATCTTGCCTGCCTCAGTTCAAAGCGTCGATCTGATGGGGCATCATGAATTGCCACCAATGGCGGCGGGTGCCGGTCTGGCGGCGGACCAGTTCGGAATACTGTCCCCCGTAGATCGCGAGATATCCAAGCATTGCCATATCCTTTCCATATTTCATGCCTTCAGGATATGGGCATTTGTCATGCGCTAACAACGCATGATGAGGCAATGCTGCATTGCGTATGCCGCAATGCAGCATGGGCCTTCAGGCAAGCTCGTCATTGCTCTGACGGTGGCCGCTGCGCAGATCGAAGATCCCGTAGGCGGCGACGACCAGAAAGCACAGGCCCGGCACGATATAGGAAAAGGCCGCACCCTTGGCGTCCATGACCGCGCCATGCACCATCGGCATCAGCGCCCCGCCGAGAATCGCCATGACCAGCCCGGCGGCGCCGAATTTAGTGTCATCGCCGAGCCCGTGCAGCGCGATCCCGTAAATGGTCGGGAACATCAGCGACAGGCAGGTCGAAATCGACACCACCGCCCAGACCCCGGCGATATTGGGGCTGCTCATCGCGAAGAAGGACAGCGCTGTCCCTGCCAGCGCCATCAGCGCCAACAACATGGCCGGGCGCAGATATCCCATCAGCCAGACCATGACGAAGCGCGAGACCAGAAAGACCAGCAGGCTCGCCTGAAGATACCAGCCGGCCTGTGCCTCGGTCCCGCCGATCGCGGCCATGGCATATTGGATGGTGAAGGTCCACACGCAGGTCTGCGCCGCGACATTGAAGAATTGCGCGATCACCCCGAAGCGGTAATGCCGGTTGCCGAGCAGCCGGCGCATGGTGGTGCTAAAATGGATCTCATGCCCTTCGCTCGTCATCTCGCGCTTGGTCGGCATCGGGGTGACGAAGATCACGATCCAGATCGCCAGTAGCACGAAGGCGAAGCCGACATAGGGGATCATGACCGCGTGCAATTCGTCCATCTGCAAGGCGCGCAGGGCGTCTGCGGCCATTGCGGCGCGTTCTTCCGGGCTGGCCGGATTGAGATGGGGCAGGATCAGCGTGGTGGCCAGCAGCACGCCGATATTGGTGCCGACCGGGTTGAAAGCCTGTGCGAAGTTCAGCCGGCGCGTGGCGTTATGTTCCGGGCCCATGGCGATGATGAACGGGTTCGCCGAGGTTTCCAGAATGGACAGCCCGCCTGCCAGGGTGAACAGCGCCAGCAGGAAGAAGCCGAAGGTCATTGCCTGGGAGGCCGGATAGAACAGAAAGGCGCCGCAGATCGCGCAGCCCAGCCCGACCAGGACTCCGGTCTTGTAGGAAAAGCGCCGGTTGATGAAGGCGGCGGGCAGCGCCAGACAGAAATAGGCGCCATAGTAGGAAAACTGTACGAGAGAAGCCTGCAAGGTGCTCATCGAGAAGATCTTCGAGAAAACCTTGACCAGCGGATCGGTCATGTTCGCGGCGATCCCCCAGGCCGCAAAACAGGTGACCAACAGGATGAAGGGCAATTTCATGCCATCGTAAAGGTATCGGGATTTTCCGCTCATAATATCCTCCTCTCAAATATATCTCATATGTTCTCCCTCTGTGTCCTTGCGTAAAGCGAAAACGCGAAAAATCGACCGGGAGGATGATGATCCTTGCCCGTCCCCGGAGTGTTTCTGGCCAGACGGCTCGAATGGAACTGCGATCTTGCGGGGGTGAGGGGCGCGCGCCGGGCGATCAGCCGGTTAGCCGCGCGCCGTCATGGCCGGTAATGGTCAGGTCCAGAAGCGTGCCCTCGGGCATGTCCCGATCGAAGGCAACTTCGGTGAATTGCTCGGTGCGACCCATCCGTGAACCCTCGCTCAGAACCCGGTGCCGGCGTCCGATCTGGGCGTCGAGATGGCGGCGCAGCGCAGCGTCCCCTGCCGCGCGCAGCCGGGCGGCGCGGTCCTTGATCAGGGTGCCGCTGACTGCTGGCATCCGGGCGGCCGGGGTGCCCTTGCGGGCGGAATAGGGGAAGACATGCAGGAAGGTCAGCCCGCATTCCTCGACCAGTCGCAGAGAGTTTTCGAACATCGCCTCGGTTTCGGTCGGAAAGCCGGCGATGATATCGGCACCGAAGACGATATCGGGGCGCAGCTGGCGGGCCTCTTCGCAGAAACGGATGGCGTCGTCGCGCAGGTGGCGGCGCTTCATCCGCTTGAGGATCATGTCGTCGCCGGCCTGCAGGGACAGATGCAGATGTGGCATCAGTCGTGGCTCATTCGCAATCGCAGCCATCAGGCTATCGTCTGCCTCAATCGAATCGATGCTGGAAATGCGCAGGCGCGGCAGATCGGGGACCAGCTTCAGGATCCGCATGACCAGATCGCCAAGGCGCGGCGCGCCCGGCAGATCGGCCCCCCATGAGGTCAGATCGACCCCGGTCAGCACCACCTCGTTGAAGCCGCGATCACGCAGCCGCCTGATCTGATCGACGACCACACCCGCCGGAACCGAGCGCGAATTGCCGCGACCATAAGGGATGATGCAGAAGGTGCAGCGATGATCGCAGCCATTCTGGACCTGCACATAGGCCCGGTGCCGGCCGAAGCCGTCGATCAGATGGCCGGCGGTCTCGCGCACCGACATGATGTCATCGACGATCACCCGCTCGGTCTGGCCGATCAGATCGGGGGTCAGGCTGGTCCAGGTCTCGGGCCGCATCTTTTCGCTGTTGCCGACGACGCGGGTGACCTCTGCCATGGCGGCAAAGGTCTCGGGCTCGGTCTGGGCAGCGCAGCCGGTAACGATGACCGGCGCGCCGGGATTGTCGCGGGCCAGCCGGCGGATATCCTGACGGGCCTTGCGCACTGCCTCGGCGGTCACCGCGCAGGTATTGACGATGACCGCGTCGCCAAGGCCGGCAGCCTCGGCCATCTCGCGCATCGCTTCGGATTCGTAGGCGTTGAGCCGGCAGCCATGGGTCGAAAAGACCGGCGCCGGTTTGTCCGATGCGCTCATCCCCGCCAGATCCCGTCGAAGACATGCGCGGTCGGGCCGGTCATCCACACCCCGTCCTCGCGCCAGTCGATCATCAGCTGCCCGCCCGGGACGTTTACTGTGACTTCGCGCCCGGTCATCCCGCGCCGCGCCGCCGCCACCGCCGCCGCACAGGAGCATGAGCCCGAGGCTAGCGTCGGTCCGGTCCCGCGTTCCCAGATCCGCAGCTTGATCTCGTTCGGCGAAAGCACCTCCACGATCTCGACATTGCTGCGTTCGGGATAGAGCGGGTGGTGCTCGTGTTCAGATCCGAATCGGTGCAGGTCAATCGAATCAGCATCTTCGACGAAGAAGGTCATGTGCGGATTGCCCATGCCGGTGGCGACCGGATCGCCGGGAATCGGCAGATGGTCGATATCGACATCCCGCGCGAGCGGAATCGCCCGCCAGTCGAGCACCGGCGCCCCCATATTGACCCGCGTGAGGCCGTCCCCGGCATCCTCGGCCCGCAGAATCGCGTGATCGGTACGCAGTTGCAGCGCCGGCTTGCCGAGCCCGTCCATCAGAAAGCGTGCGATGCAACGCGTGGCATTGCCGCAAGCGGCCGAGCGCGACCCATCGGCATTGAAGAAGACCAGCCGGGCATCGGCCCGATCGTCATGATCGATGGTGGCGAGCTGATCGAAGCCGACCCCGAAATGACGATCGGCTATCGCCGCAATGGTTGCGGCATCGGGTGCATCGATGCCGTGACGCAGATCGATGACGACGAAATCATTGCCGAGCCCGTGCATCTTCATGAAGGGCAGGCCGAGGGTGCGAGCGTGTTCCATGGCGTTCATATAGGCCGCCGCAAAACTTTTCGCCAGAAGGGTAATTTTTGTGCTTGACCCCTCCGGCCGGTAAAACTAGGAAGACGCCCTGTGATGTGGGCCGTTAGCTCAGTTGGTAGAGCAACTGACTTTTAATCAGTGGGTCGCAGGTTCGAATCCTGCACGGCTCACCACATTATCAATTTGTGACAGGTGACACCTGAGTTGGCCATTTGGGACAGCTTTTTGTCCATTTGCGACAGAAGTTCTGTCCATTGATGTTCTTGGTGCTTGGATCGGCCGGGCTTTCAGCTCGAAGGCGTGGCTTCGGACATTTGGGGCGAAAATGCGTCGCCGCAGGCCCATTATGCCAATGATTGCCTGATGGGCCGCGCCTGCTTGTTAAGCCTGCGTGACGCGGCTACGCTCTCGCTGTAGTTTATTCATTGTTTATTGCCGGAGATTGTTCATGCCGCCAGCCCATCGCAAAAGGGATATTGGTTCCGGCCATGGCTGCCATTTCCCGCCATCATCGGCCACGGGCGGCAGCCCGGATGTGAATATCGATGGAATTCCGGCCATGCGTGTTGGCGACGCCTATGCTGCTCATGGCTGCGCCGCCGGTCACGCGACGCCACATGACCGGGCGCTTTCGGCAGGGTCCGGTTCGGTATTCATCAACGGCAAACCCGCCGGTCGGATTGGCGACAGCATCGGCTGCGGCGGATCGGCGACGACAGGATCGTCCACCGTCTTTATCGGCGACAAGACCGGGGATGCGGGCA
>JBKEBH010000301.1:0-1754 GCA_047973065.1 Paracoccus sp. (in: a-proteobacteria) | reverse complement strand
GAACATGGGGCCAACGGGGGGGCAGGTAAAAGGGGTTCAAACCATTTTACACTTTAGGCTCTGAGGTTTTGACACATAATCCGGCGGGGGCGCGGCCCCCGCACCCCCGGGATATTTCGGTGAAGAAGAAAGAGGGTGAGGAATGAAGATCAGGGCGGTTATGGCGGCTGACAAGGATCAGTGGCAGGGGCTGTGGGGTGGGTATCAGGCATTCTACGGGCATCCCGGGCAGGAGCAGGTTTTTTTCGATCAGGCCTTTGCCCGGCTGATTTCAGGGGATCCGAATGATTTTCAGGGATTGGTGGCTGAGGAAGGTGGGCGGCTTCTCGGGCTGACCCATTTTGTCTTTCATCCGAATCTGTGGCGGCCGCGCGGGGTGTGTTATCTGCAGGATCTGTTTACCTTACCGGCTTCGCGTGGCAGGGGTGTCGGGCGTGCATTGATCGAAGCGGTTGCCGCAGCAGCCGAGGCCTGCGGTGCTCAGGCGGTCTACTGGATGACAGCCGAAGACAACTATGCGGGGCGCATGCTTTATGACCGGGTTGCCACGCGCACACCCTTCATCAAATATCAGCGTGATCTTTCCTGAAAGGAGCTGCCGTGAAAACCATTCTGCTGCTGAACGGGCCGAACCTGAACCTGCTGGGACAGCGCGAGCCGGCAGTTTACGGGCATGAAACGCTGGCCGATGTCGAGGCGATGGCGCGCGCGGCCTGCGGGCCGGGCTTCGAGATTGAGGCGAAGCAGTCGAATTGGGAGGGGCAGCTGATCGACTGGATCCAGGAGGCCCGCGGCCGCGCCGCCGGGATCGTCATCAATCCCGGGGCGCTGACCCATACCTCGGTGGCGCTGCTCGATGCGCTGAACGCTTTCGAGGGGCCGGTGATCGAGGTCCAGATCAGCCAGGTCCACAAGCGCGAGCCCTTCCGCCATCAGTCCTATGTCAGCAAGCGGGCCGATGGGGTGATCGCGGGGCTTGGGATCGACGGTTATGGCGCGGCGGTGCGGCGGATCTGCCGGCTGGCGGCCTAGGCCCTGTGGACTCTTGGGATTCGAGGGCCGTGCGTTCTTGCCGGGCGGTATGATCGCGGCTGCGTTCGGCAATGCTGTCCCGTTCCTTTTCGATCTCCTGCTGGCGCTCCAGCTCACGCTCCCGCGCCGCGTCCTCTGCAACCTGCCGTTCCTCAGCCTCCCGGCTTTCACGCGATTGTCGATCAATGCCGCCGCGCGGTCGGCCAGGGCCTCCCGATCGATCCCCTGCGCCGCTTCGCACAATCGCGCCGCCAAATCGTCCGGGCCTTCGCGTTCCGGCATGGCAGCTTCCGGTGTCTCACGGTCGCGCTGACGCGCCTCCCATGTGTAAGGTCGGTCCTCAAGTCCAGAAGGCCATCGACAATCGCCTGTTGGCCGTCGCGAGGGTGATCCGGGAAGATACCGCCAAAGCCGCTGTAAGCGCCGCTGAGGGGGCTATCGAGAAAACCCGCGTCCGGACACAGCCTCCAGGCTGCCAGAAGCCTCTCACAGGCCGCCGGAGAGGCTCGCAGACAGGCGTGGCGGTACTTTGGCGGGTTCTGGGTCTGGCTGGCTGCCATGCTCTCCACAGGCGTCGTTCTGGGCCTCCTGATCGCCTACGGAGTAACGCTTTCAAGTTGGTGATGCCCTGAGGGGCGGCATATCAAGGCGGTGTCTACGCGCCGTCAATTCTCAGCCGAGAAAGGGATATGCCACATGTCCGCAGCCACCATCACCCATCT
>JBKEBH010000235.1:0-1779 GCA_047973065.1 Paracoccus sp. (in: a-proteobacteria) | reverse complement strand
GCATCACCCTCGGCCAGGCCTTCGCCAAGGCTGTCGGCGACAAGAAGGGCATGACCCGCTACGGCCACTCCTACGTCCCGCTGGACGAGGCGCTGTCGCGCGTGGTGATCGACTTCTCCGGTCGCCCCGGCCTGCAGATGCACGTGCCGTTCACCCGCGCGGTGGTCGGCGGTTTCGACGTGGACCTGTTCCAGGAGTTCTTCCAGGGCTTCGTCAACCACGCCCTGGTCAGCCTGCACATCGACAACCTGCGTGGCAGCAACACCCACCACCAGATCGAGACGGTGTTCAAGGCCTTCGGTCGCGCGCTGCGCATGGCCGTCGAGCTGGATCCGCGCATGGCCGGGCAGATGCCGTCGACCAAGGGCTGTCTGTAAATGCAGACAGTTGCAGTAATCGACTATGGCATGGGTAACCTGCACTCGGTGGCCAAGGCCCTGGAGCACGTCGGCGCCGGACGAGTGATCGTCACCAGCGACGCCAATGTGATCCGCGAGGCCGACCGCGTGGTGTTCCCCGGCGTCGGCGCGATCCGCGACTGCATGGCCGAGATCAAGCGCCTGGGCTTCGACTCCCTGGTTCGCGAGGTCAGCGTCGATCGCCCGTTCCTCGGCATCTGCGTCGGCATGCAGGCCCTGCTGGAGCGCAGCGAGGAGAACGGTGGCGTCGATTGCATCGGCCTGTTCCCTGGCCAGGTGCGCTTCTTCGGCAAGGATCTGCATGAAGGCGGTGAGCACCTGAAGGTTCCGCACATGGGCTGGAACGAGGTCGCCCAGGTGGTTGATCACCCGCTCTGGCACGAGATTCCGAACAACGGCCGCTTCTACTTCGTGCACAGCTACTACATCGAGGCCGGCAGCCCGGCGCAGGTGGTCGGTGGCGGTCACTACGGCAAGGATTTCGCCGCGGCGCTGGCCGAGGGCTCCAAATTCGCCGTGCAGTTCCACCCGGAGAAGAGCCACACCCACGGTCTGCAACTGCTGCAGAACTTCGTCAGCTGGGATGGTCGCCGGTAAATGAGCCGGGGCAAGAAGGCTGTCGTGCTGGAGCTCGAAGGCGCTCCGCAACAGGCTGCCTTGCAAGTGCTGCGGCGCTTTCTGGAAGACCGTTTCGAGCTCGAACTGGGCTCGTTCGAGGTGCAGGAAGTGCTCGACCTGATCTCCCGCGAGATCGCCCCGCACTACTACAACAAGGCGATTGCCGATACGCAGGCCCTGCTGGCCGAGCGCTTCGTCAGCCTGGAAAGCGATTTGTGGGCGCTCGAGAAGAGCTGACCCATCTACGAACTCACGATTTGAGCAGGTTCAAGCGATGCTGATTATCCCCGCTATCGATCTCAAGGACGGCGCCTGCGTGCGTCTGCGCCAGGGCCGTATGGAAGACTCCACCGTGTTCTCCGATGACCCGGTGAGCATGGCCGCCAAGTGGGTCGAGGGCGGTTGCCGTCGCCTGCACCTGGTCGACCTCAACGGCGCCTTCGAAGGCCAGCCGGTCAACGGTGAGGTGGTGACCGCCATCGCCAAGCGTTACCCGACCCTGCCGATCCAGATCGGTGGCGGCATCCGTACCCTGGAGACCATCGAGCACTACGTGCGCGCCGGCGTCAGCTACGTGATCATCGGCACCAAGGCCGTGAAAGAGCCGGAATTCGTCACCGAGGCGTGCAAGGCCTTCCCGGGCAAGGTCATCGTTGGCCTGGACGCCAAGGACGGTTTCGTCGCCACCGACGGCTGGGCCGAAGTGTCCAGTGTGCAGGCCACCGATCTGGCCAAGCGTTTC
>JBKEBH010000164.1:0-2232 GCA_047973065.1 Paracoccus sp. (in: a-proteobacteria) | reverse complement strand
AAGGCAGCGGCGCGGCAGGAATCGCCACCCTCGGCGCGGCAGGCATCGAGATCGCCCAGGACTCGCTCAGCGATGCGCAATCGGCGATCCAGCCGCTGATCCCGTATCTCGACACCTTCCGTTGGGTCTTCATCGCCCTCGCGCTGGCCGGGATCGGCCTGACTGTCTACGCCCGGCTCGACGATTGGAAACGGGGGCGGCGGTGATGGGCTTCCTGTCAGTGCTGATGGCATCGCGCCGGGCGCAGCGCCTCGCTATCGGGATCGCGCTGATCGGCGCGGTCCTCCTCTTTCTCCTCAACCTGCGGCGGGCCGGCGAACGGGCCGGTCGCAGCTCCGAACGCCTGCAAAATATGAAAAGGACGAACGATGCACTGCAGCGGATGCTGGAAGCCGGGGCGGATCGGCCCCGTGATCGCGATGACCTTGCTGACCGGCTGCGGAACGGGCGGTTCTGATCGCGGCGGCGCGGTCTGTCCGCCGGTCGTGGCTTACGATCAGGCAATACAGGAACGGGCAGCGGATGAGATCGAGACGCTGCCGCAGGACTCCGCCGTCGCAACGATGATGGCCGATTACCATGTGCTGCGGCAGCAGGCGACGGCCTGCGGGTAAGTGCCCAGCCCGGATCGCGATTCACGATGTCAAAAAGCGGCAGGGAGTCGGCATGGGCCGATCATGGCACGGCGCCCGCCACCTGTCGCGCCCGGAAATGGGCACAATTGTGCTCATTGATACGTCTGGCATAGCTTTCCCACCTGTTGCGGCGACGTGCCGCGTGGATCGGCTTGAGTCTGCTTTGGGCTCGCCCTATCCTATCTGGCGCGCGTTCGTCGTCAGACGCGTTCTGTTGATGAATTGAGTAAGTAACTTGTGACACAGACCGATCAAATGGACTATTGGACAGGATACTGGCCCGAACAGGCCGGCATTCGTTCTGTTGACGACCGGAATCGCTTCCTACATGTCGAACCGCTGGAAGGCATCGAGCCAATAGCCCCCAAAGCAAAGCACAGAGAACTCTCCTCTTCTCTTCGCAGCTCTTTGTTCGGTGGCTTGTCCAAAGCCGAGGCCGCCAATACCGCAGATCGGCATGAAAGCACCTATGCAATTCTGGACGCGACAAAGATATTTGGACTGCCTGAAACGCTTGATGGCAGTGGCTTACATTATCAGTGCCTATATCAAGGTGATGCCCTAACCGAAAACGGAGATTTTGCGCCGTGGGTTGTTCGTCTTGAAGAGAGTAATCGGTTGACCAAAGCCCTGTTTACCCTTGGTGAAAGCCCTCTGGCGCTGTGGCAGGATAATGTTGGGATATTTCTCCGAACTAGGCTGACGCTGGACCAGCTTTGCCGCCATTTACGCCGTTTTGTGAGGCTTCGTGACGAGGATGGCCAATGGTACTATTTTCGATTTTGGGAACCTTTGACGCTTCTCGCCCTTTGCCGTCATGCTCATCAAGATGAGGCCTTGGCACGACGCTTTTTCATCCCGGAAACTGATGAAGCCTTGGAGTTCATCGCGGCGTCAGCAAAGTCACAATTTGCCATCAAATGTGTTGGGACCCGCGAGGCCGGAACAGGAAGGATTTACTTACCATCGACGTTGATTGAGATTCTGGGAAGAAATTCCGAGCTGAATTTTCTACAGAATGTGACAGACCTTCACTTCCGTTTATTTCGGACACAGGTTGGGTTGCGCGGACCCGAAAACATCCTTCAGAACAACATTGCAATCACGGAAACAGCGAAGGTTCTGGGGTGCACCACCAAGTTCGAGGTCTCCTATCTGTGCTTCATGGCGATCTGGTTGGGGCGCGGACTGCTGAACGATCCCCTGATCCCATGGGTCCGGAAGAATGTTGCGGCCTCAGGTGGAATGGCAAGGGTCATAGCCTGGCGAAAAGCTTTTGATCAGCACATCGCCGAGGTTCATGGACGGAACGGTGAATATTTGGCTGCAGCCTGTCGCAAGCTGCTCGGTCACATCGACAACGGCCTATCCGAAGCAAGCCTTCCCGAGCCAACCCATTCTGCAATGCATGCCTTTCTACAACGGGTCTATCCGCAGAAATACGAGGCAGCGGGTCAGAGAAATGTCGAACAATTTTTACGTGACCTGCAACCACATCCCTTGCTGACGCATCACGGACGCTCGGGTTCATGGTTCTACGGCGTTGCTGCTTTCATGCTGGGGCGCGAATTTGCCTCGGACCCGACATCGCCATTTT
>JBKEBH010000170.1:0-1992 GCA_047973065.1 Paracoccus sp. (in: a-proteobacteria) | reverse complement strand
TTCTCAGCTCCCCATGGCTTAACGCAGAGTATCACGTCCTTCATCGCCTCTTGCTGCCTAGGCATCCACCAAACGCCCTTATCGCGCTTGATTTGATCCGGAAGAAGACAGACCTAAATCTGTCAGCGCGCCCTTTTGTAAAACGCGCCGTCGCTTCCGATCAAAAGCATGTACTTTTCCCGCCCTCGCTACATGGAACGAGGACTTTGTTCTTCGCTTGGAAGAACATGGTTAGTGTACTTGACTTGGACAACGTTATCGTTGGTTCCAATCCCGAAGGATTGGCGACCATCGCATCCCCACTTGGATGCGACCGACAACGCTGATTATCTCTCTGAACGATGTAAATGGATCTGAAGATCCGTGCGGCCGATTGGACGGGAAAGCAAAGCTGCTTTCCGATCAAATCGGATAATGGTGGAGCCTAACGGATTCGAACCGATGACATCCTGCTTGCAAAGCAGGCGCTCTACCAACTGAGCTAAGGCCCCTCACCAGACTACCTCTGGTGGGTCGAGGAGGACTTGAACCTCCGACCTCACGCTTATCAGGCGTGCGCTCTAACCACCTGAGCTACCGACCCGTCTCCAGACCGGCAGGCCTGACATTGAACTGACTTTAAGAGATATGAGGACGGCCTGGCCGTGTATGAGCAACTGACTGATGCTCTGCTAAGTCGCTTCACGAAAGTGACATGTAACTTTGCAAGAAGCTTCCTTAGAAAGGAGGTGATCAAGCCGCAGGTTCCCCTACGGCTACCTTGTTACGACTTCACCCCAGTCGCTGATCCTACCGTGGTCAGCTGCCTCCCGTACGGGTTAGCGCACGGCCGTCGGTTAGAACCAACTCCCATGGTGTGACGTGCGGTGTGTACTAGGGCCTGGAACGTATTCACCGCGGCATGCTGTTCCGCGATTACTAGCGATTCCAACTTCATGCCCTCGAGTTGCAGAGGACAATCCGAACTGAGATGGCTTTTGGGGATTAACCCACTGTCACCACCATTGTAGCACGTGTGTAGCCCAACCCGTAAGGGCCATGAGGACTTGACGTCATCCACACCTTCCTCCCGCTTATCACGGGCAGTTTCCACAGAGTGCCCAGCATGACCTGCTGGCAACTGGGGATGTGGGTTGCGCTCGTTGCCGGACTTAACCGAACATCTCACGACACGAGCTGACGACAGCCATGCAGCACCTGTCTTGGATCCAGCCGAACTGAAGGAAACCGTCTCCGGTAACCGCGATCCAGATGTCAAGGGTTGGTAAGGTTCTGCGCGTTGCTTCGAATTAAACCACATGCTCCACCGCTTGTGCGGGCCCCCGTCAATTCCTTAGAGTTTTAATCTTTCGACCGTACTCCCCAGGCGGAAAGCTTAATCCGTTAGGTGTGTCACCGAACAGTATACTGACCGACGACTGGCATTCATCGTTTACGGCGTTGACTCACAGGGTATCTAATACTGTTTGCTCCCCACGCTTTCGCACCTCAGCGTCAGTATCGAGCCAGTGAGCCGCCTTCGCCACTGGTGTTCCTCCGAATAGCTACGAATTTCACCTCTACACTCGGAATTCCACTCACCTCTCTCGACCTCAAGACAAGAAGTTTCAAAGGCAGTTCCAAGGTTGAGCCCTGGGATTTCACCTCTGACTTTCTCGTCCGCCTACGTGCGCTTTACGCCCAGTAATTCCGAACAACGCTAGACCCCTCCGTATTACCGCGGCTGCTGGCACGGAGTTAGCCGGGGCTTCTTCTGTGGGTACAGTCATTATCTTCCCCACTGAAAGAGCTTTACAACCCTAAGGCCTTCATCGCTCACGCGGCATGGCTAGATCAGGCTTGCGCCCATTGTCTAAGATTCCCCACTGCTGCCTCCCGTAGGAGTCTGGGCCGTGTCTCAGTCCCAGTGTGGCTGATCATCCTCTCAAACCAGCTATGGATCGTAGACTTGGTAGGCCGTTACCCCACCAACTATCTAATCCAACGCGGGCC
>JBKEBH010000039.1:0-12979 GCA_047973065.1 Paracoccus sp. (in: a-proteobacteria) | reverse complement strand
ATCAGAACCTCAACCTGTCGTAACTTCGAGACAATCTCTTCCGGCTTCGGTCGTTTGTTCGCCATTTCTGATCCTCCCTTTCCTAACCATAACGGCGGACCACTCCAGTGGGGGTGGATCAGGCGCAGGTCTCAAAGCCTCACGGTCTCCCCCTTGCCGGGTCGTCATTGATCTGCGTGCGGATGATGAGAGCGGCAAATTCGGTCTGCGATCTGCCTCCATGTCCAGGACCATGGTGCCGGCAAAGATCCCGTGCCGGCGGGCCCCATCATGGCAGGTCAGGGCATGAAGCGGTTTTGCCGATGAATGACCTTGGGGCCGCGCGGATCAGAAAAGCAGACGCGACAGGAAGACCGCGGTCATGGTAAAGCCGACCGCGGCGATCAGCCCGCGCAGCACCGGGACCGGAATACGCCGCGCAATCGGGGCACCCGCCAGCCCGCCAAGGATGGTGCCGATGCTCATGATCAGCGCCAGCGACCAGTCGATCTTGCCGCCCCAGGCGAAAATCGCCAGCGAAACCAGCGAGAGCGCGAAACTCAGCCAGCATTTCAGCCCGTTCATCGCATGCAGGTTGGTCATCCCCCACATCGCGAAAAGCGCCAGAAGCACAATGCCCAGCCCGCCGTTGAAATAGCCGCCATAAATCGCCACCGGCACCATGGTTCCGGCCCCGTAAGCGGCAACGGCTCCGCGCTGACGCGCCGCCCATTCGCGGATCTGCGCTCCCTTCAGAAAGACCAGCGTTGCCCCCAGCAGCAGCACCGGCACCAATGCGGCGAAGGCTGCGTTTGACGAAACCAGCAGCAGGCCCGATCCGATGGCCGAGCCGAGCATGGTCCAGAGTGTCAGCCGGATCAGCAACCGGCGGTCGAAATCGGCGATATCCTTGCGAAAGCCGATGGCTGCGGACAGATAGCCGGGCAGGGCCGCCACGGTCGAGGTGGCATTGGCGGCGATTTCGGGCAGGCCGACGAAGACCAGGGTCGGAAAGGTGATGAAGGTCCCCCCGCCGGCAACCGCGTTGAGAAGGCCGCCCAGAAAACCGGCGATGAAGATCAGAATCAGGTCAATCATGCCGGCCAAGCTGGCACGGCGAGCTTCCATGGGGAAGCTGCATAATCGGGCAGAGCCTGTATCAGCAATTCGGACCAGGACATGCGCACGCGCTTCTTCGGCTTTCCTAGGGCAGTTGGTCGCGCCTCAGGGATGATGGGCGCGGCAATCGCCAGTTCATGATCGCCGATCCAAGCGGCTGTCTTCCGGGGTCTTGCAAGGATCTCGAAGAGAGGTTCGGAGGGAATATGCGGACTCAGTCCTCGCGCGCGCGCTCCAGCAGCCTGTGGACCCAGCGGGCGGCGGCCCAATTGGCGGGCAGGGCCACGAACAGCGCCCAGAACAGCGCGGCGGGGGCCGAAAGACTGGGCAGCCCGACCCAGATGGCCAGAAGGCCCAGCATGAAAAGGTTGATCCAGACCGCCATCAGCGTGAAAGGATAAAGCAGCAGATAAAGCCGCCAGCCCCAGTGGGCGGCGGTCCTGGCACCTGGCGCTGATCCGGTCTGATCATCGGTCATGGTCCGATCCCGTCATCGGCAAATGGAAAAGGGCGCGCGTTGCCGCGCGCCCCGCTCGGGAGAGCTCTCAGTAGATATCGCCCATGGTGTTCTTGACGTTGAACTTGCCGGTCGGGGTGATCAGGCGCGGATCCTTGATCACATGCTTCAGCTCAAGCGTCTTATCGTCCACCACGACGATGGCCGATTCCTTGTCCTTGGCGTTCCAGACCGAGAACCAGATTTCAGTCCCTTCCTTGTTGAATTCGCCCTGAACGACGCGGGGCTGACCATCTTCGATCTCGGCCCATTCGGCAATCGGCAGAACCTTGAACTCGGGATCGGTCTCGGTGTCGCCGGTCAGCGTGCTGATGTCGAAGACCGCGATCGAGCCCGAGATATCGGCTTCGGGGTTCAACGTGGCATCGACATAGACATGGTTCGAACCCGGATAGGTCTTGATGAACAGCGAGCCGCCGCCAAGCGCCGGGAAGCTGTCCACGATCTTCCAGGCATTGTCGGCATGGCCTTCCGGATCGGTGCCGATCAGCGCCACCGAATCGTCGCCAAGATGCGATGTCGCCCAGACCGGACCGAAGGCCGGGTGTTCGAAATTCGCGCCGCGACCCGGATGCGGGGTCTCGCCGCCGGTTTCGGTCACCGCTTCCAGCGTGCCTTCCTTGGTGTCGATGACCACCAGCTTGCCGCGCGCATTCGCCGCCGTGATGAAATAGCGATGCGTGCTGTCGAGACCGCCATCGTGAAGGAAGCGCTCAGCCTCGATCTCGGTGATCTTGAGGTTCTTCAGGTCGGTATAGTCGACCAGCTGGATCTTTCCGGTTTCCTTGATGTTGACGATGAATTCCGGCCGATAATGGCTGGCCAGGATCGCCGCAACGCGGGGCTCGGGGTGATAAAGCTGCTCGTCATAGGTCATGCCGCGGGTCGAGACGATCTTCAGCGGCTCCAGCGTGGCGCCGTCCATGATCACATATTGCGGCGGCCAATAGGCACCGGCAATGGCGTATTTGTCTTCCCAGCCCTCGAATTTCGAGGTCTCGACCGAACGCGCCTCCGAGCCGATCTTGATCTCGGCAACGGTGGTCGGCTCCTCCATCCACAGGTCGATCATATTGACCTTGGCATCGCGGCCGATGACGAAGAGATAACGGCCCGAGGCGGACATCCGGCTGATATGGACCGCATAGCCGGTGTCGATCACCGCCTTGATCTCATAGGTGGCGCCGTCGATCAGGGCGATCTGACCGGCATCGCGCAGGGTGACGCTGAACAGGTTTTCCAGGTCCCAGTCGTTCTGCTTCTCGGTCGGACGATCTTCCGGAGCGACGATGACCTTCCAGCTTTCCTGCATCTTGTCCATGCCCCATTCGGGCGGTGCGGAAGGTTCCTGCATGACGTATTTCGCCATCAGCTCGACTTCTTCCTCGCTCAGATCGCCCGAGGTGCCCCAGTTCGGCATCCCGGCCGGCGAGCCATAGGTGATGAAGCTGTGCAGATAGTCATAGCCAAGCTCGCGGGTCAGATCCGGGGTCAGCGCCTTGCCGGTCGCGCCCTTGCGCAGCACGCCGTGACAGCCGGCGCAGCGCTCGAAATAGATCTTGTTGGCCTGATCCATTTCCGCTTCGGTCAGGGTCGGAACCGCTTCGCCTTCGGGGGCGGCGTCGGTATTGGCGGCCTCGACCGCGGCGGTCTCGGCTTCCGGCTGTTCTGCCGCGTCCTGGGCATAGGCTCCGGCTCCCAGGACGAGAGCAAGCGCAGCCGATGCCAACAGCGAGCGGTGGAATGGAAGTTGCGGGCGTATCATGCTGACATTCTCCATGTATCACAGATGTTCACGCGTAAGTGACTGCGAGTGAGTTAGTGGATCGTCCCGAGGCTCGCCTTGACCGTTGTTAAGGCTCTTGTGCTGTGTTGGAGGCAGAAGCAGGAAAGGCGTGTGCTGGCCTGGCGAGATGGCGGGCGGATCGGCACTGGCTCGGGCCGAGCGGCCGGGCCAGTGCACCGCACATGACGGATGAGCCGGCCGGAGGATCAGGATGAAGCACAATTCAGATTTATTCATTGAAATACAAATAAATATCCTCCTGGATCTTCGCGGACCCATTGCGTGCTGCCCGTGGCCGTCTGGCCTGCATTGTGCCCCGCCGGCAGGGGAGGGCGCATCAATGCGGGCGCAGGAGCGCGCCGGTTCAGGCGCTCGGGGCGTGCGCTCTGCGCTGAAGTGCCGCACCCGGATCGGAGCGGTCTGTCAGGTCTCGGCACGGCCCGTCACCGGGCAGGGAGCGAGTGGGCAGAATCAGGAGATACGGCAATGAGATCAGGAAATCTTTTCAACGCCGGCTGGCGGATCTTCTTCTGGGCGGCCGGGGTCTGGGCGGTGCTGTCGGTGGCGGTCTGGGTGCTCTGGCTCTGGGCTCAGCTGATCGGCGGCGCCGGCTCCGCCATATTCGCCCATCTCGATGGCAGCGATGTTGCCCCGCAGGCCTGGCACGCCCATGAGCTGATCTTCGGCTATGCGGCGGCGGCGCTTAGCGGGTTCTTCCTGACCGCGGTGCCCAACTGGACGGGCGCCAAGGCCGCGCCCACCCGGTTCATGGCGCTGGTTTTCGCGCTCTGGATGGCCGGACGGATTGCGGTGTGCCTGTCGGGCTGGCTGCCGGCGCCGCTGGTTGCGGTGGTGGATCTGGCCTTCCTGCCGGTGCTGGGTGCGAAATTGTTCAGCCAGCTTCTGCAGCGTCCGAAGCCGCAGAACATGGTGCTGCTGGTCATGCTGAGCCTGATCTGGATCGCCAATCTTCTGGTTCACCTCGAATGGATGGGGATTGCGCAGACCCAGTGGCAGGGGCTGCGCGGCGGGCTTTTGATCATCTGTACGATGATCTCCGTCATCGGCGGGCGGGTGGTGCCGGCCTTCACCCGAAATGCGCTGCTGCGCGAGGGGCGCGAGGATGCGCTGCCGGTCAGCCGCAAGCCGCTCGATATCGCGGCGGTTCTGCTGCCGGCCCTGACCGCGCTGGCGGTGATCCTCGGCCTGCCCGATGCGCTGGCGGCGGTGCCGGCGCTGCTGGCCGGGCCGGTGCTGTTGCTGCGGCTGGCGGGCTGGCAGGGCAATCTGATGTGGCATCAGCCGATCGTCTGGACGCTCCATGTCAGCTACGCGATGCTGGCGGCCGGGCTGCTGTTATGGGGGCTGGCCGGGCTTGGTATCGGCTCCGAGATCGGTGCGGTGCATGTTCTGGGCATCGGTGCGGTTGGCGGCATGACCCTTGCGGTGATGAGCCGCGCCAGCCTTGGTCATTCCGGCCGCCCGCTGATCGCGCCCAGGCCGGTTGCGCTGGCTTATGCCCTGATCCCGCTGGCCGCGCTGCTGCGTCTGGTGGCAGCGCTCTGGCCCGGCGCCTATACGGTCGGGGTGATTGGTTCGGGGCTGATCTGGATCCTGGTCTTTTCGCTTTATCTTCGGGCGATGTGGCCGGTGTTCTTTGGTCCGCGTGCCGACGGCAGGCCGGGCTGAACGGGCCCGCAAACGCGGTTCATTATAAGGAAAACACTCAGGCGTTGACTTTCATCAAGGATGGAAGGGTATGATCGGTCCAGTGCAGTTCCATCAACTGTCAAGAACGAAGGGACCATCGGCATGAGCGACATCATGACCAAGAGCATGGCCCGGAACGTCTTTTATGGCGGATCGCTGTTCTTCATTGCGATCTTCGGCGCGCTGACCGTGCAGAGTCATCTCTATGCGAGCAGCGACAAGTCCATCGACGTGGCCGGGCTGAATGAAAGCGTTGCTGCCGGCAAGCATATCTGGGAAGCCAACGCCTGCATCAACTGCCACACATTGCTGGGCGAGGGGGCCTATTTCGCACCCGAACTGGGCAATGTGATGATCCGCTGGGGCGTTCAGGACGACCCGGTTGCGGCGCAGGAAGCGCTGAAAGCCTGGATGGACGCGATGCCGACCGGGATCGAGGGGCGGCGGCAGATGCCGCAGTTCAATCTGACCGATGAGGAATATCGCGAGCTGTCCGATTTCCTGATCTGGACCAGCAAGATCAATACCCAGGGCTGGCCGCCCAATGAAGCGGGCTGAGGGGGATGCCATGAAATATCAATCTCAACGTATCGCCATGGCCTATTTCGTGACGGCGATGACGCTTTTCGCGGTTCAGGTCACGATGGGTCTGGTCATGGGCTGGATCTATGTCAGCCCGAACTTCCTGTCCGAGCTGCTGCCCTTCAATGTGGCTCGTATGCTGCACACCAACAGTCTGGTGGTCTGGCTGCTGCTGGGGTTCTTCGGTTCGGCCTATTATCTGGTCCCCGAAGAGGCCGAGCGCGAGATCCATTCGCCGATGCTGGCCTATCTTCAGCTTGCCATTCTGGTGCTGGGCACGGCCGGGGTCGTGGTGACCTATCTCTTCGATCTTTTCCACGGCAACTGGCTGCTTGGCACGCAGGGGCGCGAATTCCTTGAACAGCCCGGCTGGGTGAAGCTCGGCATCGTCGCGGCGGCGCTGATCTTCCTTTACAATGTCACGCTGACGGTGCTTGCCGGCCGCAAGACCGCCATCACCAATGTGCTGCTGATCGGTCTTTGGGGGCTGGCGCTGCTGTTCCTCTTTGCCTTCTACAACCCGGCCAATCTGGTGCTGGACAAGCAATACTGGTGTTGGGTCTTTCACCTTTGGGTGGAAGGCGTCTGGGAACTGGTCATGGCCTCGATCCTGGCCTTCCTGATGCTGAAACTGACCGGCGTGGACCGCGAGGTTGTCGAGAAGTGGCTCTATATCATCGTCGCCACCGCGCTGTTTTCGGGCATTCTCGGCACCGGGCACCATTACTACTGGATCGGTCTGCCGGGCTATTGGCAGTGGATCGGCTCGGTCTTCTCCAGCTTCGAGATCGTGCCCTTCTTCGCGATGATGTCCTTCGCCTTCGTCATGGTCTGGAAGGGCCGGCGCGATCATCTGAACAAGGCGGCGCTTCTGTGGTCGCTCGGCTGTTCGGTTCTGGCCTTCTTCGGCGCCGGCATCTGGGGCTTTCTGCACACGTTGCATGGGGTGAACTACTATTCCCACGGCACCCAGATCACCGCCGCCCATGGCCATCTGGCCTTCTATGGGGCCTATGTCTGTCTGGTTCTGGCCATCATCACCTATGCGATGCCGATCCTGCGTGGGCGTGATCCCTATAATCAGGTCATGAACATGATCAGCTTCTGGCTGATGTCGGGCGGGATGCTGTTCATGACCTTCACCCTGACTTTCGCGGGGACCATCCAGACCCATATGCAGCGGGTCTTGGGGGACTATTACATGGAGGTGCAGGACGGGCTGGCGCTGTTCTACTGGATGCGTTTCGGCTCGGGCGTTGCAGTGGTGCTGGGCGCACTTTTGTTCATCTGGTCGATCATGGTGCCGGGCCGCGAGGTTGTCGATGCCGGCCCGGTCCAGAAAGATCGTGACAGGCATATCGAGCCTGCGGAGTAAGTGATGAACGCACATTCCGATCACAATGCGATGGAGGGGGCGGCGGACGCCCCCTTCTACCTGCCGCAATCCGACGAGGTTGCGGTTTTCGAGGCGGCGGCGCAGGCCGACATGCCGGTCCTGCTGAAAGGTCCGACCGGCTGCGGCAAGACCCGGTTTGTCTCGCATATGGCGGCCCGGCTCGGCCGGCCGCTTTATACGGTCGCCTGCCATGACGATCTGTCGGCGGCCGATCTGATCGGGCGCTATCTTCTGAAGGGCGGCGAGACCGTCTGGGTGGACGGGCCGCTGACGCGGGCCGTGCGCGAAGGGGCGATCTGCTATCTCGATGAGGTGGTCGAGGCCCGCAAGGATGTGACCGTGGTTCTGCACCCGCTGACCGACGATCGCCGCATCCTGCCCATTGACCGGACCGGCGAGGAGCTGGAAGCGGCGCCCGGCTTCATGTTGGTGGCGAGCTATAACCCCGGCTATCAGAATATCCTCAAGACGCTGAAACCCTCGACCCGGCAGCGCTTTGTCGCGATGGAGTTCGATTTCCCGGCCCCATCGGTCGAGACGCGGATCGTCATGCGCGAAAGCGGCATCGACGAGGCGCGGGCGGCATCGCTGGTCCGGCTGGCGGGCAAGTTGCGCGCCTTGAAGGGGCAGGATCTGGAGGAGGGGGTCTCGACCCGGCTGGTGGTCTATGCCGCCAAGCTGATCATGGGCGGGATGCCGGTCAATCGCGCCATCGAGGCGGCGATGATCGAGCCCTTGACCGATGACGGCGATATCCGGCGCGGGCTTCTGGATCTGGTAGTTGCGGTCTTTGGCTGAGGCCAGGCCGGGGGCTTCGCGCCCCCGGACCCCCGCGGGATATTTGGGTGAAGAAGAAAAGGTGAGGCATGGCGGGCGGCTGGCGTGAGATCGAGCCCTGGGAGCCGGAGGAATCGGTTGGCAAGCTTTGGCATGCCTATGCCAGCCGGCTGGATGCGCCGCCCGAATATGACGAGGCGCGGGTCGAGCTGAGCGAGGTTTCGGGGCGGCTATCGGTTTTGTTCCGGGGGCTTGGCGGGGATCCTTCCGTCGAGCTGCGTCCGGTCGCGGACCGGATATCGCGGCACCGGATCAGCTGGCGGCGGGCGCTTGGGACCGAGGCCGAGGCTTTGCCTCAGGCCAGTTTCGATGGGGAAGCCCTGCGTTTGCCAATATCGCTTGCGGTCTTTCCGACACGTGAGGCCAATGCGGCACTGTATGTCTGGCTGGCGGCGGCTGCGGCCCATGCGCCGATCATGCGGCTTCATGACGATCCATTGCAGCAGGATCTGGCCCGGCTGGCGGCGATGCGGGATCTGGTGCGGGCGGCTATGGCGAATGCGCCGGGGCTCAGGCCGCTTTATGCCGATCTTGCCGCCGTTACCCTGTCGCAGCGCAAATCGGCGAAGCTGCCTCCGGTTGAGGCGGCGATGGAGGAGCTGATCTGCCGCGAGCTGGGGGCGGATCTGCCGCTTTCCGCCGAGGCCGAAGCCTTGTCCGCCGTAATCGATGCGCCCGAAGGGCAGCGCGCGCCGCGCGGCTATCGCCCGTTCCGGCCGGTCGTGCTCTGGCCCGCGATAGATGTGCTGAGCTTTTCTGACGGGGACCGCGTCGAGAGCCGCGAGGCCGATGGCCCGCCCGAGGAAAGCCGCGAGGCGGCCGAGAAGACGGTTCGGGCAAGGCGGCGCTCGTCCGATCAGGCGGGGCGCAAGGACAGTCTGATCCTGCACAAGTTCGAGGCGATCCTGAGCTGGGCCGAGTTCTTGAATCTCAACCGCCGCGTCGAGGATGACGATGAGGACGATGCCCGCAAGGCGCTTGACGATCAGGAAGAGCTCGGGCTCGGTCAGATCAGCAAGGCGCCGGCAACCCGGCTGAAGCTGCATCTGGATCTTTCGCCCGAAGATGCCGCGCGCGAAGCTCTGGCCGGGGTCGATCTTTATCCCGAATGGGATGCGCGTCGCGGGGTCTATCTGCCCGATCATGTCCGGGTTCTGGTCAGCCCGGCCGAGGAAGCCGAGCTGCCGGCGGCGCTGGAAGATCCGGCCGCGAAGGCCCGGATCCGGGCAGTGCGCCGCCAGTTCGAGGCGATGCGGCCGGGGCGGGTGGTCACTACCGGCCATCGCGACGGCGACGATCTGGATGACGATCTGGCGGTGCGATCCTATGTCGGGATCCAGGCCGATGGCGAGGGTTCGGACCGGATCTGGCGGCAATCACGCCCGATTGTCCGGGATCTGGCGGTGTCGATCCTGCTCGATGTGTCGCGCTCGACCGAGAGCGCGGTGACCGGGCGTTCGGTCATCGATATCGAGCGCGAGGCGCTGGATGCGCTGTCCTGGGGGCTGGATGCCTGCAGGGACGATTTTGCCATTCAGGCGTTTTCCTCGCTGAGGCGCGACCGGGTGTTCGTGACCGAATGCAAGGGCTTTGGCGAGAAGATGGGGCCGGCGGTTGAGCGCCGTCTGGCCAGCCTGAAGCCGCAATTCTACACCCGGCTCGGGGCCGGGATCCGGCATGCTTCGGCCGGGCTGGCCGAGCAGGGGCGCAAGCGCCGGCTGCTTCTGGTGATCACCGATGGCAAGCCTAATGATCTTGATCATTACGAGGGTCGGCACGGGATCGAGGACAGCGCCCGGGCTGTGCGCGAGGCGCGCATGAAGGGGCAGGCGGTCTTTGGCATCACCATCGACCGCGACGGCAAAAGCTGGTTTCCGCGGATCTTCGGGCAGGGCGGCTATGCGCTGATCCCCCATCCCGAGCGACTGACCGCGGCGCTGCCGGAAATCTATCGCCAGTTGGTCGGCACATGAGCCCCGAGCGCGGCCTTTTGCAGCAATTGCCCGGCGAGCTGATCCTCTGGATCCTGATCGTCAGCGAGCTGGCGGTATTCTGCGCCGGGCTGCTGATCTTTCTGGCCCTGCGGCTCGCAGATCCTGAGCTTTTCGCCCAATCGCAGACCGAACTGCATCGGGCAGCCGCCGGGATCAACACCATCATTCTGGTTTCGTCGGGCTATCTGGCAGCACGGGCGGTAGGGGCCGTGCGCAAGGGACAGGCCCGGCTGGCACGCGGCTTGCTGCTTTGCGCCGCGCTGCTCGGTCTGGTCTTTCTGGGGGTGAAGGGCGTCGAATATGGCGATGCCTTCGCCAAGGGGATCGGCATCGAGACCAACGCGTTCTTCACCTTCTATTTCCTGCTCACCGGCTTTCATGCCGCCCATGTTCTGGCCGGGGCGATCATCCTGGCCCTGGTCTCGATCCGGCCCGAGCCGGACGGGGTCGAGGCCGGCGCCCAGTTCTGGCATATGGTCGATCTGGTTTGGGTGCTGCTATTGCCGATCATCTATCTGCTGCCATGAGAAAACCGGGTCTGACACGCGCATGGGGATTGCTGATCGGGCTGAGCCTGATCGCCACGGCTCTGGCGATGAGCCTCGGGGCGCTGCCTTCGATCTGGCGGGAGCTGGTGGCACTGGTCATTCTGGCGATTTCCGGGGTGAAGGCCAATCTGATCCTGGCGGTCTATCTGGAGCTGCGGCTCGCGCCTGCGGTGCTGCGCGGGTTCCGGGTCCTGCTGGCGCTGTTTCTGACCCTGGCCGCCGCGCTTTATCTGGCGGCATGAAAAAGGCCCGGCCTGCTTGCGCAGCCGGGCCCTGACTTATCCGATCCGCGATCAGATCGCGGCCTTGCGCATCTCATCGAGATAGATTTCGCGCAGGCGGGTCGCGACCGGGCCGGGGGCACCGCTGCCGATCCTGGCGCCGTCGAGCTCGACCACCGGCATCACGAAAGCCGAGGCCGAGGTGACGAAGGCCTCATCCGCCGCTTTCGCCTCATCGGGGGTAAAGGCGCGCTCCTCGACCTGCATCTGGGCCTCGCGGGCAAAGCGCAGGACGGCGGCGCGGGTGATGCCATGCAGGATGTCATGGCTGAGCTCGCGGGTGATGATGGTATTGCCGGTGACGATATAGGCGTTGTTCGAGGTGCCCTCGGTGATCTTGCCATCCTCGACCAGCCAGGCGTCGTCTGCGCCGGCCGCCTTGGCCGCCATCTTGGCCATGGACGGGTAAAGCAGCTGTACGGTCTTGATGTCGCGCCGGCCCCAGCGTTCGTCGGGCTGGGTGATGACGCGCCAGCCGGTTTTGGCGGCCGGGTTTTCGGCAAGGCCGGGCTTTGCCTGAGTGAAGGCGACCACGGTCTGCGGCGTGTCCTTCGGCGGATAGGCGAAATCACGATCCCCGGGATTACCGCGCGTCACCTGCAGATAGATCAGCCCGTCGGTGATATCGTTGCGGATCACCAGCTCGCGGAACATTGCCAGATAATCCGCATGCGCCATCGGATTGCCGATTTCCAGTGCGTTGAGCGAGCGGTTCAGCCGGGCCTGATGGCCATCGAAGTCGATCAGCTTGCCGTCGAGAACGCTGACCACCTCATAGACGCCATCGGCCATGACGAATCCGCGATCAAAGATGGAGACTGTGGCGTCACCTTCGGCAAGATATGCGCCGTTGAGATAGACAATGCGGGACATGGCGGCTCCTAAGCTGATAATGTCTGATCTAATGGCCCGTGAATATGGCTCCGTCAAGCTTTGCTGCCCGTTATGGCCGTTGACAGGACGGCGAATCTTCAGGCACAAATGTCCGTGCGTCAGGCAGTTGTGACCCGGCTGGGGCGTGTTTGAGAATACGCAGGATGCCTTGCGGGGAGGCTTGGCATCCGATGCGGGAGGAGACAGACCCTTCGCGCCGCGCGAAGGGTCTGTTTCATTGATGGCAAGATATGGTCGAGCCGGAAATATTCTGTTACATCCGAGCCTTCATCCGCGTTCTTCATTCGAAGGATGCGATCAGCGGCGGCATTGCTCCGATCGGACTTTCTGACGGAACGGTAACACCGCTGTGCGCGTTCGGGGGGTGATGCTTCGCCGCAAGGTGATGTGCATTTCAGACATAAGGCTGCCATACAGGACGCATGAAAAAGCTCGCATTCGCAATCGCGCCCGTCATCGCCCTTCTGGCCACCGCTCCCGCGGCCATGGCGCAGAAGATTCCGCTGAACAATATTTCGAACTATCTGAACCGCATAACCACGCTTCAGTCGGAATTCACCCAGATCAACCCGGACGGCACGATCTCGTCGGGGACGGTCTATATTCAGCGCCCGGGCCGGGTGCGGTTCGAGTACAAGACCTCGAAACAGCTGATGCTGGCCTCAGGCGGGCAGGTCGCGGTGTTCGATGCCAAATCGAACCAGGGTCCGCAGGTCTATCCGCTGGAACAGACGCCGCTGTCGATCATCCTGGCCCAGAATGTCAATCTCGGCCGCGCCGGCATGGTCACCGGCCATAGCGAGCGCAAGAATACCACTGTGGTCAAGGCGCAGGATCCGGCCCATCCCGAATATGGCAATATCGAGATGGTCTTCACTTCGCCGACCGAGCTGCGTCAATGGGTGGTCACCGACAATGCTGGCAAGAAGACCACGGTCATTCTGGGCGAGATGAAGAAGGGTGTGAAGTTCAGCCCCTCTGCTTTCGTGATCCAGCGCGAGATCGAACGGCGCAAGTAAGTCGCTCCACGATCGCTGATGATCGGGCCGTCATGTGACGGCCCTTTTTCATGGGCGGGGGCAGGGCGCGGAATTCCCGTGGGGAATTGGGAACATGTCATCCGGTTTCATGCCCTTCTGGTTGTGTCGGCTGCCACACTACACGACACAGGGTTGGTTGAGGTCGGCGAGAGGTGATTTTCTGACGGATTCTGACTTGCAAACAGGATCGCCGGATGGTCACGAAACTCAGCGCCGCCCTCACCGAAAAACTATCGCTGCATATCGAGCTGAGCAAGAGCCGGCTGGAGACGCTGGCGCTGCTGATCACGGGCATG
>JBKEBH010000387.1:0-2009 GCA_047973065.1 Paracoccus sp. (in: a-proteobacteria) | reverse complement strand
TTGTCCGGGCCTGCGAACAGCGCGGCTATGTCGTACGTCGCTGGCTGGATGACAACCAGCTCAAACGACTCCTGGCCAAAGAGAAAGTGACACTGACGCGGTTGGTTCGAGACGCCAAAACCGGCGAAACCCAGGAAAAGGAGGAAGACCACGCCCTCAAGATTCCCGACGGCTATGTCTGGCTCGATTTGGGCGAGGCAGGTCAGCGCCACTGCTTTATCGAGTTTGATAACCAGACACTGACGCTCAAGTCCGGCGGCGGTATGGATAAGGACTACGCGGCCAAGATTCGCACTTTGAGCGCTTTTTATCGCAGCGGTCGCTACGCCCATCTCTTCCCTGAGGCCGGAGAGAGCATGTGGCTGCTGACGATCACCTCAGGCAGCCAACAGCGGTGTCGGAATCTGCTGCAAACCACCGAGCGAGTGATTGGTCGGAACAACCGGGCAGTGGACCGCTACTGGTTTGCTTGCATGGATGATATTCCTACCTGGCAAAACCCTTTCAGCGCCGCGGTCTTCAGTCCTATCTGGTCGCGGGCCGGTGATGCCAAGCGCTGGCGGTTGGATGAACAGCGGTAGGTATTGAGAGAGGACCAAGATGGAGACCTGATCCGAAGAAGAGAATCTGAGGCCGAAACAATGGTGAGACCACGCCGCTGCATAGTTAGTGGAACACCGGCTATTCGATGGCCTCAATCGCATAGGCAGTGCTCGTCCCGTCAGTGAGGCCGACCTGCCCGCGTATATCCAAATGGGGGGCAGTCTCTAGAGCGAGAGGGACGCTTCACCTGACTTGCCTGTGTCAGGCTTCGTTGACCAACTCATGCAGTGCATACAGCGTGGTCGTATTCCCAGTGTAGCACCTGCAAATCCGGCCTCACATCCTATCTTGCTTCGAACTGTGTTGGTTGCAGACGGTCTTTCATCTCCTGCCGGATTGCTTGACCTGTCCCGTACATGAGGCGGGACGGCTCAGACAAGCCGGATTAACACGAGTATCTGTTAACGAAAGGAGGTGATAACGATGAGTAAAACGGCTGAGGCAATCGAGTGCGACCAGTGTCTAACCACACTGGTCCCTGCCGACTGTCTGATTACCTTGACCGATGCCGCTCCTGGCGCGGACGGCCAAGATTTCGAGGTTGCTCGAGTCTGTCGTCTCTGCTTCTTGCAGGTCCGTATGGCTATGCTGACGTTGTACCGGAAAAATCTGGACGACCGGATAGCCGCCCTGGATGAGCATCCGCAACCGGCACAGGTAGAAGAAGGCCGACAGAGTTAGCTCTGTTAGCCAACGGAGATGGGTCACTCACACTGGCCCATCTCCACCCTGAACAACATCATAGCACACGGTGACAACGCGGATAGTCAGCGGTTTGGTCAGATGTGCATGGGGAAGGTCGCTCTGAGCGGGTCATCGCCGGACGATGATCTCCTCGGGCCGATCTCATGTTACCGAGATCAGTCTCGCCCGAGTCTGGAGGTGAACCTATGCATGAAATTGTTGACCAAGGCTTTGCGCAGACAACTGCCGCCGCTCCACTCAGCCGAGAATCCGGAAGATCCAATGGTGATCTGCAAGTTTTTCTTCCCTGATTTCAATTGGACCTGGTACGCGATTGAGTATGACGGCGACGACGTTTTCTTCGGTCTGGTAGACGGGTTTGAAGTCGAACTCGGCTACTTTACCCGCAGCGAACTGGAGGCAAACCGGGGCGGATTAGGCATGTCGGTTGAACGGGACATGTATTTCAAACCCTGCCGATTGTCTGAATTACGCGCCAAGATAGGCCGCTGATCTATCTGCGTTTCACATAGGGAGGCGTTGATTCACACTCAACGTCTCCCACCCTTTGAGTCGATTATAGCACGACCAAAATATGTGGTAATGGGAGGAGAAAACTCGATATGGGCAGTACGAAGCAAGCAGTTGGCCAAATTCGATATCATCAGACAATGGCAACATCGGAGCATATGCCACTCCCCTACCAACGCGTACCGAATGAA
>JBKEBH010000376.1:0-1615 GCA_047973065.1 Paracoccus sp. (in: a-proteobacteria) | reverse complement strand
TGTCACCCATTGAAGGAGGGCGCCTGACCCTCCGACCATTTCCGACCGTGTCAACTCGCCGACTCAAGACGTATGTCGATGGAATACACTGCGCGCCCTGGCCGCGCGTGTACGCAGACCTTCAGCAGACGGGCGTTCGAGGCGAGGAGGCAGCCGAGCATCTCAAAGAGGTAATGAGTCGATGAACGATGAGATTCCACGGTCGCGCATAGCGAGGGCAGCCGCTGAAGCAGCACTCGTGCGAGTCGTCCACCATTACGGCGCGACTCCCGAGTTCGTCCTCATCGGTGGACTCGTACCCGAACTGCTCTGTTCGGAGTCGGCCTACCGGCACGCTGGGACCACAGACGTCGACGTTCAAGTCAATCTCGAAATCGCCGCTGGCGCAGTCAACACCCGACGCCTCGAAGCCGCTCTCGCGAACGCTGAGTTCGAACCGGACAGCGAGCGCGTCTGGCGATGGCGGGCCGACGGCGCCGAAACGGGTGCGGTTGTCAAGTTCGAGTTGCTCGCTGACGTCGACACCGAGCCCGCCGGAGCCACGATCGTATTCGACGAGTGCGATCAGCTCGGAGCTGCCAACCTTCGCGGGACCGGTGTCGCGGCTCGTGATATCGAGCCCCGCACGCTTCGGGCCCGAATCGGCGATAAGTGGACCGAAGCGACGGTGAACGTCACGGGCCTTGGCGGTTTTCTGCTTGCCAAGGTCGCGGCGGCTCATGCTCGAAACAAACGGAAGGACTGGTATGACATCGCGTTCGTGCTGCTCGAGAACGACGCAGGCGGCGTCGACGCGGCAATCGGAGCCGTCCTGACTCTTACCGACGCCAACCTTCGCGCGCATGAAACAACCCTCGACGAGCTGCGCAGCAACTTCGCCGACGGCGACGCCCAGGGAACGACTGCGTACGTTGACCAGATGATGCTCGATCACCCCGGCCTGACAGCCGCCACGGTTCGGGCCGATGCAATACTCGCTGTCGATCAGTTCGTTAAGGGACTCAACGGCCGTGCCTAATTCGTGCCTAGAACGACGCGAAACAGGGTGGTTCTAGGTACAACGACGACGTAGACGGTCGACGTAAGAAATCGACTTCTAGCTGGGAAAATGCAATCCTGCGAGTGCACCCGCCAACAACGCCCGAGAGCTTCCCAAGCTGAGAACGCGGGTTCGATTCCCGTCATCCGCTCGAACGGTCGCCGACACTGTCGGTATTGCATGTCGCACGATCGTGGGCTCGTCCAATGCGAATGTTACGGTTTGGCATGGACCTGCTGACGGGGCACGCTGCTAACCAACCCGACAAGATCGCGGTGGTCGACGACCGTCGTGGCCGAGATGTCGAGGGCGACGACGTCCGCATCGCGACGTACGCTGAACTCGAGCAACGGGCCAACCAACTGGCGCACACCCTACGCGACCACGGCGTCTCCGCCGGCGACAAGGTCGTGAGCTGTGGGCAGAACTCGATGGGCATCGTCGAGATGGTCAACGCGGCCCGCAAGGTCGGGGCGGTGGCGGTGCCGTTGAACTATCGGCTCGCCGACGACGAGGCCGCGTACGTCGTCGACCACTCCGATGCGACCACCGTGTACGTCGACGCCGACTACGCAC
>JBKEBH010000333.1:0-5608 GCA_047973065.1 Paracoccus sp. (in: a-proteobacteria) | reverse complement strand
ATTATCAATAGATACAATATGATCTGCATCAAATGCATGACGAAGACCCAATGTATATGCTAATACTCCTAAGGCTATCATTTTATGGTAGGTGTTAAATGCCATAAATAATAAACTAATACCGATTAAATGTAGTACCATATTCGCTATATAATACTTTAATACTCTTCTTTTTTTCATTAATTTTCTCTGCTATTTATAGATAGAGTTTCTTTATTTAATAATTCATTCATTCTACCAGACCTGAAACCTTCTATATCCATAGTTACAAAATCAAAACCTAAACTTCTAATATATCTGACAATTTCACTATTATTATCCATAATAGTATTAAAATTATTTTTATTAACTTCAATTCTAGCAATATTATTATGGATTCTTAATCTAATAACTTTACATCCTAGATTTTTTAAGAATTTTTCTCCTAAAAAAATCTTATTAGCATCTTCTTGTGTTATTTTTGTGTAGTATGGGAATCTAGATGCTATACTGCAAGATGCTTCCTTATTCCAAGTTGAAATATTGTTAATTTGTGCCAAATTTCTTATTTCTTCTTTATATAGATTAGCTGTTTGGAGTGGACTAGAAATATTTTCTTCATCTCTAGCTAATAATCCAGGTCTAAAATCTTCTATATCATCCATAATCATTCCGTCTACAATATTGTTATATCCATGTTTTTCAGAATATTTTCTTATAGTTTTATAAAGTAATTTTTTACTAAAATACCAGCCCTCTGGAGTATTGTTATAGATTTTAGGCTCTACTAACTCTTGCATCTCTACACCAATACAGTTAATTCCTAAATCACTTGCTATTTCTTTAGCCACTATAAATTCATCATCTGAAAATAATTCTGAATTTACAACAACTGCAAGCACATTATCTATCCCTAGAACGTCAATTGAAATCTTTAATAAATAAGTACTATCAATTCCCCCTGAATATGCAATAGCCAACCTATCGTAGTTACTAATTATTTCTTTTAATCGTAATTCTTTACTATAATTATCCATTTAAATTATCTCCCTTATATTATATTACTATACAATTTTCAAAAAATATTTAACGAACATTGCTGCTAGAATAGCTCCAACAAAGGGTGCAGTACCTGGTACCAGTAATCCATACTGCCAATCATTGTCGGCTTTATTTTTAATAGGTAATAGTTGGTAAGCAATTCTTGGACCTAAATCTCTAGCTTGATTCATTGCAAATCCAGTTGTTCCTCCTAGCCCCATACCAACAGCCCATACTAAAAGACCTACACCAATTGGTAATAACGTAGGCGCATTATGATCAATTGCTAAAATAGATGTTAAGAAAATAAATGTTGCAAATGCTTCTACAAAATAGTTACGAGGTAAATTTCTTAAGTTAGGGTTAGTAGAAAATATATTTCTTATAGCAATTGGATCTACTTTATTTTCTGAGTATTTGAAATGATCTGCATACATTATATATACAATTACTGCACCGAAAATTGCTCCTAATACTTCTGCTATTACGTATGGAATAAAGCTACTCCATGGAATAAGTCCTAATATTGATTGAGCTAGGGCCATAGCCGGATTTATGCATACCCCACCAAATATAAATAAAACTATAGTAATACCAAATGCCCAGGTTGTAATGGCAAATAAATGTCCTGAACCTGCATATTTTGTTTTTTTCAGTGTGTCATCACAATGAACACCTAACCCAAATATTATCATAAGTGCTGTTCCCATAAATTCTGAAAGTAAATCATGTATCATACTATTTCTCCTCTAATTATATATATTTATTTATCTGATTATAAACATCGTATAATGGTAATTCATTTTTTTTTGCAATAATTCTACACTCGTCGTACTCTACTGTTCTTTTAGTTATGTTACCGTAAGTTAATACTTTCACAGTAACATCTCCTAAATGGGTATTTATTAGTTCATAGGTCCTATCCATGGTTGCCCTTTCCATAAGAGAATATCTAACTCCTATAGTACTTGTATGTTTGAACAATAACTTGGTAAACTTATCTTTTTCAGATTTAGATACTAAAACAGATAGTAATATACCACTACGATTTTTTTTCATATGGATAGGCGTGAAAAACACATCAACTGCCCCTTGATCAAATAGTATATCCATAACATCTCCTAATTGCTCAGGAGTCTGATCGTCAATATTAGTGTCAATTTTTAAAATAACATTATTAATTTCGTCTTTATTAATAATATTATTTTCTTGTAGTTCTACAAAACTACCTCGTAATGCATTAAATTTTCCCGTATCTCTCTTACCAAAACCATAACCAACCTTTTTGATAGTATAATTACTTATGGTATTAAAATTAGGAGCTATTTCTTTTAGTAATGCAATTCCCGTAGGTGTGATAAGTTCAGTTTTTATATCTAAATCTTGATTTATAGGGATATAGAAATCTTCTTTTATATTCATTACTGCAGGAACTGGAACAGGCATAATGCCATGTGCTGTTTTAATTGATCCACTACCTTCAGTTACTACTGTCGAAAATACACTTTTTATATTTAATTGTTCAAATAATATAAAGAAGCTAATAATGTCAACTATAGAATCTATAGCTCCAATCTCATGAAAATGAACTTCTTCAAAAGGAACTCTATGCGCTTTAGATTCAGCTTTAGCAATACATTTAAAAACATTACTACTATGTTCTTTTACAAATTCACTTAATTTACTACTGTTAATTAGATTGACAATATCTAAATAATTTCTCAGTATGTGCTCATGATTGTGCTCATGGTTGTGTTCATGGTTAAAATCATTTTTAATTCCATAGTCTTTATCTAGTCCACCTAGCAGATTAACTTCAAAGTCGACACCATATATACTATTTTTATCGATTATTTCTGTAGAGATATTGTACCCATCCACATTAATTTTAGATAATTCTTTCTTTAAGTTTTTAACATCGCCCCCAAGATCTATTAACAATCCATTAAGCATGTCTCCACTAATACCTGAAAATGGTTCTAAAAATAGAATACTACTATTCATCTGCACTCTCCTTGGACTTCTTATTAATCATACTTGCATTAAACGCTGCTCCAAATCCATTATCTATATTTACTACACTTACTCCAGATGAACAGCTATTTAACATACTAAATAATGCCGTAATTCCATTTAAATTAGTTCCATATCCAATACTTGTTGGAACAGCAATTACAGGTATATCAACTAATCCACTTACAACACTAACAAGTGCTCCCTCCATACCAGCAATAACTATTATTACATTAGCCTGTCTAATTAAATCTATTTTATCAAGGAGCCTATGAATTCCTGCAACACCCACATCATATATCTTAGTTACCGAATTACCAAAAAATTCAGCTACTATAGATGCTTCCTCTGCAACAGAAGAGTCAGATGTTCCAGCTGTAACTATTGTTATATTTCCTACTCCCTGTGTAAGATCTTTATTCATAGTAAAACATCTAGAAGGTTTATAATAGTTACCTTGTGGATATAACTTAAGTAAAGAATTAGCTTTTTCTTGATTAAGTCTAGTAATTAAAATAGGTGTACTTTTTAAACTATCAACTATAGATACTAATTGATTTACTGATTTTCCTTCCCCGTATATAACCTCATAATAATTTGTTCTATTTTTTCTATCGGTATCAAGCTTTGCAAAACCTATATCTTTATATCCTTGAATATAGTTCTGTACTTCATCAATACTAATTTTGTTATCTTGTAATAATTCTAATATTGTTTTAATTTCCATAGCATACACCTTTATTCAACAATTACTGATAATCCATCACGAATAACTGTAACTCTTGCATCTTTTCCTTCAATATCAAAGGCTTTTTCCAATGCTTCATCTATAGTTAAAGCAAGTTCCATATGCATATTCTTTATTAACATAGGGTCTACCAAATTGGACACAAATATAACGTGGTGAGATGACAGTATTCTAGCTAAAATTTGTGAAGTCCACTGATCTGGGACAGTTTCCAACCTCGGTGTATTTATTGCTTGGTCTAAAAACTCTTTTGGATCTGATACATCAGCAAGATTATCATAAAAACCTTTTCCCCCGTGCCCGTCTCTAGCACCGGCAACCATAATAATTACGCCATTATCCTTATTGGAAGCTTCGGCTGCAGTCATACCTTTAACAGCTTGGTATATATTTTGATCTAATGGATATCCTCCATTGGTAGAGATTGTAATATCAGACTCTGTTTTGTTTACCTTTGCCAAGTCTTGTACAAACTTGCAACCTTTCTTATGAGCAGCTACCATATCCCCAGCAAATGATCCAATAATTTGTTTTTTTCCATCTAATACTACATTAATAATAAAAGCCAATTTTGCCTTTTGAGCAGCATATACCATGTCTAGATGAATTGGATTTTCTTCTAAATTACCCGTTCTAGATCTATTTGAGTTGACAAATTCTCCAGAATGGTTAGCCATAATTGTCTTATATGAAGCAATCCCAGGCAACACAGATTTTCTTCCTCCGGAAAAACCAGCGAAAAAATGTGATTCTATAAATCCCTCAGCTAGTAATAAATCAGCATTGGCAGCTATTTTATTTATTATGCACTCTCCTCCTGATGGTAATGTTCCTATTTTTACCATAGAGTCATCATCTGTAGATATATGCATAACAATTTCTTCTTTATCCACAATATCTATTCCATATTTATCAATCAATTCTTCCCTAGTAGATGGTCTATGAAATCCGGTTGCTACTAGAATTCTAATTCTTGCATCTTTAGAAACTTTTCTAATTCGTCTTAAAAGAATAGGCATAATAATTTTAGATGGAACTGGTCTGGTATGATCTGAACTAATGATTACAATGTCCTTTTTATCTTTTGCTAGCTCTTCAAGGGAACTACTTCCAATAGGATTATCTAAAGATTGCTCAACTAAATCTTTCTCACTTATAGTAGATTTATAGTGCTCAGCATTAGACTCTAATAAACATTCAAAATTATTATCAGGAATCTTGACTGTTATTTCTTCTTTATCATAAGGTAATTCTATTTCTACCATTTCTCTACCACCTTAATTTTAAATAATTATAGCTAATGTGAAAAAATAGCTATAAATTTTTTTCTAAAACCTTTAATGTTTCAATTTTTTGCTTTATTTCAGAATAATTAGTAGGGTATCTATCTACTAACTGACAAATAAAAGCATCTCTTAGTTCAATAAACTGATTTTCTAATCTATTGGGTAATATTTCTTTATCTCTAATAAGAATATATTCCTGATATGCGTCGTTAAGAAAGATTAAAGCCGCATCTCGATCAAATCTATTTGTATACGCGGCCTCTAATCTATTAATTAATATATTAAATTTAGATTCTATCTTAATCTCCTCCTTTAAAAATAACTATATATGTATATATAGTTATTTTTATTGCGATTTAATAAAAACAAATAACTATAACAATTGTTATAGTTATTTGTTTTTATTTATTTTTTATAATATTTTATAATTATATATAGTTTATTTAATATAAGGAGCATATACAGTATCTTGGATAATAAAATTTTAATAGATTATGTTACAAATAACTCATTTACTACAGTAACCAAAGAAAAAAAGAAA
>JBKEBH010000196.1:0-1596 GCA_047973065.1 Paracoccus sp. (in: a-proteobacteria) | reverse complement strand
GGTGTATTTTTCGCTGAGGTCGGGGTTTCTCCTCATGGCGACGAGGGCGGGCATGAAGAGCGCGTCGCGAAGGCGTTTTCGCCCGGCCTGTATGTGCGCCTTGCCGCGCCACTGGCCGGATTGGCGGGTCATGGGGGCCAGTCCGGCAAGGGCGGCGATCTGCTTTGAGCCGAGCGTGCCGATCTCGGGGCATTCGGAGAGGATGGCGCGTGCGGAGATGGCTCCGATCCCAGGGATCGAGGTGAGAAGGTCCAGCGCCCGCGCCCGTTCCGGAGATGTGCGATGACGGCGCTCGATTTCGAGGTCGAGGGCGGCGATCTGCCGGTCAGCCTGGGCCAGGCGTGCCCGTGTGAGGCGTCGGGTCAGGCCGAGGGTCTGTGTCCCGAGGCGGTTCAAGAGCGCGGTTCTGTCCCGGACGAGCCCGGCCCGTGCGACATTCAACTCCCTGATTTCCCGGTCTTTTGGGTCAATGGGCCGGTCCGGGACGAGGTCCAGCGCACGGCCCATGAGCGCCAGCATCCGCGCATCCACCGCATCGGTTTTGGCGCGGGTTCCGTTCGCCTGGGCGAAGCGGCGCGCCTGCAGCGGGTTCACCTTCACGAGCGGCAGGCTCCCGGAGAACCTGGTCTCAAACCGCCTGTGGCAGGGGCCGGTCGGTTCAAAGACGACCAGGTCAGGCGGGGCCTGCCCCAGCCAGGTCTCGAAGGCGCGCAGGCCCTGTGCGGTGTTGTCGAACCGGGCGTGTCGGCCGGTGCTCAGGCGATGCGCATCCAGATGCGCTTTCGAGATATCGACGCCGATGGTATCGTGGTTCATCTTCGCTGTCCTATGCTTGTCGTGCAGGGCGTATCAGCCGCTGCGTATCCGTTCAGGCCCCATGCGAAGACGGTGGTCGATCTCACTTGTTCGCGGTCCTCGAAGACCTGGGCGCAGACGATCCAACCACCGCCGGCGCCCGCCATCCATAAAGTGGCTGGCGCCGGCTCAACCATCGCAGATGAGCCACAAAAATCATAAGACAAGGCGCAAGCGGCAGGTCATCGCGTCACGGATCAATGTCCAGCTTCACCATGTCATCTCTATCTTGGTGGCGGGGCAGCAGGGTGCCGCCCCCGGCCTGAAGAGAACACGATCCTGCCCCCAGCATGCCGGCGCCGCTGGCGCGGCGGGGCATCTGCGGACATCCGGCTCCTGTCTGATGCAAAGCCCCACCCCCGCTTCCATTCGCAAACCTTGGTCTGATCCGTCTCTTTGCAGTCAACCCGTGAAGGGTCGGCTTACGCAAGCGTGCCGCACTCGGGAACCCGAGGGTGATTGCAGATCCGGTCAGAGCCCGTCTTCAAAAGTATTGGAGTGATATCAGCCTGTTGCGCTTGACGTTCTGACGCATCGCTGAGTCCGGGGTTGTGCGAGAGCCTCGGAGACCAGAGATGTGGACTGAGATCACCCGCAAGCAGCAGAGCCGTTCGGGCCTCCGCTATCCAAGTGATTTGCGCGATGCGGAATGGGCGCTGATCGCGCCGATGTTCCCGCCGGCGAAATCGGGAGGCCGGCCCCGCGCGACCGATCTGCGCGAGGTTCTGAACGCGATCCTCT
>JBKEBH010000282.1:0-3932 GCA_047973065.1 Paracoccus sp. (in: a-proteobacteria) | reverse complement strand
CCAGCCACCGGATACGCACCATCCCGCTCCAGCCATCGAACGAGATCAGATAGGCGGCAGATCCGATGAACGACGCCAGTGCGAAGGTAACGACATTGACCATTTCCGAGGCGAAATCGGTAATCGCCCGCGCGGTCTGCATCTGCTTCTGGGCCAGCCGTCCGGCGAAGTCCTCATCAAAGAAGCTGACCGCCTGGCCCATGGTCCAGCGATGCAGGCGCGACAGGACAAGCGGCAGGATATTGGGGCCGATGATCACGCTGGAAGATGCTGTGGACATGCCCAGGATCAGCGGGCGCAGCACCAGAAAGAACAGGGCGAACCCGGCAATGACCGACCAGTTGTCGGCCCAGACGGTTTGCGGGGTCGATCCGGTCACGCCGTCGATCACCCAGCCAAGCAGCACCGCCGAAAACACATCGGCCGCACCGCTGGCAGCTGAGCTGACGGCGGCAATCGACAGGCCGCGCCCCGATCCGCGCAGGGCCCAGCCGATGAAGCGCAGCAGGGTCTGCGGCGGTGGCCCCTCGGCCGGGCGGAAAGCGTCGATCTGGCGGGAAAGGGCGGCATAAAGGCTCATGCGCCTTCCTTGCCCGCCTGCCGCGCCGCGTCAACCAATGCGTCGCGCGACGCGGTGAAGCCCGATGCGATCCACAGCGCCTCGGCGGCCCTGAGCCCGCGCCCGAGCGCAGGCCCGCTCAGATCTGGGATCAGATCTCCGGCCCGGATCGGCAGGGGTGAGGCCGCCGCTCGGGCAATCTGCTCGGGCCAGCCCGGATCCTGGGCCGGATCAGGGGCCGTGCCTCTGGCGATCCGGATCAGGGTCGCATCGCGGGCGATGTCGGGCCCAAAGTGAAAGGTGGCCTCGGCAGGGGGCAGGCCAGATGCGGCACCCAGCCGGGCAAGATAGGCAGCTTCGGCCTTCGACAGCCGAAGCCGGATCGGCGCGTCCTGCGTGCCAAGCGATGCCAGCCGGCGCGGCCAATCCGGGGCAATGTCATGGTCCTGCTCGGCCCGGATCAGGGCGGGTAGCGGGGCCGGATCGGCGCCCGGCAGAATCTGGGCCAGAACCCCGGTCTGCGCCATCAGCGTCATGGCCGGGGCCGGGTCGGCGGCGGCAAGCAGCTTGCGCATTTCTGCCCCGATCCGCTCGGCCGAGACCCGGCCAAGGCCCGGCACGCCGTCCCGGATGGCCTCGATCCCGCCGGGGGCCGGGCTGTCGGCATAGCAGGCGAGGAAGCGGAAGAAGCGCAGGATGCGCAGGTAATCCTCGCGGATGCGGGTCGCGGGATCGCCGACAAAGCGCAGCCGGCGCGCCGCCAGATCTGGCAGGCCCCGGACCGGATCGATGATCTGACCCGAGGCATCCGCATAAAGCGCGTTCATGGTGAAATCGCGGCGTCCGGCATCTTCCTCGATCCGGTCGGAATAGGCGATGGTGGCGCGCCGGCCATCGGTTTCGATATCGCGGCGGAAGGTGGTGATCTCGAACGGCTGATCGGCCGCGACAACCGTGATCGTGCCATGCTCGATCCCGGTCGGAATTGCTTTCAGCCCGGCCTTGCGCGCCAGTTCGACCACCTGTTCTGGGCGGGCATCGGTGGTGATGTCGATATCGTCAATGGCGCGATCCAGCAGAGCATTGCGCACCGCGCCGCCGACGATCAGCGCCCGGTGCCCGGCCCGTTCCAGCATGGCCATGACCTGATGCAGGCCGGCATCGTTCAGGAAGGGCGCCGTGATCTTCATGCCGCCAGCCTTTCCGCCAGACCGTGCAAAATCCGCGCCGTCGCCCCCCAGAGGTAATAGGGCCCGTAAGGTGCGACCCGGTAGCCGCGCCATTCGCCGCGCCAGTGCCGCCCTTCCAGCCGGTAATGGGCCGGGTTGGCGATATGGGCGAAGGGCAGGGTGAAGACCTCGGCGACCTCGCCCGGTTCGGGGATCGGGATAAAGGGGCCATGGATCACGCCAAGAACCGGGGTGATGCTGAACTGGGTGACCGTCCGGTGGGGCGGCAGCTGGCCGAGGATCTCGATCCGGGCAGGATCGAGCCCGATTTCCTCGCGCGCTTCGCGCAGGGCGGTGGCAACGGCGTCGCTGTCGCCGGGATCGCGCTTGCCGCCGGGCAGGGCGATCTGGCCCGGGTGATGGCGCATGGTCGCCGGGCGTTTGGTCAGATAGAGCCGCCCGTCATCGGCATGAAAGGCGGCCAGAACCGCAGCTTCGCGCAGCTTGTCGATCGCCGGCTCGGCCTCGGGCAGAAAATCGAAATCAGAGCTGGCTTCGGTCTGAACCCGCAATGCGGCGCGCAGCCGCGCAACCAGTGCCGCAGCCGAAGCTGCGCCACCTTGTTGCGCATGATCTGACCGGGCCTGCTGCATCAGGCGGTGGTCTCGTCCTGAGGCAGGGGATTGCCCTTGGCGTCGACGCTGGCCTCGAACCCGAGCGAGCGGGGATCGAATTCGTAATGCGCCCCGCAGAACTGGCAATCGGCGGTGACCTTGCCGGCCTCGGTGGTCATATGGCCGATATCTTTCTGCGAATAGATCGACAGCGTGCCGCGCACCTTGTCCACGCTGCATGAGCAGCCGAATTCGACCCGCTGCGGATCAAAGATACGGGGCTCTTCCTCGTGAAAAAGCCGGACCAGCAGATCGGTCGGGGCCAGCGAGGGGCCGATCAGCTCCATTTCCTCGACCGTGGCCAGCAGGTGGTTGGCGCGGTTCCAGTCTTCGGATTCGGCACCTTGCAGGATATCGGCGGCCTCGATCAACCCGTCCGAGCCGCTGCCGCCTTCGCTGACCGGCATCGGCTGGGCGGGCAGGGTCTGCAGCATGATGCCGCCGGCCCGCCAGCTTTGCGCCTGACCGGGCATCTGCGACTGACCGTAGGACAGGCTGAAACTGGTCGGCAGCTGCTCGGACTGGGCGAAATAGGTGCCAGCGCAGGCTGAAAGCGAGCCGCCGGCCAGGGGCGTGATGCCCTGATAAGGCTGGGTGCCGGCGCCCTGATCGATCAGGATGGCGAAATAGCCCTCGCCGATCTGCGCGAAATGGGGGGCATCATTCAGCCGGTCCGCGTCGAAGCTGGCCCAGGCCCGGATGCGGGCGGGGGCGCCTTCGGCTTCCGGGGCATAGTAATCGGCGGCGATGGTGCGGATGGCGCCATTGCCGCGCACCTGCAGCGACAGCTTCCAGCGCAGCTTGACGGTCGGCCCGATCAGCGCGGTCAGCAGCGCGATTTCCGCAACGGCGGCGGCGACCGGGGCCGGATAATCGTGGCGCGACAGGATATGGTCCAGAACCCCGTCCAGCCGGGCGACGCGGCCACGGATCGAGGATCGGTCGAGCTGGAACGGCAGGACGGTATCGTCCCAGGCGATCTGGTTGAGAATGGTCATGATGATCCCTTGGAATGGCATGCGCCTCAGGGCGCGTCAGGTCCCTATATAGGGTAGGCATCGGCGATCCCAAGAGGGCATGGCCGGCAGCACGCCGATCATGCCCGCCGCCTTGGCGGGCTTCCAAGGTCGGCCAGGGCCTGCCCGCCGGCAACGCAGCCCAGCAAGGCTCCGCCCTGAAGCCGGTATCGGATTGTCGCGCCTATTGATACCCCCTGACCAGAGCGGCCGAAACCAGTGCCCAGCCATCGACCACGACGAAGAAGGCGAGCTTGAAGGGCAGCGCTACAATTGCCGGCGGCACCATCATCATGCCCATCGCCATCAGGACTGCGGAAACCACCAGATCGATGGGCGTTGTTGCATACGTCCTTTCCGGGCAGGATTCACACGGCGAATCCATGGGTTTAATGTTCTGTCATGACCCGACCTGACCCTGCCCGCTATCGCACGACGAACTGGAAGTCTTACAATGACGCTCTGCGGCGGCGAGGATCTCTGCTGATCTGGCTGGACAAGGACATGGCGTGGC
>JBKEBH010000249.1:0-1533 GCA_047973065.1 Paracoccus sp. (in: a-proteobacteria) | reverse complement strand
GATCAGCGCCACGATGGGGATCAGCGACATAACCGCGCCGATCACCGCCACCCCGGTGATGACATGCAACGCGGCCGTCCCGCCCACCACAGCGCCAAGCAGTATCAGCAGCGGGCGCAGGTTCAGCCACCAGCTTCCGGCCTCGACCGCGCGCGGCGGTGGCGGATGCGACAGGCGCGGCTTGAAGATCGAATCCAGCGCCCAGCCTCCGACCAGCATGATCGCGGCGCTGATCAGGCAGGGCACCACCGCCGCCCCCCAGCTTGCCCCGGGAACCAGAGCCACGCTGATGACCATGGAAAAGGCCATGGGCGACCATGTCAGGGTCGAAATAAAGCCGCGCTGGATCGCCACCAGCATCCGTCGGGTGCGGTAATAGCGGATCTCGGGGTCGGGCTCTCTGGCCGTGCTTTCGGTGGCGAGCGAGCCTAGCAGCGAGATCGCACCATAAAGCAGGATCAACCCGAACAGATGCCCACCCATGGTCAGCGCCGCATAGCGCAAACCCGGCGGTTGCCGGGCCAGAAAACGGCCGCATTCGAGGATTTCCATGGAGCCGACAGCAGCGCTGCGAAGCGCAGACAGCGCAGTGAAGACGCCAATGACCAGGCTGCCGCCAAGAATCGCGCGCTCGATGCCCACTGCCCAATCATCGCGGGTCAGAATGGCGGTAATCGCCAGCGCGAGGCCAATGGCAATAAAGATGAAATGCGTGCGCTTCAGCTTCGGGACACTCATCGCGATAGCGATGATCGACAGTCCACCGGCGATCCAGGCGAAAAACCCCGGTCCGCCATATTCCAGCACCGACATCGCGAAGACGACGCCGAAAAGCGGAAATCCCACCAGTTCTGCCGTTCTTGCGCCTGATGGCATGAGCTATCCCCGGATATCCGATCTTGTGCGCCCATCCGGACGTGTTGTCATCATTTCGATCCGCCGGGCGGCGTCAATGCGTCGCACAGGATTCGTTCCAAATGGTTCAGGGCTGGACCATGGCGGCGGTCCATTCCGCCAGCAGGTTCCCTCGGCGCAACTGGTCGCCATAGACCAGAAGCCCCGCATCCAGCCGAACCGGACGCAGATGCACAGAAGGTGCAGCTCCGGTGCCGGGGATCAGCGCCACCCCAGCGCTTTCGGCCATGATCGCCTGCGCCTCGGGTGTCAGCAGGAAGGACAGCATCTCGGTCGCATATTCCGGATCGGGGGCATTCCTTGGCACCAGGGCAGAGCGCTGGATGGCAAAGGTGTAATCCTCAAGCGCGAGGCGGATCAGGTCGGGATCGTCGGGCGCATAGCGGGCGGCATAGCTGGCGACGACGTTATACGCGATGGTAATGCGCCCTGCGCGCAGGTCATCGATCATCTGGCCCGAACAGCAATAGAGCTTCGCATTCAAGCGGCCCATGACTTCGGCCAGTCGCCAGAAGCTGTCGGACTGGCTGCTGTCCTGCGAGATCAGGAAATAGCCGACGCCGGAACTTTGCGGATCATAGGTCGCGACCCGGCCATCGAAACGCTCTGGATGTTCGC
>JBKEBH010000203.1:0-11378 GCA_047973065.1 Paracoccus sp. (in: a-proteobacteria) | reverse complement strand
CGATGTGGAGGTGACAGCAGCCCTGGAACGGATCATCTGCCGGGCTGTCACAGCGGCCCAAGTGCAGGCCGCCATTACCGGGGTGGCAACAGCATGATAAAGGGGGCTGTAATGGCCCCTTCAAGACCCCGTTTCAGAAAACGCGTCCGCTGCAAAATCGGTTGTCACGCTACACGTGTGATGGATGCAGCCGGATGGTGGCTTACGCAAGGGCCAACGCGTTCAGTTCCACAGTCATGCATGGCCTGCCATAGCTGCCCAGGCTCAACCGGTGCTGCTCGCGGAGATGAGCAAGGATGACCATGTCACGCCGCTGGCGGATTGACGGGGGCCTGTGCCGCCAGGCCCGAAGCCCGCGATCCGTCACGCCCATCAACTTGCACAGGCGGCTGCGAGGCAGGTCACCGCGATAGGCGGCAATGAGTTGAAACCTCATGGCGTCGGGCGCTCACTCGGACCGGCGGCGTTCCCGCCCTCCATGAGCCGCGAAGAACTGAGCCGCGTTACCGCCTACGAAACCTCCGCCGGACGTTTCGCTTCACGGCCCAAGTTTAGCACCTCCCACATGCGCCGGAAAAACAGTCCGGCGGGGGGATGAAGAAGTCGTTTCAGCCAGAGCAGGGCGATTGCGGCAATCTCGGCTTCTGGCATAAGAGTGCCGGCCCCGGCAGCGGCTGCCTGCGCTATCTCGACACCGGCCACAAGTGGCGATGCTGCCTGTTGCCGATCTTCATGGTGGCGGCTTGCCAGTATCGGGCGAGATGCTTACTGTCCGGCGCTATGTCGGAATGCGCCATTTCCGTCGGGAGCCGCTGAATTTCGGACATTGCCACCGGGCATGCCGGCTCGGGGCCGGTCGTGGGTATCGGACTTGCATGAAGGATGATAGTGTGACGGATAAGCGGAAAAGGACAATGGCAGGACGTGCCCTGACCGGCCTTGCGATCCTCGCCGCGCTTGTCGGCTGCGGGGATACTGGCGATTATCCGGCTCTGGTCCCGACCGACAAGCTGCTGGCCGAACCAGCGATCCCGGGTCACGCGGAAATCGCGGCCTCCAGCCCCGATCAGGTCACGGCCGATCTTCAGGCTGCCGGTGCGGCCCTTGCGGTGTCCTCGGCCGAGATCACGGCCACCGATCTGGGCGGCGACGATCTGGGCGGCGACGATCTGGATACCCGCGCCGAAGCGCTGCGCCGCCGGGCCAGCGATCTGTCGAAGGCCGATCTTGGCTGCGCGCCGGCTGCGGACGGCACGCTGCCCCGGGGCTGCTGAGCGGATCGCCGCCCTGCAGGGCGGCCCGGGTCAGGGGCAGCAATCGGGATACGGGGATGCATGACAGATCCCGGCAACAGTCATTCATAGCGCAAACCGCGCCGGCCCGTGCGATGGCTGGCAGGGCTGGCGCATCTATGAAAAAGCGAAACGGGGGCCGCGTGGCCCCCGTTTTCTGATCTCAATTACCACTCAGGCCGGGCGGAGGCCCTGCAAGCGGGTCGAGCCCGCCAGCCGCGCCAGCCTCAGCCGGCGCCGGCGTGGCGGTGCCGAAATTCGGCGCCCCGCCAAGATCGCCAAAGGCCGGAGCGCCTGGCGCGCCCGCGTCCCCGCCCGGGGCCGCATCGGTGCCGAAGGGCGATCCGTCCAGGCCGCCAAGGCCACCGAGCGAGCCAAGGCCGCTTTCACCGCCGCCCATCGGGATCTCGATCTTGACGTCTTCGAGATTCACCGCCTCGCCCTTGTAATGCATCACCAGCCCCGGGAAGGCGATGACGATGCCAATCATCACGATCTGGATAAAGACAAAGGGCACCGCACCCCAGTAAATCTGACTGGTCAGCACCGGCGCAACCGTCTCGCGGGTCAGCCGGTCGGTATAGGGCTCGCGCGGCGCAACTGATCGCAGATAGAACAGCGCAAAGCCGAAGGGCGGATGCATGAACGAGGTCTGCATGTTCACCCCGAGGATGACCCCGAACCAGATCAGGTCGATCCCGAGGCTTTCGGCAGCCGGTGCCAGCAACGGGACGATGATGAAGGCCAGTTCGAAGAAATCGAGGAAGAAGGCCAGGAAGAAGACCAGCACCGAGACCGCGATCAGAAAGCCCAGCTCGCCCCCCGGCAGCGAGGTCAGCAGATGCTCGACCCAGACATGGCCGTTCACGCCGTAGAAGGTCAGCGAGAAGACCCGCGCCCCGATCAGGATGAACATCACGAAAGCCGATAGCCGGGTGGTCGCGGCCAGGGCCTGCTTCATCACATCGAGGTTCAGCCGGCCCTTCATGGCCGACAGCACCAGAGCGCCGACCGCACCCATGGCGCCGCCTTCGGTGGGGGTTGCCCAGCCCAGAAAGATGGTGCCGAGCACGAAGAAGACCAGAGCCAGCGGCGGGACCAGCACGATGACGACCTGCTGCGCCAGACGGCTGGTCAGGCCGAAGCCCTGTTCGGGATGCCAGGTGAAATCAATGCTGCGGCCAAGCGCCTGCATGATTGTCCGATAGATCAGGAAAGCCAGAATGGCCGCACCGAAGATCGTGGCGATCATCAGCCCGGTCAGCGGATTGGCGCTGAGCTTCGACACGGCCTCCAGCCCGTGAACCCAGTGAATCACGGACCACCCCGCCAGCGCAGCAATCACGCCGACACAGACCTTGACCAGAAAGCGCCAGCCTTCCTTGTCGGTCATGGCGATCAGATACATGAAGGCCACGGCCGCCGCCGCGCCGAGGATATCGGCATTGGTGCCATGTACCGGATAAAGATAGTGATGGGCCGCATAGAAGACCGCAACACCGGCCGCAATCATCGCCAGAAGCGACATCACCCCCGATCCCAGCGTCCGGGCTTCCTTGGGCAGAGCCGGCACCGCGCTCGGGCGGATGATCGACATGATGAAGACATAGCTCAGATAGATCACGGTCAGGACCAGACCGGGCAGCAGCGCGCCCTTGTACATATCCCCGACCGAGCGGCCGAGCTGGTCGGCCATGACGATCAGCACCAGCGAGGGCGGAATGATCTGCGCCAGCGTACCCGAAGCCGCGATCACCCCGGTCGCCATGCGCCGGTCATAGCCATAGCGCAGCATGATCGGCAGCGAGATCAGCCCCATGGCGATCACCGAAGCCGCCACCACGCCGGTTGTCGCCGCCAGCAGCGCACCGACGATGATCACCGCATAGGCCAGACCGCCGCGCACCGGACCGAACAGCTGGCCGATCGTGTCCAGAAGATCCTCGGCCATGCCGGATTTTTCCAGCAGGATGCCCATGAAGGTGAAGAAGGGAATGGCAAGCAACGTGTCGTTCGACATCACCCCCCATAAGCGGTCGGGCATGGTGCCCAGAAGGTTCCAGTCGAGATTGATCGTGCTGGAAAGGGGCGAAAGCTCGACCCCGATGATGAAGAACAAAAGCCCGTTCGCCGCCAGTGCAAAGGCCACTGGATAGCCGTAAAGCAGGAACAGGATCAGCGAGGCGAACATGATCGGCGCCATGTTCTGCGCAATAAATTCCATCATTTGCGCGGCTCCATGGCCTTGCGATCATCTGCATGCAGCGGGTGATCGACATCGAGATCGGACAGCGGATGGTCGGGATCGGCAAAGCCGGCGGCGGCCCGCTGCGATTCGTCGAATTCAAGCGGCGCGTGATGGCCGGACATGGCATGGGGATCCTCGATCAAACCGCGCATGACGGCGATCTTCTTGATGATCTCGGAAATGCCCTGAAAGAACAGCAGCACGAAACCGATCAGCAGCATCGCCTTGGCCGGCCATAGCGGCAGACCGCCATAGCTTGCCGAGCCCTCGCCGTTTTCAAAGGATTTCGCTGCCCAAGGCCACAGATACCAGATCATCAGCAGGGTGAAGGGCATCAGAAAGAACAGGTGTCCGGTCAAATCGATCCAGTGCTGCACCCGCCGCGACCAGGCCCCGTAGAGAATGTCGATGCGGATATGTTCGTTTTCCAGCAGCGTATAAGCGGCCGCACCCAGAAAGGCCGCGCCGTAAAGATACCATTGCAATTCCAGCCAGGCATTGGACGAGGTGCTGAACACCTTTCGCACAATCGCATTGCCGGCACTTATCAGCACCGCCAGCAGGATCAGCCAGGATACCGACCTGCCAATCGCGCTGTTTATGCGGTCGATACCGCGGGATAGGGCCAAAAGGCCATTCATCGGTTTTCTCCTCCCGTTTGGGCACATCTCATTCGCCGGATGCAATCCGTTGCCTCGACCCCGTCTTAGCTTGCCCTGTCAGGGGTTCAAAGCCCTCCTTTTCATCAGGCACCAAAGCCTGATTGCATTTAGGACAGCCTTTATGATGTAACGTCCCGGGTTACGACGAAGACAGTGCTTGTGCGGCGAATTAATTTGCCTAACCTTGCTTCATTCCGGCGCGGTTAGGCGCGCCACAGACCAATAGGGAGGATCCTATGACCCGTTTTCTGCTGAGCACCGCGCTCGCCTTTACCCTCGCCCTGCCCGCCGCTGCCGTCACCATCGCCCCGGGCGATGAGCTGGCCGATAAGCAGGAATATAACTTCTGGCTGCTCGACGCGATCAAGACGCTCGATCCGCAGAAGAATACCGATGTCGAAGGTTCGGACATTGCGCGGCTGCTCTTTGAAGGGCTGATGAACGAAGATGCCAAAGGGGCGATGGTCCCGGGCGTGGCATCCGAATACAGCACTTCCGAAGACGGGCTGACCTATACGTTCAAACTGCGCCCGGAAGCGAAATGGTCGAATGGTGATCCGGTCACCGCAAGTGATTTCGTTTATGCTTGGCAGCGCCTCGCCGATCCGGCCACCGCGTCGGAATATGCCTGGTATATCGAGCTGATGAATGTCGCAAACGCCACGGATATTGTGGCGGGCGACAAGCCCCGGGAAGAGCTGGGCGTGAAAGCCGTGGACGATCACACGCTGGAAGTCACCCTGACCCAGCCGACCCCCTATTTCGTCAAGATGCTCAGCCATGGCTCGACCTTCCCGGTGCCGCAAAAGGTGATCGAAAAATATGGCGATGACTGGACCAAGCCCGGCAATATTGTCGGCAATGGCGCCTTCACGCTGGAAAGCCACAATCTCGGCGTCGATATCACCACGGTGAAAAACCCCGAATACTGGGATGCCGAAAACGTTGTGCTGCAAAAGGCCAAGGGCATTACCGTCAACGATCAGAATATCGCCCTGACCCGTTATGAGGCGGGCGAGCTCGACCGTTTCGATATTCCGGCCGGCCAGTATCCGCGCCTGAAGGAGCAATATCCCGATCAGGCGATCTCGCTGCCCTACTCCTGTTCCTATGCCTATATCTACAACCTGTCGGACAAGGGTCCGGAAGCGCTGAAGGATCCGAACGTGCGCCGCGCCCTGTCGCTGGCGCTTGATCGCGACATCATCGTGGACAAGGTCCTGCAGGGCGGTCAGCGCCCGTCCTATTACTGGACCCATTGGGCCATCGAAGGCTTCGAGGCCCCCGATATCGCCATGGCCGACATGCCCCAGGAAGAGCGCGTGACCGAGGCCAAGAAGCTGATGGAAGAGGCCGGCTATACGCCCGACAAGCCGCTGAAGCTGACGCTGAACTACAACACCTCGGAAGATCACAAGAAGATCGCCGTGGTCGCCCAGCAGATGTGGAAGCAGATCGGTGCCAATATCACCCTGAACAACATGGAATGGAAGGTTCACACCGACCGCATGCAGAATCAGGATTTCGATCTGGCCCGCTATGCCTGGTGCGCGGATTACAACGAAGCCTCGACCTTCCTCGATTACTTCCGCTCGACCGGCAAGAACGAAGGCAGGTTCAGCAGCGCCGATTACGATGCGCTGCTTGACGAGGCAAAGACCTCGGATGATCCAAACGCCCAGTACAAGGCCGCCGAACAGATCCTGGCCGCCGAGCTGCCGCTGATCACCGTCTATCATTACGCGACGGTCGATATGATCAAACCCTATGTGAAGGGTCTGCCGCTCGAAAACGTGATGAACACCTGGTACGGCAAGGATCTCTACATCACCAAGCACTGACCCACCCGGTCAGAACGCCGCCGGGACGGTATGCGCCGTCCCGGCATTTCGGCAATTTCCGCCTGTCGCGGACCCTACCGGAACCAGTTGATGTTCGGATTCATTTTACGACGCCTTGCCATTGCGATCCCGACCCTGCTTTTGCTGATCGTCGTGTCATTCCTGCTGATGCATGCCGCCCCGGGCGGTCCCTTCACCCAGGAACGCGCCCTGCCCCCGCAGGTGCTGGCCAATCTGGAGGCCAAATACGGGCTGAACGATCCTTTGTGGAAACAGATCGTCGATTACGTCTGGGGCATTGTCGCCCATTTCGATTTCGGCCCGAGCTTCGTCTATCCCGACCGCTCGGTGAACGAGATCATCGCCGCAGGCTTTCCGGTGACGCTGACCTATGGCCTTCTGGCCTTCGCCGTGGCGGTGCTGGTCGGCTGCACGCTCGGCGTGGCCGCCGCGATCCGGCATAACAGCTGGCTCGATTATCTGGCCGTGGGGGTCTCCATCGGCGCGCAGGTCCTGCCGAACTTCGTCATGGCACCTATTCTGGTGCTGATCTTCACGCTCTGGCTCGGCTGGCTGCCCGGCGGCGGCTGGAGCTTTTCCGATCCCAGTTTCTGGATCATGCCGGTGATCGCGCTGGCGACGTCCTATATGGCCTCGATCGCCCGGATCACCCGGTCCTCGATGCTGGAGGTGCTCGGCTCGAACCATATCCGCACCGCCCGCGCCAAGGGCCTGCCCGAGCGCCGGGTGATTACCCGCCATGCGCTCAAACCCGCCATGCTGCCGGTGATTTCCTATCTCGGCCCGGCATTCGTGTCGATGATCACCGGGTCGGTGGTGGTCGATATGTATTTTTCCACCGGCGGGATCGGCAAGGCCTTCGTCGATTCCGCACTGAACCGCGATTACGCCGTGATGATGGGGGTGACGATTCTGGTCGGCGCGCTCACCATCCTATTCAGCCTCCTGGTCGATATCCTTTACGCCTGGATCGACCCAAAGATCAGGTATTGATGCCATGACCATGATCGAACACGACAAAATCCGCGACATGTCCGCCCGCATGGCCGAAGCCGAGGTCAAGGGCCGCAGCCCCTGGGCCGATGCCCGCAAACGTTTCTTGCGCAACCGCGCCGCCATGCTCGGGGTGGTGATCCTGATCGCGGTCGGCCTTTTCGCAATCTTCGGCTCCTATATCGCCGCCTGGAGCAATGAGGATACCGATTTCAACGTCATGGGCTCGGCCGCGACCATGGGCATGCCCTCGATTTCGAACGGCCATTATTTCGGCACCGACGATCTGGGCCGCGACCTGTTCGCGCGCACCGTGCAAGGCACCCAGATTTCGCTGGCGGTCGGCATTCTCGGCGCGCTTGTCGCGGTGGTGGTCGGCACAATTTACGGCGCGGTCTCAGGCTATGCCGGCGGGCGCACCGATCAGGTGATGATGCGTCTTGTCGATATCCTGCTGTCGGTCCCCTATATGTTCGTGCTGATCCTGCTGCTGGTCATGTTCGGACGCTCGGTTTCGATGCTGTTTCTGGGTATCGGGATGATTTCCTGGCTGGAGATGTCGCGCGTCGTGCGCGGCCAGACCCTGACGCTGAAAAACCGCGAATTCATCGAGGCCGCACAGGCCACCGGAGTGTCCAGCTGGCGTATCATCATCCGCCATATCGTCCCGAACCTGCTGGGCGTGGTCGCGGTCTATGCCACGCTTCTGGTGCCGCTGATGATCCTGACTGAAAGCTTCATCTCCTTCCTCGGGCTTGGCGTGCAGGAGCCGCTGACCTCCTGGGGCGCGCTGATCAGCGAAGGGGCCGGCACCATGCGCTATGGCACGATCTGGCAGCTTGCCTTCCCGCTCGGCTTCTTTGTCGTCACGCTTTTCGCCTTCTTCTTCATCGGCGACGGGCTGCGCGATGCCCTCGACCCGAAGGATCGCTGATATGGCACTTCTGGACATCAAGGACCTGAACGTCACCTTTGCCACCAACGACGGCGAGGTTCATGCCGTCAACGGTATCAACCTGTCGCTGGAGCGCGGCGAGACCCTAGGCATTGTCGGCGAATCCGGTTCGGGCAAATCGCAGCTCGCCTTTTCGATCATGGGCCTGCTGGCGCGCAATGGCCGCGCCACCGGCAGCGTCAAATTCGACGGGCAGGAAATCCTGAACGCCAAGCCGCGATTGCTGAACACGATCCGGGCCGAACATATCGCCATGGTCTTTCAGGACCCGATGACCTCGCTCAACCCCTATATGCGGGTCTCCGATCAGATGGCCGAGGTTCTGACCCTGCATCACGGGCTGTCGAAATCGGCGGCGCTGGCGAAAGCGGTGCGGATGCTGGATGCGGTGCGCATCCCCGACGCCAGGGGCCGCGCCCGGCTTTACCCGCATGAATTTTCCGGCGGCATGCGCCAGCGGGTGATGATCGCAATGGCGCTGCTGTGCCAGCCGGACGTGCTGATCGCGGATGAGCCGACCACGGCGCTGGATGTGACCGTGCAGGCGCAGATCATGCAGCTGCTGGCCGATCTGCAAAGCGAGTTCGGCATGGCCATGATCCTGATCACCCATGATCTTGGCGTCGTCGCCGGAGCCTGCGAACGGGTCATGGTCATGTATGGCGGCCGGGTGATGGAGCGCGCGCCGACCGATCCGCTGTTCACCGATCCGGGCCACCCCTACACGCAGGGGCTGCTGGCCGCGATCCCGCGGGTCGATCAGAAGGGCGATCAGCTTTCAGCCATTCCCGGCAGCCCGCCCAATATGTCACGCCCGCCGAAGGGCTGCCCCTTCGCACCGCGCTGCGATTATACGCTGGAAATCTGCGAAAGCGCCATGCCGCCGCTGGAAGGGTTCGACCGGGGCCGCGATCGCGCCTGTCATGTCGTAATCGAGACGGTCCGCGCCGGCCCGAAACCGCATGAGGAGGCGCCCGAGCCCGCCGCCGATGAGCTGGGCGAGGCCGATATCGGCCTGCCCGGTCTCGATCTCGACGCCCCGATGATCGCCGGCGCCGGCATGGCCGGCCCCGCGCAGGAGATGTCCGATGACGACTAAGCCGCTTCTCGATGTGCGCGAGCTGCGCGTCACCTTCCAGATCCGCCGCGAGGGCGACATGCCCTGGACCAAGCCGCGCCGTCTTCACGCGGTGGGCGGTGTGGATTTCACCCTCTCGCCCGGCGAGACGCTGGGGATCGTCGGCGAATCCGGTTCGGGAAAATCAACGCTGGCCCGGGCACTGATCGGGCTGGCACCCGGTGAAGGCCGGGCGATCTGGCAGGATGGCACCGATCTGATCGGGCTTTCGCGCCGGGCCATGCAGCCTTACCGCAGCGATATCCAGATGGTGTTTCAGGACCCGCTGGCATCGCTGAACCCGCGCATGACTGTCGGCCAGATCATCGCCGAACCGCTGAGCACCCATCATCCCGGCCTGTCCCGCGATGAGGTCAAGGCCCGTGTCAAGGAGATGATGGAACGCGTCGGCCTGCTTTCGAACCAGATCAACCGCTATCCGCACGAATTTTCCGGCGGCCAGTGCCAGCGCATCGGCATTGCCCGTGCCCTGATCGTCGGCCCGAAGCTGGTGATCTGCGATGAGCCGGTCTCTGCGCTCGATGTGTCGATCCAGGCGCAGGTCATCAACCTGCTGGCCGATCTGCAGCGCGATCTAAACCTGGCGTTGATCTTCATCGCCCATGACCTGTCGGTGGTGAAGCATATCTCCGACCGGGTGCTGGTCATGTATCTGGGCCGGGTCATGGAAATCGCCGAGGCCGAGGCGCTTTATGCCGCCCCCCAGCACCCTTACACGCAGGCGCTGCTGTCGGCCGTGCCGGTCCCCGACCCGGGCCTTGAACGCAGTAAGACCATCATCCCGCTGGCCGGAGAGCTGCCCTCGCCCATGGCGCCCCCCTCGGGCTGCGTCTTCCGCACCCGCTGCCCGCGCGCCCGGGCCGAATGCGCGGCAGAGGTTCCGCCGCTGTTTGGCGGCGCGAACCATCAGACCGCCTGTCTCTTCCCCGGCCCGCTCAGCGAAGACGAAATCACCCGGGCCATCAGCCTTGAGGCCGCAGACCAACCGGTGCCGGCCTGAACGGCCCACACCCTCAGCCTTGAGCGGTGCGCTGACGCGTTCGGTCCGAACCTTCAGGTCGGTCATGGCCGCCTCGGCCTCGGCGAGGGTAATCACCTCCAGCGCCGGGCGGGCACCGACGGGCAGGATGCCGCGCCGCAGAAGGACGCGGCTGGCGATGGCCGGGATAAACGGCCGTCGCTGTCTTCCGCCAGAAGCCGCCACCAGCGGCACTCATGTTCAAGGCTCACCATGACCGACATGCCACCCCGTCCAGTGCCGAAGGGGCTCAACAGATCGGCTGCCAGCTTGAAGGCGCGCAGAACAGCGGAATTGATCGGGATCCTGACATGGCGGCGCATATAGGCAAAGGCAACAAGGCCGTAGCACATGATCGCCAGCCCCAGCCCGGCCCGAATAGCACGGTATCAACCTGAAAATGGGCTGGAAAAAGCGTCTGGTCGGGAACCTCGATCTGCCGGACCAGCCCGCCGGGCAGGCGGTAATCGGCCGGATCGGACCAGCCAGTCGCCCCAGTCCAGGCCCCATCGCACCAGACCGGGACGGGCTGGCCGGCCTGCGACAGGATCGACGTCATGACCGACAGACCGCGCGGGCTGCGATTGCCGGGCAGGATGGCACCGTCGATACCCGCGGGCGCTCACTGCCGGCAAGCGCACGCACTGCCGCGCTCGACAGGGCCGGAACCGACGACAGACCCGAGATCACACAGCACCCGGCAGCGCGTGTCTGCGCATCGAGCGCGGTAATACCGGCGCGGAAGGCGGCATTGTCCGACAGATCGAGATAATGCAGCCCGGCAGCGATCGCAGTCCGGGCCAGCCGATAGGGATCGTCGCCATAAGCATGGAACGGCCTGGCCGCATCGACCACCACGTCATAGCCCGAAAGCTTTGTCAGATCGCCGCTACGGTCAATCTGCAGGGCTTCACAGCCCAGCCCGCCCGCCTGCTTGCATGCCCCGCCCCAATATCACGCCCGGCGATGGTGACCCGATGCCCGTCGCGCAGCAGAAGCCGGGCAAGGCGGCTGCCGAAGACGCCATAGCCGCCGATCACCAGCACCTTCATCGACCGAACCTTTCCGGCTTCGGATGAAGGAAACCTCCTAGATGTTCAGTCCCGGCATCTGGTGGATCTGATTTAGGATGGATCGCTCTGGCTCTGAAGTCCAGATTTTGCAGATGTACTCGTACGGCGTGAGGCCGCTGAGCACCTTGAGCCGGCGT
>JBKEBH010000200.1:0-1862 GCA_047973065.1 Paracoccus sp. (in: a-proteobacteria) | reverse complement strand
TTCATTTCATCAGCAATAGTTTTATGATTTAATAAAATACCATAAACTGCTAATGCCGTATGCAATGGATTTAAACAAGTAGTCACTTTCATTGTTTCAACCTTATTTACCGTTTCTCTATCTGTAAAAATAATTCCTGTTTTTTCTAAAGGTGGGCGCCCATTTGGAAATACATCTTCAATAATTAAGTATTCCGTTTCTTCTCCATTTACATAAGGAGCAACATAAGTATTCTTAACTGTTGTTATGGGTGTTACGTCTTCAAACCCATCTTTAATAAGCATTTCTTCAACAGTAACGCTGGGTCTAGGTGTAATCTTATCGATCATTGACCAAGGAAAAGTTATATTTTTCTCTTCAATATAATTCTTGAATTCTTTCGGAACCAGTCCTTTTTCTACCCAAGCATTTACATAGGAAGTTATCGCTGCCTGTAGTTTCTCCCCATTGTGTGACATATTGTCCATGGAAACCAGAGCTAATGGGTATTCCCCTGCTTGAAATCGCTCAAATAATAAAGTAGTCAATTTTCCCAGATAACTGTTTGGATTTTTAGGTCCATTAACAAAGTCCTCCTGAATAGATGGCAAAATATTTCCTTGACTATCCACTAAGCTGTATCCTTTTTCAGTAATTGTTAACGAAACTAATTGTAATGTAGAATTCCTAAAAATTTCTTTTAACGTTATAAAATCTTGTGAAGTCGTATCCATCTTTAAATATTCGGTAATACTTCCTAAAATTTCTTTTTCAACTTCTCCATTGCTCTTCAAAGTCACGTCAATCGTTAGGTTATCGTAGTTCCCTAAAATATCAACGATTTCTTCATCGTACCCTTCTGCAACTATGATTCCCGTATCTGCCAATCCATCATTTAGTAAGTGCTGATGATGTGAAGCTAAAAATGCTCGAAAGATATTTCCGGCCCCTAGATGTAGCCATGTAGGCGATTTTTTTGTATTCTCTACAATCTCTTCAATATTGTAATTAGGTAACAAATAATTATGTCGTGTAACTGACGGTGCATTTAAAATTTCTTTAATTAATTTCAAAATAAGTACCTCCTCTTTTGAATGTCTTTAAACAAATAGTTCAAAAAATTCATTGGCATTTTCAAAGCAAATTTTTTCAACTAGTTTTTCTAGCGTTTCCGGTTCATTTGGATAGTACCCACAGCAAACTTTCTGACCAATAAATTCACAAAGTATACGCCGAAAGTATTCATGACGAGAATAAGAAATAAAACTTCGTGAGTCTGTCAACATGCCTATAAAATGCATCAAGATTCCTTGATTTGATAATGTTTCCATTTGTTTTATCATTCCATCATATTGATCATTGAACCACCAAGCAGCACCAAATTGAACTTTATTTTTCACTTTTTTATTGTTACTTTGGAAATTTGCACAAGTAGTTGCAACTAAATCATTTAGTACAGGATTTAAGTTATAAATAATCGTTTTTGGTAATTGATTTGTTTTATCAAGAGCGTCAAGAAAACCATTTAAATTTTTTGCTACATCGCTTTGATCGATAATTGAATCACAACCAACGTCTTTTCCTAGCTGCTGATACATACGGCTATTTGCATTGCGGATTGCTCCAAAATGAATTTGCATAACCCACCCTAGTTTTTCATATTCACGTCCCAAATCACTCATAACCTGACCTTGCCACTTTGCTATCTCACTTCTTGTTAAATTAATCCCCTGTTTTCCTTTTTCATATATAGCATCGATTTCTTCTAAAGTTGCTGGTTTATATAAAAATTCTCCAAATCCATGGTCTGCACTCTTGCACCCAACTTCATCAAAGTACTGCACTCGTTGAATTAAAAAATTTGTTAAACTAGCATAATTTTT
>JBKEBH010000132.1:0-4794 GCA_047973065.1 Paracoccus sp. (in: a-proteobacteria) | reverse complement strand
TGCCGATCCTTGCCGATGTGCGCGACGAATCCGCCGAGGATATCCGCATCGTGCTGGAACCCAAGACCCGCAGCGTCGATCCGGCGCAGCTGATGGCGGCGCTGTTCAGGGCCTCGGATTTGGAAACCCGCTTCGGGCTGAACATGAATGTGCTGATCGACGGGCGTGTGCCCAGGGTCTGCTCGCTCAAGGAAGTGCTGCGGGCTTTCCTCGATCATCGCCGCGATGTGCTGCTGCGCCGCTCGAATTTCCGGCTCGGCAAGATTGCCGCCCGGCTTGAGGTGCTGGAAGGCTATATCATCGCCTTCCTCAATCTCGACCGGGTGATCGAGATCATCCGCAATCAGGACGATCCCAAGGCCGGGCTGCTGGCCGAGAACTGGGGCGTCGAGGTCGGGGCGGATATCTTCCTGACCGAAGCGCAGGCCGAGGCGATCCTGAACATGCGCCTGCGCGCCCTGCGCCGGCTTGAGGAAATGGAGCTGCGCGCCGAGCGTGACAATCTGCTGGAAGAACAGGAAGGTCTGAACGCCCTGGTGGCCGATGAGGTTCTGCAATGGGCCCGGATCACCGAGGAGCTGCGCGAGGTTCGTGGGTTCTTTGGCAAATCCACCGAAGGCGGTGCCCGCCGGACCGAGATTTCGGCGGCGGTCGATATCCAGCCGGTCGATATGGAATCGATGATCGAGCGCGAGCCGGTCACGGTGATCCTGTCCAGGATGGGCTGGATCCGGGCGATGAAGGGCCATCAGCCGCTCGACGGCGAGGTGAAGTTCCGCGATGGCGACGGCCCGTTCATGGCGCTTCATGCCGAGACCACCGACAAGCTGATCCTGGTCGGCTCGAACGGACGTTTCTATACGCTGCTGGCCAATGACCTGCCCGGCGGGCGCGGCCTAGGCGAGCCGGTGCGGCTGATGGTCGATCTGCCCAATGATGCCGGCATTGTCGATCTTTTCCCCTGGCGCGAAGGGGTGAAATATCTGATCGCCTCCAAGGCTGGGGATGGGTTCGTGGTCAATGCCGCCGATATCGTCGCCCAGACCAAATCCGGCAAGCAGGTGCTGAACGGCGAGGTGCTGTTGTGCCACGCGGTCAGCGGCGATCACGTTGTGACCGTGGGCGAGAACCGCAAGATGCTGGTCTTCCCGCTTGATGAGCTGCCCGAAATGGCGCGCGGCAAGGGGGTCCGGCTTCAGAAATTCAAGGATGGTGGGCTGTCGGATGCGATCTGCATCACTCTGGCCGAGGGGCTGCGCTGGCTCGAAAGCGGCGGACGCACCCGGACCGAGCCGGATCTGAGCGAATGGCTGGGCAAACGGGCAAGCGCCGGGCGCATGGCGCCGCGCGGCTTCCCGCGCGACAACAGGTTCAACTGAAAAAGGGCGGGTCAGAGACCCGCCCTTTCCATATCTGCGTTGCGAAGGCTTTGCGAAGATCTTCGCAAAGCCTATTCGTCGCGCACCAGCTTCTTGCCGGTGATCATCGGGGTGACCAGATCCTCGCGCTTCCAGAAGCGGTAGAACAGGATCACGCCGATATGCAGCACCACCAGCAGCAGGATCAGCGTCGCGCCCAGGTGGTGCCAGCCGACAGCTGCGGTGGCCGTGTCATGACTGACCTTTCCGGCCAGCGGGCCGGTATTGATGAAATCCTCGGGATCCGAGATCAGCCCGGTGGTGACCTGCGCCGCCAGCACGGCGAGCATGCCGATCACCGACAGCGCGCCAAGTGGGTTATGTCCGGGCCAATAGCTCGGCTCGCGCAGCAATATGTGCCGGGCATAGCTGCTGACCGCGCCGGGACCGCGCAGGAAATGCGAGAACCGGGCCGGCGCCGGGCCGACAAAGCCCCAGATCAGCCGGAAGATCAGCAGCCCCGCCACCACATAGCCGCACCAGACATGCAGCTTCATGTTGTTGGGACCGAATTGGCCAAGCAACCAGGCCGAAATCACAAAGAAGGCCAGAAGCCAGTGGAACCCGCGCAGAAGCGGGTCCCATAGTCTTGCTTCCCGCACATGCGATTGCTGAGCCATGGGTTATTTTTTCCGGAAGTCGTCGTGGCAGTCCTTGCAGGTCTCGCCAAGCTTGCCGACAGCGGCGCCGACATTGGCCTGCCCGCCAGTGACGGCGGCATCGAGGCCGGTCGCAGCCAGTTGGAACTTGCCGAAATCTTCGGCGAATTCGGCGCTTTTTTCCCAGATGGCCGGCAGCGCTTCGGTGTCGATGCCTTCGGCGGGCTGGCTGCCTTCGATATAAAGGCCGGGGAGGTCGTATTTGCTGAGCGCCTCGATATTGGTGGCGGCCTTCACGGCGGCGGCTTCGTCATAGGCGATCTCGCCCTTGGCCATGCCGGCCAGCGTGCCCATGTTGATCCCGATCATTTGCATATAGCCGACGCGGCCTTCGACGGCGGCCTTGACGGCATCGTCGTCAGCGTGGGCGGCAAGGGGAAGTGCCGCAATCGCGGCGGCGGCAAAAAGCAATTTCATAGTCAATATATCTCCTGAGGGGGGATTGGCCCGTAAGCCGATTCTGGCAGCTGCCCGGGCCGGGATCAACCGGGCGGAAATCGTGGCCCGGCGGGTTATATGATCGCGCGGCATGAACTTTCCGTGAGGGGCGTCCGAGCCGGGCGTAATTACCGGCCCGGAAGCATTCGCCGCCTGCTTAGGCGTAAAGATTCTGAATGCCGACCTTTTCGTGGATCTGGTTCACCAGCTGCGGCTCCAGGCCAAATGCCTGCGCCAGCTGGTGCAGATATTGCGCTTCCTGCTGGCTGTCGAAGTCGATGGCCATGACCGACATCAGATAGATCTGGGGCTCATGCCCTTGCGGAACCGCCCGAGCCAGGGCCACGGCGTCGATCGGCGCGGCCATCTGTTCGCGGATGAAACGGCGCTCTTCGTCGTCGAGCTCGCCCAGCTCACCCATCAGCCGTTCCTTTTCGGCCTCGTCGATCTGACCGTCGGCCTTGGCCGCCTGGATCATGGCGCGCAGCTTCAGCCCGGCCATGGCGTTCTGATCGGGCGTCGGAGCGATCTGCGGCTCGCCGCCATTGGAAAAGGAATCGTTCAGCAGTTCTCCGAAGGTGGCATCATTGGAGCTTTGGGCACCGCGTGCGGCCAGACTGCCTGCGGCGCTGCCGCCCAGCATGCCGCCCAGAAGATCGCCGAGCCCGCCCGAGCTTTGCGCGCGCGTGCTGCTGTTGCCGGTCAGACTGTCAAGAATCCCGCCAAGCCCGCCGTTGGCACCGGTCGAATTGGGGCCGCCATAACGCCGGGAGCTGCCTGCGCTACCGCTTTGCCCGCCCAGAACCTGGCCAAGCAGTCCGCCCAGCCCGCCGCTGGCGCTGCTGCCCTGGGCGCTGCGCGTGATCTCATCGAGAAGTCCGCCGCCAGTGCGGCGCGGACTGGTGCCCGAGCTCTTGCTGGCGCTGGCGTTTTTCACGACCGCGCTGATGCCCTTGGCAACCAGAACGCCTGCGGCAACGCGGGCAAGGGATTTCATCAGACTCATTTGGATTCTCCCGTTGAGACGATGCCCTGAAGAAATTCGGACATCTTGCGGAAAAGAACGCATTTTGGCCCGGCTGGTTCCTCATGCGTCAACTATGCCCGGATCGGCCGTGTGCCCTTGATTTTTCCTGAATCAGCTTATATTTCCGCGTCCGATACAAAACCGGGGAACGGACCGCCATCTGCCCCGATCAAGGAGGCCTTCATGGCAAAAGCAAAGTTTGAACGGACGAAACCGCACGTCAACATTGGTACGATTGGCCACGTTGACCACGGCAAGACGACGCTGACGGCTGCGATCACGAAGTATTTCGGTGACTTCAAGGCCTATGACCAGATTGACGGCGCCCCGGAAGAAAAGGCGCGCGGGATCACGATCTCGACGGCGCATGTCGAATATGAATCGCCGACCCGCCACTATGCGCATGTCGACTGCCCCGGCCACGCCGACTATGTCAAGAACATGATCACCGGTGCCGCTCAGATGGACGGTGCGATCCTGGTGGTGAACGCTGCTGACGGTCCGCTGCCGCAGACGCGCGAGCACATCCTGCTCGGCCGTCAGGTCGGCATCCCCTACATGGTCGTTTACCTGAACAAGGTTGACCAGGTGGATGACGAAGAGCTGCTGGAACTGGTCGAGATGGAAGTGCGCGAGCTGCTGAGCTCGTATGACTATCCCGGCGACGATATCCCGATCGTCAAGGGCTCGGCTCTGGCGGCGATGGAAGGCCGTGACGCGGAAATCGGCGAGGAATCGATCAAGGCGCTGATCGCGGCGGTGGACGAATACATCCCGACCCCGGAACGTGCCATCGACCAGCCCTTCCTGATGCCGATCGAAGACGTGTTCTCGATCTCGGGTCGTGGCACCGTGGTGACCGGCCGTGTTGAGCGCGGCGCTGTCAATGTCGGTGACGAGCTGGAAATCGTCGGCATCCGCGACACCAAGAAGACGACCTGCACCGGCGTTGAAATGTTCCGCAAGCTGCTCGATCGCGGGGAAGCCGGCGACAATATCGGCGCGCTGCTGCGCGGCGTCGACCGTGACGGCGTCGAGCGGGGTCAGGTTCTGTGCAAGCCGGGTTCGGTGAAGCCGCACACGAAGTTCGAAGCCGAGGCCTATATCCTGACCAAGGAAGAAGGCGGCCGCCACACGCCGTTCTTCGCGAACTACCGCCCGCAGTTCTACTTCCGCACGACGGATGTGACCGGGACGGTGAAGCTGCCGGAAGGCACTGAAATGGTGATGCCGGGCGACAACCTGAAGTTCG
>JBKEBH010000105.1:0-23650 GCA_047973065.1 Paracoccus sp. (in: a-proteobacteria) | reverse complement strand
CTTCCTGCAATTTCGATCAACTTTAACCTAGGAAGGTGGTGACAACCACATGCAGGTGAACGTTCGCGACAATAACGTCGAACAGGCGATGCGCGCACTGAAGAAGAAACTTCAGCGCGAGGGCGTGTTCCGTGAAATGAAGCTGCGGCAGCATTTCGAGAAGCCGTCCGTCAAGAAGGCCCGTGAAAAGGCCGAGGCCGTGCGTCGTGCCCGCAAGCTGGCCCGTAAAAAGGCTCAACGCGAAGGCGCTCTGTAAGGCAAAGCGAACCGGATGAGGTTCAAAACCCCCGCTGGCCCGCGCCTGCGGGGGTTTTTATTTCGGGCCCGGGAGCAGGCATGACGAAGAAAGCGGCAATCATCGCGCTGGCAGTGGCGGCCCTGGCCGGCTGCACCGCACCGGGCATCCCCGAAGCTCAGCGCATAGACGGCATCGACTGGAAGCTGGTCCAGCTGGACGGGCTGCCTAGGGAACATGACGTATCGCTGCGCATCGACGGCGACCGGCTGACCGGGATCGGCCCCTGCAATGCCTATGCAGCCGCACAGGCCGCCACGGCACCGGGCTTTTCGGCACAGCGGTTAAGCTGGACCGACATGCCCTGCACCGATCCGGGACGGCAGACAGCGGAAATGCTCTATGCTAATCGCCTCATGCGTGTAGAATCCATGCAGCGGGACCGCGCCACCCTGGTACTCAGCGGTCCTTACACCCAAATGATATTTGAAAGACGAGAGGCAAGAGGCGATGAAGTTTTCTAAAATCACACTGGCAGCCGGCATGATCGGGCTAACCGCCCTGGCAGCCTGTTCGGAAAAGGTACAAAGCATGGATGGCAGCTATCGCCTGGTCGCCCTCGACGACAAGGCAACCCTCGTCAACCCGACCCTGAAGATCGAGGGCAAGCGGGTCTCGGGCACTGGCGCCTGCAACAATTTCAGCGGCGAGAACAAGGCCGAGTGGCCGCAGGTCGCGCTGAGCCCGCTGGCCACCACCCGCAAGGCCTGCTTCGAGAACGCCGCGCTGGAACAGACCTATTTCACGGCGCTCGATCAGGCCAGCTCGGCCGAGCTGACCCAGAACGGCATCGTGCTGAGCGGGCCCGGGCACAAGCTGCAGTTCACCCGCGAATAAGCCGGGCTGCCAGCCGGTCCCGCGCCGCAGGCAGGGGCCGGCCGACATGTTCGCCGGCCAGGCGCTGATGCAGGAAATGCCCGGTCAGGGCCAAGGCGTGGCTTAAGTCATCATTGCTGGGCGGCCCGCCCAACATCGCCGGCAGGCGCAAAAGGCGCGGGGCATATTCCCCCGCCGCCAAGGCCGTCACCGCGCGCCCGGATGTCGGGCTGACATAGGTCAGCCCTTCGCGCACCCCGCTGAGCGCGCAGCGGCTCAGATCCAGCCCGAAGCCCATCTCATCGAGCAGCAGCATTTCCCAGCGGATATAATCGGGTGCCCAGTCGGCACCCTGATCCATCGCGTCCCAGAGCGCCTCGGAAACCTCGCTCAGATAGGGATGCGGATCGCGTTCGGGCAGCGCAAAACGCAGCAGTGCCGAAGTCGCATTCATCCCGTCAAGCGCGGCGGCATTGCCCAAAAGCCCGGGCCGGGCCCGCAAGGGCTCAACGGCGAAGGTGCCAAGCTGGTCCTCCAGCCGGGCCCGCCACTGCAAGGACAGCCGATTGCCCGGTTGCAGCATCGCCGCTTTCGAGCGCCCGGCCCCGCCCGGCACCAGCCCGACCACCCGGCCAAGATCGGGGCTGAGCAGATCGAGCACCACCGCATGTTCCCCATGCGGCCTGCGCCCGATCACCGTGCCCTCGCCCCGCCATTCCATCCGCCGGCCTCAGACGGTGAAATCGGCGGGCACCGCGCCGCTGACCCGGATCAGATCGGCAGGGGCGACGGCAAAGACATGGCGCGGCGTGCCGGCCGCCGCCCAGACCAGATCGAATTCGGTCAGGCGCGGATCGACGAAGGCCTCGATCGGGTTCAGGTGCCCGACCGGCGCGACGCCGCCAATCGCAAAGCCGGTCTCGGCCCGGATCAGCCCCGCATCGGCCTTGCCGAGCGGCTGGCCGGCCAGGGCCGTCGCCTTGCCCGCATCGACCCGGTTGCCGCCGGCGGTCAGGAACAGGATGACATGGCCGCTATCCTCGCCGCGAAAGATGATCGACTTGGCGATCTGATCGAGCGCGCAGCCCACCGCCGCCGCCGCATCGGCCGCCGTCCGGGTATCGCCCATCTCGCGGATATCAGCACTCAGGCCTGCCGCCCTCAACGCGGTTTCTACCCTTGCCAAACTCTTGCTCATCCCGCACTCCCTTGTCCTGACCGGAAGTTAAGGGGGCCGCGATGGCACAACAAGTCTATACGCTGCTGGTGCAGCTGGGGCGCAAGGAAGGCGACGGATTGCCCGAGGGCGCGAGCGGGGCCGGTATCCTGTGCTATGCCGCCGGCAAGGACGAAGCCGAAGCCGTGCGCGAAACCGTCACCATTCTCAAACAGGCGGATATGGCACCGCTCGATGTCACCGGCTATGGCACGCTGAGCGAGCGCGAAGCGGACGGTCAGGAGATCGGCGCGCAGGACCGCGCCCTGATGCAGCGCGCGCTCGATGAAAACGCCGTCATCATCGCCCGGATGGAGCCGTTTTTCGCAGGCGAGGAACAGGCCTGCTGACCGCATCAGGACTAAGCGATTTTCCGCCGATGCCTCCAGCCCGAAAGCACCCGGTTTTCCTTATGGGCCGGCTAAGCTATCTTCGCTGCAAATCACCCCGAAAACAGGGACAGTCATGAGCAGAACTTTCACCAAACTGACCATCTCGGTCGCCGCCATCGCCATTCTGGCCAGCTGCACCGCCCGCGGCCCAGGCGCCTCAGCCGGCTCCTCGCTCACCCCGGCGCCGATCCCGCAGGCCTCCGCCGCCTCCGAGGCCGGCCTGCAGAACTGGGTCGCCTCCTTCCGCCCGCGCGCGATTGCGGCCGGGGTCAATCCGGCGGTCTATGACAATGCGATGCGCATTGCCCGCTATAACCCGGAAGTGATCCGACTCGACCGCAAGCAGGCCGAGTTCTCACGCCCGGTCTGGGAATATCTTGACAGCGCCGCCTCGGACAGCCGCACCACCAAGGGCCGCGGTCTGGCGCGCACCTATTCCGGCACGCTGAGCCAGATCGAAAGCCGCTACGGCGTCGACCGCAATATCGTCATGGCGGTCTGGGGTATGGAATCGAATTTCGGCGGCAATCGCGGCAAGATGCAGATCATCCCCTCGCTGGCAACGCTGGCCTATGACGGCCGCCGGGGCGAGATGTTCGCCGGCCAGCTGATCGCCGCGCTGAAGATCATTCAGGCCGGCGATACCGACCCGCAGCACATGCTGGGCAGCTGGGCCGGAGCCATGGGCCATACCCAGTTCATGCCGACCTCGTATCTGGCCTTTGCCGTCGATTTCAACGGCGATGGCCGGCGCGACATCTGGTCGGATGACCCGACAGATTCGCTGGCCTCAACGGCAGCCTATCTGAAGCGCTCGGGCTGGATCTCGGGCCTGCCGGCAGTGGTCGAGGTGCGCCTGCCTTCGGGCTTCAACTATGGCCAGACCGGGCGCAGCAATGTCAAATCCGGCTCAAGCTGGGCCGCGCAGGGCGTGCGCGCCGTCGATGGCCGCAGCCTGCCTTCGGGCGGGATCATTGCACCGGCCGGAAGCAAGGGTCCGGCCTTCCTGGTCACCAGGAATTTCATGGCAATCCGCGCCTATAATGCCTCGGACAATTACGCGCTCGGCGTCGCCATGCTCGGCAACCGCATCGGCGGCGGCCCGGGCATTGTCGGCTCCTTCCCGCGCGAGGCCGGCTCGCTGACCCATAACCAGAAAGAGGAAGTGCAGCGCCTGCTCAACCGGCTCGGCTATAATGTCGGAGAGCCCGATGGCGCGATCGGCGAAAAGACCATGGAAGGGATCAAAGCCTTCCAAAGGCGGGTCGGCGTCTCGCCTGATGGCTATGCCAACACGACGCTGCTCAAGCAGCTGCAAGCCGCGAGCTGAAAAAGGGCTCAGATCGACCTCACGCCAAACTGAGCCCTTCTTCTTCACCAAAATATCCTGGGGGGCCGGGGGGCAAAGCCCCCGGCCTTGTTCATTTCGCCGCGTCGAACACCGGCTGATAAATCTCCTCGACCCGCTGAACCGCCTGCTCCGGCGACAGCTCCTCGGAAATCCCGGTCCTGCGCGATGTCAGCTCGACCTGGTTCGACTTCAATCCGCGCGGACCCACGGTGATCCGCCAAGGCAGGCCAATCAGATCCATGGTGGCGAATTTCGCGCCCGCCCGCTCGTCGCGGTCGTCATAGAGCACGTCGAAGCCCTTGGCCTTCAGCGTGCGGTAAAGCGCCTCACAGGCGGAATCGACCGCCGGATCGCCCTGTTTCAGGTTGACGATGCCGACATGGAACGGGGCCACGCCCTCGGGCCAGATGATGCCCTTCTCGTCATGGCTGGCCTCGATGATCGCCCCCAGAAGGCGCGAGACGCCGATGCCGTGGCTGCCCATATGGACCGGGGTCCGGTTGCCGTCCGGGCCAGCCACGGTTGCGCCCATCGGCTCGGAATATTTGGTGCCGAAATAGAAGATCTGGCCGACCTCGATGCCGCGCGCGGTCCGGCGGCGCTCTTCGGGGATCTGATTGAAGATCGCCTCGTCATGGGTCTCGTCGGTGCGGGCGTAACGGCTGGTGAATTCCTCCAGCACCGCCCGGCATTCCTCGACACTGTCGTAATCGATTTCACGATTGCCGAATTTCAGATCGGTGATCTCGCTGTCATAGAAGACCTCGGATTCGCCGGTCTCGGCCAGCACCAGGAATTCATGGGTGTTGTCACCGCCGATCGGACCGCTATCGGCACGCATCGGGATCGCCTGAAGGCCCATGCGTTCATAGCTGCGCAGATAGCTGACCAGATGCCGGTTATAGGCATGCAGCGCGTCTTCCTTGGTCAGATCGAAATTATAGCCGTCCTTCATCAGGAACTCGCGCCCGCGCATCACGCCGAAGCGCGGGCGGATCTCGTCGCGGAATTTCCACTGGATCTGATACAGCGTCAGCGGCAGGTCCTTGTAACTGCTGACATTGGAGCGGAAGATATCGGTGATCATCTCCTCATTGGTCGGCCCATACAGCATATCACGCTTGTGGCGGTCGGTGATGCGCAGCAGTTCGTCGCCATAAGCGTCATAGCGCCCGCTCTCGCGCCACAGATCGGCCGATTGCAGGGTCGGCATCAACAGCGGGATATGACCGGCACGCTGCTGTTCCTCATGCACGATCTGCTGAATACGGTTCAGCACCTTGTAGCCGAGCGGCAGCCAGGAATAGATCCCCGCCGCCTGCTGTTTGATCATCCCGGCGCGCAGCATCAGCCGGTGGCTGACGATCTGGGCCTCTTTGGGGTCTTCCTTGAGAACGGGCAGGAAATAGCGCGACAGACGCATGGGCATGCCTTCAATTGCAGGTTTCGCATCGGGTTAGCCGATGCCCCCGCCTCAGGCAAGGGTTGCCTCGAAAAGCCGTTTCATCCCCGATCACAGGGATCGGGCCACCCTCGATCCGCTACCAGAGAGTCATGCCATCCCTATCCGCTCCTTCGTTGCTCCTGGAGCCGATCAATCGCCCCTCAGCGCCATTTGTCGGCAATCCAGGTCGCCGGGAGATAGTAATGGCGCAGATGCTTGAAAACGCTTTCGCGCCGCCGCCCGTCAAAGGTCGCCTTCAGGTGGTCGCCGGGCGCGCGCGCCGGATCGGCCTTGGACCATTGGCCGAGAACCGCATCGTCGGGATTGAGGTGACCGGCGAAAATCACCACCTTGGTTCCCTTGGGGATCCGTGGCGGGCGCAGATAGTTCAGCGGGAAGGGCGGAATGCAGTTCAGCCGGAAATGGCTGACCCAGCCCTTTGGCCAGAATTTCACCCCGCCCGGGGCGTTATGCGTGACGAAACGCTGCTCATAGCGGTATTTGTCGGCATATTTCTGGGGATCGGACAGAAATTTCTCGCGCATGAATTTCAGCGAACCGACCTGCATGCGGTAGATTGAGGTCTGGGCCATGCGCTCGAACGGGGTATTGGGGTTCTTGGCGGTGATCACGTCCGCCGGATCGGCATATTCGAAAAAACCGTCGAGATTGCCGGTGACAATCACATCGAGATCCATGAACAGCACCGTGCCGGTAATATCGCCCAGATCGCCCCAGAGCTGAGATTTCGGCCATTTGCCGGGCGTGTTCTTTGGCATGACGAAACCGGGATCGGGCAAGGGCCGGGTCTCGATGGCCGGATCGAACCCTTCGCTGTCATCGGTGAAGCAGATCACCCGGAACGGCGGGGTGATATTGCGCGCCACCATGTTATAGAAGCGGTTCACATATTCGGGGCCGTATTTCGCGCCCCATTTGATGCAGATGATCTGTTTCATGACGCCTTTCTGCCGTCCCTTTCGCGCGGCAGCAAGAGCCTAGAGAGTGGTTGACTCTGCCCCCGTGCCAGCTATAAGCGCCGTTTCATTGGTGTTGGTGGGCCCCGCAAGGGGATGCCTGTCGGGCTTCGGCCAAAGGACAACGCCCTTTTGAGAACATGACAAAAGGAGATCAGCCGTGACCAAACGCACGACTGCCAAGTACAAGATCGACCGCCGTATGGGCGAAAACATCTGGGGCCGCGCCAAATCGCCGGTCAACCGCCGCGAATACGGTCCGGGCCAGCACGGTCAGCGCCGCAAGAACAAACTTTCGGATTTCGGCACTCAGCTGCGCGCCAAGCAGAAGCTGAAGGGTTACTATGGTGACCTGACCGAGAAGCAGTTCCGCCGCATCTATGCCGAAGCCGAACGCGTCAAGGGCGATACCGGCGAGAACCTGATCGGTCTGCTGGAGCGCCGCCTGGACGCCGTCGTCTACCGCGCCAAATTCGTGCCGACCATCTTCGCCGCCCGCCAGTTCGTGAACCACGGCCATGTGACCGTGAACGGCAAGCGCGTGAACATCGCCTCCTACCGCGTCAAGGAAGGCGACGTCATCGCCGTCCGCGACCGCTCGAAGCAGCTCGCCATCGTTCTGGAATCGGTGCAGTTGGCCGAGCGTGACGTCCCGGACTATGTGGAAGCCGATCACTCCAAGATGACCGCGACCTTCGTGCGCACCCCGGCTCTGGGCGATGTCCCCTACGCCGTGGTCATGGAACCGAACCTCGTCGTCGAATATTACGCAAAGAACTGATCCTTTCGCGTCTGGAATTCAGGGGCCGTCCTTTTGGGGCGGCCCTTTCCTTTTGGCGAAGCGCCGACCGGGGCGCTGCCCGTCGCCGGCCGGTTCTCGAACCGGTGGTGCACCGACCGGCGACCCCGGGATATTTCGGTGAAGAAGAAAACGGGAGGCGGGTCAGCCAGCCTTCGCTGCATTCGGTCCAACTGGCATCATCGGTCTTCGGATAGGTTTTGCAATGCTCGCCAAGGCCCTGCCAGAGCAGGGCCGACAGAGCGGCCGCGATCAGCGCCCCAGCGCTGCATATCTACCACATCGAGCTGGCGGCGCGGGCCGGCCCGCGATCATAGCCATCGCCGCCAACCTCGCCTGCGGTCATGTCGGCAAGGATCTGGCCCGCCGTCGGCAGGCCGGCACTATTGTCAGGGTCGGACCAGAGGCCGGCGCGCAGGATGGCGCGGGCGCATTGGAAATAGACCTCCTCGATGCGGATCAGGATCACGGTCCAGGGCAGCTTGCCGCCATGCTCGAAACTGGCGCAAAGCTTGTCATCATCGGTAATCCGGGCGCGGCCATTGATGCGGATAATGGTGTCAGAGCCATTGATCATGAACATCAGGCTGACCCGTTCGTCGCCGGCAATGTTGCGAAGCGAATCGATGCGGTTATTGCCGTGCCGATCGGGCACGGCCAAAGTTTTAGCGTCGAGGATGCGCACCACCGGGCCATCGTCGCCGCGGGGGCTGGCATCGGTGCCTTCCGGGCCGACCGTGCTCAGAATGCAGAACCGCGCCCTTTCAAGAAAGGCGCGGTATGCGTCGGTCAGGTAGGGTGCAACCTTGCGGATCGAAGCCGGCACCGGCTCCCCGTAAATCCGTGTCAGATCGTCGGGGGTCAGCCAGCGCATCGGATCAGTCCTTCTTGATCAGGCCGGCCAGAGCCGCTGCAAACGGGTTATCCGGGTCGATCGGCTTTTCAGCCCGCTGCGGACGCGCCGAATAGGTCTTCGACTTGTCGCCGCGATCATTGCGATCGCCCTTGCCGCGGGGCTTGCCGCCCTTGCCGGATTTGAAATCGGCCTTCTTGCCCTGACGCGACCGGCCAGCTTCGCCGCCCTCGCTGCGCGGTGCGCCCTGCTGACGGCGACCCCCACCCTGCTGCGGGCGCGGATGACGCGGTTTTGGCGCCCAGCGGAAGGTATAGAACACTTCCATCTCCGGGGCAGCTTCCGGCGCGGCGGCTTCGGCATCGCCTGCCGCAGCTTCGGCTTCGGCCTTTTTCTTTTCGGCCTGTTCGGCTTCCCATTTGGCGCGGGTTTCCACGGCCAGCACCGATTCTTCCTCGGTCAGGGGATGTTCGTGATCGGCAGCTGCCGGAGCTTCCGGCGCCGGGACCGCATCGGCCTTGGTCTTGACCCGCTCGCCCTTTTCAGCGCCATAGCCCAGACCTTCCATCAGACCGGCGAACTGTTCCAGCGTCATGCCGGTGATCGAGAGCATGTCGGCATTGGCCTCGAACCCGCCGCGGGAGTCCTGGCTACGCAGCATATCGGCGAGCCGTTCCAGCATGTCGATACGAATCGCGCGCTCGCCAGCCGGGCGATAGCCCGAGAGCGTATAGACCCTCGCCGGCACCTCGGCGATATTGGGGATGGTGACCAGACCGGGCGGCGGGCTTTCGGGGAACTCGTCGAGCCCGTCCCACAGACCGGACAGCACCAAGCGCAGTCGGGTCGGTGCCGGCTTCAGAAGCGCCGGCATGAAGATGGTGAACTGGCCAAAGCGCACACCATGCTTGCGCAGCAGGCCGCGCGCATCCTGATCGAGCTCCTTGACCTCATTGGCGACCTCTTCGCGGCGGATCAGGCCGAGATTTTCGACCAGACGGAAGGCAAAGCCGCGCGCGAGCCCGGTCAGGGTCTCATCACGGCTCATCGCCAGAAGCGGCTCATAAAGGGTGGCAGCCTTGCGGTCGATGAAATGCTGAAGGCGGCGCGTCACTTTTTCGGCGATCTCGGGGCCGGCTTCCTCATCGACGAAGGCCTCGACCCCGGGCTTCAGCGGCTCGGAGCCCTTGACCAGCTTGCCGATGGCGGCATCGCCCCACATCAGACCACCCTGTTCGGTGAAATCCAGTTCGGTATCGGGCGCGTTGTAGAAACGATCCGCCCGCAGATGGAATTCCGGCCTCAGCGCCTCATAGGCGGCGCGGTTCAGCATCTTCGCCTCATCCGGGTTCTGCGTCACATCCGCCCGGAAACGGAACCCCTCCAGCCGTCCGGCGAATTCGCCTTCGACGCTGACTTCGCCCTTGTCGTTCACCTCGGCCACGAGGGTCTCCTTCTGCTTGAGCCGGCGCATCAGCACAGAGGTGCGCCGGTCCACAAATCGTTGCGTAAGCGCTGCGTGCAGCGCATCTGACAGGCGGTCTTCTACCCTGCGCGTTTCCTCGCGCCAATATGTTTCGTCGTCAACCCAGCCTGAGCATTGCGCGACATAGGTCCATGTCCGAATGAAAGCCAGCCGTTTCGAGAGCGCGTCGATATCGCCCTGGCTGCGGTCGATCCGTTCCACCGCGCGGGCCAACCAGTCACCCGGGATGCCGCCATCTTGCAGGAAACCGAAAATCCGCAGCAAGAGAGATGTGTGTTCGGTGGGCGAAATTCCGCGAAAATCCGGGATTCGGCAGACATCCCACAGCAGGCGGACATCGGAAACCTGCGTCACCCGGTCACGGATCTCGGGCAGCTCGCGCAGGGTTTTCAGCGCCAGAAGATCATCGGCATCGCGCCCTCGCACCAGCCATTCGCTGTCCGGCGCAGCTTCAAGGCTGGCGATCAGCCGATCCATATTGCCGAATTCCAGCCTGGGATTGCGCCAGATCAGCTTGGATATCGGGGCGAAGCGGTGATTCTCTATGGCCTCGATCAGGCCTTCGTCCAGCGGCGCGGCCTCGCCGGTCACCCCGAAAGTGCCGGACTCGGTATGGCGGCCAGCGCGACCGGCGATCTGGCCCATCTCATGGGGGAACAGGGGCCGCATCCGGCGGCCGTCGAATTTCACGGTCGAGAAGAAGCCGACATGGCGGATATCCAGGTTCAGCCCCATGCCGATCGCATCGGTGGCGACCAGATGATCGACCTCGCCCGACTGATACATTTCGACCTGGGCATTGCGGGTGCGCGGGGAAAGCGCCCCCATCACCACCGCCGCCCCGCCCTTCTGGCGGCGCAGCAATTCGGCAATCGCATAGACGTCATCGACCGAAAAACCCACAATCGCCGAGCGCGAGGGCATCCGGCTGATCTTTTTCGAGCCCGCCCAGCTCAGCGTCGAAAAGCGGTCCCGGCGCATGAACTGCACCTTGTCCACCAGCGCGGCAATCGCCGGACGCATGGTGTCGGAACCAAGCAGCAGGGTTTCGTGCATCCCGCGCATGCGCAGCAGCCGGTCGGTAAAGACATGGCCGCGCTGCGGATCGGCGCAAAGCTGGATTTCGTCGAGCGCGACAAAATCGGCGGGCACTTCCGGCATGGCCTCGGTGGTGGCGACCCAGTACTGGGCCCGGGGCGGGACGATACGTTCCTCACCGGTGACCAGCGCCACGGCCGAGGGGCCGCGCGCCTTGACGATACGGTCATAGACCTCGCGCGCCAGCAGGCGCAGCGGCAAGCCGATGACGCCCGAGCGATGGGCCAGCATGCGTTCGATGGCATAATGGGTCTTGCCGGTATTGGTCGGGCCCAGAACGGCCGTGACGCGTGACATGATCGACCTTCCGTTTCCGCGCGTCAGACGTCCATGCCGTTATCGGCGGCATCGAGCCGGGCAAGCGCATCGGCGGCATCTTGCTGATGGGGGTTTATCTCAAGACTGCGGCGCAATGCTTCGGCGGCAGCGGCATTGTCGCCCAGCTCCTCCAGCATGGTGCCCAGCTGGGTCAGCGCCAGATATTGCTTCGGCTCAAGCACCAATGTCCGCTGAAGATCAGCGGCAGCCGGACCGTAATCGCCGATCAGCCAATAGGCCATCGCCCGCAATTGATAGCCCATCGCGTGTTCGGACGTGTGATCGAGCAACGCCGTCAGATGACCGATAGCCGCCGGATAGTCCCCTTCGTCGAGCGCGACTTCGCCGCGCGCCTGGATCATATTGAGCACTTCCGAGCCGGTTTCTTCCCAGGCGCCGAGGATTTCGGCCTCTGCCTCCATCCAGCCATCGCCCGCGTTTTGGGCCAGGATTGCAAACCAGGCGGGATCGGCAGGCGCAGCCCGTGCTTGCGCCCCAGCGCAGGCAATGGCAAATGCCAATAAGACAGATCTGGACATGGACATGCTCGGTTTCATATTTGTGTTGTAGCCTGACCGGCGGGTCGCATGCCAGTCAAAGAAAAGGAATAGGGAATGAGCAAAGTTATCGAGAGCGCCATCGCTGCACTGAACGACAAGAATGTCAGCTTCGAGGACGGCATGGCAAAATTCGTGATCAAGGGCGAGGGCGCGATCATGGTCGATGTCAACGGTGCCCGCGCCGGCAATGAGGAAGCCGACGTAACGGTCACCGCCGATCAGGAAGTCTTCGAAGGCCTGCTGAATGGCTCGGTCAACCCGACTGCCGCCTTCATGATGGGCAAGCTCTCCATCGAGGGCAATATGACCTTGGCAATGAAACTGGGATCGGCACTGGTCTGAGTATCGCCCCCCTGTGACAGAGGTTTACGAGTTAAGCACATGACCCTTTCCCCCGCACCGTTTTACCAGCTCGCTGGAAGCCGGGAAATCCCGGCCGAGGCTTTCTGGGTGCGCAGCGATGACGATATCCGGCTGCGTGTGGTGCTGTGGCGGGCAAGCGCGCCCCATGCCACGGTGCTGCTGTTCCCCGGCCGCACCGAATATGCCGAAAAATATGCCCCGGTCGCCCGGACCCTGACCGAAGCCGGGCTGAACGTGATCACCATCGACTGGCGCGGACAGGGGCTGGCCGACCGCCTTCAGGACAATACCCGCCCGGGCCATATCCGCGATTTCTCGCATTACCAGCTCGACGCGGTGGCGCTTCTGGAAACCGCCGCCCAGCTGGACCTGCCCGAGCCCTGGCATCTGCTCGGTCATTCCATGGGCGGGGCCATCGGGCTGGCTGCGCTCCATAACGGGCTGCCGGTCGCCAGCGCCAGCTTCTCGGCACCGATGTGGGGGATCAACCATGCGCCGATGCCTCATGCGGTGGTCATGGCCATCGCCAAGACCGCCGGCCGGTTTGGCAGGGGCGGGCATGCGGCCATGGGCACCGGCGGCGATGGCACCTATGTGCTGGACGAGGCATTCCAGAACAACCTGCTGACCGAGAATGTCGATGCCTGGACACGGCTGGTGCATGAAGCGGTGGCATGGCCGGAAATGACCTTGGGCGGGGCCAGCTATGACTGGCTGGCCGCCGCACTGACCGAATGCCGCCGCCTCGCCGCCCTGCCCGCGCCCGATCTGCCGATGCTGGTTGCGGTTGGCAGCCATGAACTGGTGGTCTCATCGCGGGCGATCCGGCTGCGGGCTGCCTCGTGGGAGGGCGCGAAGCTGATCAGGATCGAGGGCGGGCGCCACGAGATCCTGCTCGGCGCACCCGAGCGGCAGGCCCAGTTCTACGATGCCTTCTTCGAACATATCGCCACGGCCGACCTTCGTAATCCACCTGTCTGGGAACCCGGGGCTTGAACCTCGGCCAGGCAGCCTGCACATCGGGGGTAACAGAAAGGATCCTTCGATGCGCTTTGACCGCGAAATCTGCCGCCATACCGGCCTGACCGCCACCCCGACCGAATTCGGCGATCTGCCCGACTGGAATCTCGACGATCTCTACCCCGGCCCCGACGCGCCCGAATTGGCCGCAGACCTGAAGGCCCTGGAAGCCCAGGCCGCCAGCTTCGCCCGCGACTATGAGGGCCGGCTTGCGGATCTTGACGCCCCGGCCATGCTGGAGGCGATCCAGCGCTATGAGGCCATCGACATTCTGGCGGGCCGGATCATGTCCTATGCCGGGCTGCGTTACTATCAGAACACCATGGACCCGGCCCGCGCCAAGCTGATGTCGGATCTGCAAGCCCAGATAACCGAATTCACCACGCCGCTGGTCTTTTTCAGCCTCGAATTCAACCGCATCCCGGACGAAACCTATGAGGCGGTGTTCACCGCCCCGAACGGGCCGGCCCGCTACAAGCCGGTTTTCGACCGGATGCGCGCCATGCGCCCCTATCAGCTGTCCGATGAGCTGGAAAAATTCCTCCACGACAATTCCGTGGTCGGGGCCGCCGCCTGGAACCGGCTGTTCGATGAAACCATGGCCGGGCTGGAATTCCAGATCGACGGGCAGACCATGCAGCTCGAAGCGGTGCTGAACCTGCTGACCGATCATGACCGCGCCGCCCGCGAAGCCGCCGCCCGGGCCCTGGCCGAGGTCTTCGGCAAGAACATCAAACTGTTCGCGCGCGTCCATAACACGCTGGCCAAGGAAAAGGCGGTCGAGGACAAATGGCGCAAGATGCCCTCGCCCCAGCATGGCCGGCACCTGTCGAACCATGTCGAACCCGAAGTGGTCGAGGCCCTGCGCAATGCGGTCACCGCCGCCTATCCGCGCCTGTCGCATCGCTATTATGCGCTGAAGGCGAAATGGCTGGGGCTGGACAAGCTGCAGGTCTGGGACCGCAACGCGCCGCTGCCGAGCGACGCCCCGAAGACCGTCAGCTGGAACGAAGCGCAGGCCACGGTGCTGGACGCCTATGCCGGCTTCTCGCCAAAGCTGGCCGAACTGGCCCAGCCCTTCTTCACCGAAGGCTGGATCGACGCGGCCGTAAAACCCGGCAAGGCCCCCGGCGCCTTTGCCCATCCGACGGTGACGACCGCACATCCTTACGTCATGCTGAATTATCTCGGCAAACCGCGCGACGTGATGACGCTGGCGCATGAACTGGGCCACGGCGTTCACCAGCGCCTCGCCGCAGGTCAGGGCGAGCTGCTGGCCGCAACGCCCCTGACCCTTGCCGAAACCGCGAGTGTCTTCGGCGAGATGCTGACCTTCCGCAAGCTGCTGGCCGATACCACCGATCCAGCCCAGAAAAAGGCGCTGCTGGCCGGCAAGGTCGAGGATATGATCAACACCGTCGTGCGCCAGATCAGCTTCTACGATTTCGAATGCCGCCTGCATGCCGCGCGCGCGGAAGGCGAGCTGACGCCCGACGATATCAACAATATCTGGATGGAAGTCGCCATCGAAAGCCTCGGCCCGGTTTTCGAATTCATGCCCGGCTATGAAACCTTCTGGTCCTATGTCCCGCATTTCGTCCACTCGCCCTTCTACGTCTATGCCTATGCTTTCGGCGACGGGCTGGTGAATGCGCTCTATGCCGCCTATGAGGCCGCGCCCGAGGGCTTTCAGGACAAGTATTTCGACATGCTGGCCGCCGGCGGGTCCAAGCACCACAAGGAACTGCTGGCCCCCTTCGGGCTCGACGCGTCCGACCCGGCCTTCTGGGACAAGGGCCTTGCGATGATCGCAGGCTTCATCGACGAGCTGGAGACAATGGAAGACTGATGCGCTGCGCGGGGCCGATCCTTTTCAGCCTCGCGCTCGCCTGCGCAGCCCCGGCGGCGCAGGCGACGCCCCCCGATGAAATCAGCCTGCGCGATGAGCTTTTCGGGATCAGCCGCAACAGGGTTTTCGTGCTGCGCAGCAGCCACGACAATCTTGGCGCTTATGATGCGGAGACCCGCAACATTGCCCTGATCGCCATCGACCGCCAAACCGGCGCCGAGCAGGAGATCAGGCCGGTTTACCGCACCAGCCGTTTCCCCGATTACGGCGGCGACCCGGACGGTCTGATGATGAAGCTCAAAGCGCCGGCTCTGCCCGGCGCGGTCGATCCCTATGCCATCCTGCGCGCCGCAGAAGGCCATCCGGTGATCGGCCGGATCGGCATGAGCGATGCCAGCCCCCCGAGCAGCAATCCAGAGCTCCTGCTGCCCTTCGACGATGGCAAACATGTCTTCATTCGCAACCCCGAGATGCTGAAATCCCGTCTTGTCCCGATGCTCAACCGCTTTGCCGATACCATGGGCGAATACCCCCGCCCTGGCCCACTGAGCGCCCGCGATTTCCTGACCGGGCCTGAGGGGGATAAGGCACACTGTTTCCTCGATGGCGGCGTGATCATCGACGACGATGCCGCCGCTGTCCCGGTCAATCTGATCCGGGCCGATTGCACCATGGATGAGGTGGTTTTCGGCTCCTTCCTGATGCTCGTTCCGGCAAGCTTCCCGAGTGTCTTGCCAGACCCCGCCCCCGGCAGGATCCACGCTCCCGGTCCGTTCTTTCATCCTGCCGCGCGTGCTGCACCCTGAGCCCTCGCCAAGGCAGCAGCACCGCCATATGCTACCCACATGACTGCACCGATCATCCTTGCCCATATTCCGGCTGATCGCCTGTCCGAGCTGGCCCATCTGCGCCAGCATCCCGGCCAATACGCCAATGACGGGGCGGTGATGATCCTTGACGACACGCCCCAGCTCAGCTTTCACGCCATCCGCGCGGGCGGCCGGCTGGTCGGCATGTTCAAGCTCGACCCGCTTTACCCTGAGCGCCACCGCTTCGCCGCCGAAACCGATCTCGGCCTGCGCGGGATGCTGATCGAGCGCACCGAGCAGGGCAAGGGCTTTGGCACCGCCGCCATGGCGGCCCTGCCCGCCCATGCCGCCGCGCTGTATCCGGGCAAGCGCCGGTTGGTCCTGACCGTCAATCTGTGGAACCCGGGCGCCTACAAGGCCTATCGCCGCGCCGGGTTCCGCGACGAAGGCGAAATCTTCGCTGGCGGAAGCCGGGGTCCGCAGCATATCCTCTGGGCAGATCTGCCCCCACGCACCCCGGAAAGCCCATGCTGCGCAACATCCTCCGCGTCCTCGCCGCCATGCTCCTGATCGCGGCCATCGCCTTTTTCGCCCTTGCCCCCGGCTATGTCGAACGCAGCCTGAACCCGGTCACCGCCCCCGTTGACGGCTGGCCGGTCAGCCCGCAGGCACAAGCGCTGCATGAGCGGCTGATCATCGGCGACTGGCATTCGGACGCGCTTTTGTGGGATCGCAACCTGATGAAACGCGTCGACCGGGGCCATACCGACATCCCGCGCCTGTCGGAGGGCAATGTCGCCATTCAGGTCTTCACCACGGTGACAAAAAGCCCCTCGGGCCAGAATTACGGCACCAACAGCGCCGGGGCCTCGGACAATATCACCAAGCTGGTCATCGGCCAGCTGCGCCCGCCCCGGACCTGGTTCAGCCTGCGCGCGCGGGCGCTGGATCAGGCGGCGCGGCTCAACGCCATGGCCGCGCGCGATCCCGAGGCCCTGCGCCTGATCCGCAGCCGCACTGACCTGAATGCCGTGCTGGAAGCCCGCGCCGCCGGCACCCATACGCTTGGTGCCATTCTGGGAAGCGAAGGCGGTCACCCGCTGGAAGGCGATATCACCAATCTCGATCTTCTTCATGACGCCGGCTTCCGGCTGATCGGACTGACGCATTTCTTCGACAATGAGCTTGGCGGCTCGCTGCATGGCGAAAGCGGCGCCGGGCTGTCGGATTTCGGGCGCGAGGTGGTCGCGGCAATGATGGCCAAAGGCATGATCATCGACCTCGCCCATGCCAGCCCGGCCATGGTCCGCGATGTGCTGGCCATGGACGGCACCCGCCCGATCGTCTCCCATACCGGCATCCACGGCAATTGTGCGACCAAGCGCAACCTGCCCAACGATCTGATCCGGGCGATTGCGGCCAAGGGCGGCGTGATCGGCATCGGCTATTGGCGCGATGTGACCTGCGGGTCGGACCCGGCTGCCATCGCCAGATCCATCCGCGCCGCCGTCGCCCTGGTCGGCGAGGATCACGTCTCGCTCGGATCCGATTACGATGGTTCGGTCGATGCGCCTTTCGACACATCCGATCTTGCCGCGTTGACCCAGGCCCTGATGGATCAGGGCCTTTCCGACGCCCAGATCGCCAAGATCATGGGCGGCAATATGGTGCGATACCTGTCGCAAACCCTGCCCGAGGGCTGAGCGGCAAGCGCGCCCGCCCTCAGCCAGATCCCGTAACAGAACCTGACCAGGCCGACGCCCCGCTCCTGCGCTTCGGCCAGCCAGGGTCTCCGGCTCGGGCAGGCTATCCACCATATCGCCGAAATTATCGGTGACGCTTTTCGCCCCATCCCACCGGAACAGCGCGTCCGGCAGAAACAGAACCATATCGAGCGCCGACCCGCTCATCGTAATGCCCCGAGAAGCAGAGCGGATATCAACCGCGTCTCAAGCGCGTTTCCGCCCCGATGACGCGGCCACTGTCCCATCTAGCGGATGATCCGGTTCGCATGGCCCATCTTGCGGCCCGGGCGGGTCTCGGCCTTGCCGTAAAGATGGAGCTGCACATCGGGCGCCGCCAGCAGATCCGGCAGGCGGTCCATATCGTCGCCGATCAGGTTTTCCATCACCACATCGGCATGACGCTTGCCATCGCCAAGCGGCAGGCCGGCGACGGCGCGGATATGCTGTTCGAACTGATCGACCGCGCAGCCGGCCTGGGTCCAGTGGCCGGAATTATGCACGCGGGGGGCGATCTCGTTGACGAGCAGACCCGAGGGCGTGACGAACAATTCCACCCCCATGACCCCGACATAATCGAGCGCCCCGACGATACGCGCCGCCAGCAGCACCGCGTCGGTGACCAGCCTTTGCGGCACGCCCGACGGCACGGTCGTGGTGCGCAGAATGCCGCCCTCATGCAGGTTCAGCCCCGGATCATAGGCCGCGACCTGACCATCCACGCCGCGCGCGACGATCACGCTGATCTCGCCCGAGAATTCGACATAGCCCTCCAGCACCGAAGCCGCCCCGGTCCAGTCCCGCTGCGCGGTATCGGTGAAGCGGATCTGCCCCTTGCCGTCATAGCCCATGCGCCGGGTTTTCAGGATCGAGGGCGTACCGATTACCTCCAGCGCTGCCGGCAGATCGGCCTCGGTCTCGACATTGGCGAAAGGCGCGGTCTTCACGCCCAGCCCCGCCAGAAATTCCTTCTCGCTCAGCCGGTCCTGCGACACGGCCAGGGCCCGACGGTTGGGACGGATCGGCCGGATCGATTCCAGCAGATCGAGCGATTCTGCCGGCACATTCTCGAACTCATAGGTGATGACATCGACCGCTTCCGCAAAGGCCCGCAGCGCCGCCGCATCGTCGTAAGCCGCCAAGCTCACGGCATGGGCGACATCGCCCGCCGGCGCCGCGCCGGGTTCATAAACATGGGTCTTGTATCCCAGCCGCGCCGCCGCCACCGACAGCATCCGCCCCAGCTGGCCGCCGCCCAGGATCCCGATCACCGCGCCCGGCGGCAGAGGTTTAATCATCGGCCGGCTCCTCGGGGATCGAGGCCGACAGCGCCTCACGCCAGGCATCGAGCCGCGCCGCCAGCGCCGGATCGGACAGCGCAAGGATCCCCGCCGCCATCAGCCCGGCATTGGCCGCCCCCACCGCACCGATCGCCATGGTTGCCACCGGAAAGCCCTTGGGCATCTGAACGATGGAATAAAGCGAATCGACCCCGGACAGCGCCCGGGTCTGGACCGGCACGCCCACCACCGGGATGCGGGTTTTCGAGGCCATCATCCCTGGCAGATGCGCCGCGCCCCCGGCCCCGGCAATGATCACCTTCAGCCCGCGGCCCGCGGCTGCCTTGCCATAAGCCCAGAGCCGGTCCGGCGTGCGATGGGCGCTGACGATCCGCGCCTCATAGCCAATGCCCAGCTCGTCCAGAATAGCGGCGGCCTCGCGCAGGGTCGGCCAGTCCGACTGGCTGCCCATGATGATGCCCACCGGCACGCCCGCTTGCTCGCTCAGCTCCATATGTCCCCCCATATCGCAGGAAGCCCGCACTATATTCGCCGCAGCCCCGGACGCAATCGCGCGCGGACGATTTCAGGCGATGATATCCGGGGTCAGTTCGTCCTCCAGCCGCGAAATCCGGTCCTTCAGCGCCAGTTTCTGCCGCTTGAGCCGCTGCAGCGTCAGTGAAGACGCCCCGGGCTGACCTGCCAGAGCGGCAATCGCCTCATCGAGGTCGCGATGTTCGCGGCGCAGCACCTCCAGCTTGGCGCGGGCGATTTCCTCATGGCTCATTTCGGCTTGAAAACTCATTTCTGGCTCGCTCTGGCTCGGTGATGGGCATTATACCCGGCGTCGTCGCAATGTTAACTGCTCATCCATATCTTGTTCACAGCGATCCGCGATCACATATTGAACCCACGGGTCGCCGCACCGGGGCCCGACAACTGGACGAGTCGCTGCAAAAGGGCTTGAGCAAAATGACAAAACTGACCCTGGCCACCCACCCCTATCTTCTGGGGTTCGACCAGATCGAGAGACTGGCCCAACGCGCCGCCAAAGGGGCCGAGGGCTATCCGCCCTATAATATCGAACATCACGCGCCGGACGGGTTCACCATCACCCTCGCCGTCGCCGGTTTCGCCGAAGACGACCTGACGGTCTCGCTGGAAAGCGGCCAGCTGACCATTTCCGGTCGCCAGCCCGACGCCGATGAAGACCGGGTCTTCCTGCATCGCGGCATCGCCTCGCGGGCCTTTCAGCGCAGCTTCGTGCTGGCCGAAGGGGTCGAGGTCGGGGGCGCGAGGCTGGAAAACGGCCTTCTGTCGATCTCGCTTCAGCGCAAACCGCAGCAAAGCATTGTCCAGACCATTCCGATCAGCCGCAAATGAAAGGGGATCGCCCGTGAATACGAAATTTGAGAACCTGCCCGACGCGTCCGAAAAGATCGTCTATATCCGCCGGGTCGCGATGGACAGCCTGCCCGATGAGGTCCGCAAACAGGCGGAAGGGCTCGAAGATCTTTATGCTGTGCATGGCATGGATGGCGAACGGCTTGCCTTGGTAAAAGACCGTGACCTGGCCTTCTTCCTGGCACGCCAGTACGAATACAGCCCGGTCAGCGTGCACTGAGCCCTGAGCCCTGCGACTTGAGCCGGCAGCTCAAACGCAAGCGCCGCCCCCGAAAGGTGAGGCGGCGCTGTCATTTCCCAGATCCTTCCAGCCCCTATCCGCGCAACCTGCGCAGCTTCAAACCCGGCTCAGCTGTCCTTGCAGATCAAGGTGATCGCGATCTTGCCGTGCTTTGGAACCTTGCGACAGCTGGCGACTTCACCGCTGCCGCACATGGACAATGACATTTAATAGCGAACCTCTTCCGAACTGAAGCCAATCGGATCGTAAGCACTGCTCAAGACATTCCCCTGCTTTGTCATGGCAAGGGAATGAGATACCGGCCTGCTTCATTTTCACCGCAGCCCGTCAGCGGCGCGGCTGCCGTCAGCATCATCACAACCGCTTTCAGATGATCGCGCCCGGCGAATGGTGCGGAGGAAGCATATCGAACCCCCATGGGACCCGGTCCCGATTTCATCCCATATCGGCTACGGACTGACCAGTCTTCCCGCAAAACATGGCCGCTATTGCGGCCAGCCATATGCCTCGATCATCGCGGCCAAAGCCCGGTCATTGCCGCCAAGGCCCGCGCCACTGGCCAGATTGGCGCTGCGCAGGTTCTGCACCTGCGAGCCCGGCCATTCGATGACCCGGAACCGCCCGCCGATCTTGGCCGGGCGGCTGCCGGCCAGACGGTGCATCCAGTAGAACCAGATATCATCGGCCGAGGGCGCGAGCTGCATGAACTTTTCCGCATCCGTCACATCGGGATGAAAAACCCCCGGCGCGTAAAGCACGCCGCCGACCCCGGTCGGAAAGATCAGCGGTCCGGCCTCGGGCGCGCCAAGATTGCGGTCCCAATCGTCATAGGCGCGCGGCGCGCCGCCCTGCATCGTGACCCGGTGGGCGCGGTGACAGGCCACCCCGGCCCCGGCCTGCGCCACAAGTCCTTCCAGCCAGTCCGAGCCGTAATAAAGATCGTCATCGGCGGTGACGATATAGGCATCGGGCACCTCCAGCAGCGTCGGCACCAGCTTCTTGTAGGATTTCCAATGCGGACAGACCCGGATTTCCGCCCCCGAATTGCGCACCCCCTCGGGCAGCCGGTCCATATCGGCCTCGTCCAGCCACAGGATCACCCGATCGGCCCGCACCGTCTGGCGCATCACCGAGGCCAGAACCAGGGCCGCGGCGTCAAGCCGCGCACCGTAGCTGGTCAGGCTGACCACCAAAGGCGCATCCAGCCCGTGCGGGCGCGGCGTAAAACTGCGCCCGGCGATCTCGGCCCGGGCGGCCTTGATGCGCCGGGCGTGTTTCCAGCTTCGGAAGGCGTTCGCGATCATCCCTGCCAGGCCTTCCTCAACCAGTCGATATTGCCGATCCGGCGATACCATTTGCCGCCCCGGCCCGCGAAGACATCCTCCATCTTGGGATTGCCGGCAAAGGCCACGATCCGGGCCCCATCAGGCAGCTTCGGATCGCTGAAACAGCTCAGGAAATTCCGCGGGACGCAATCGTTCTTGAAGCTCACCACCCAGCCCTTCGGCCAGTAATTCAAGTGCCCATGCGCCGCCAGCTGCGCCGACTGGAACTGTTGCGAAATCTCATAGCTCGATGTCGCGGCCCTGGGATCGGCCAGATAGGCGTCCAGAATATAGGCGTGATCGCCGATCACATAGCGAAAGACCGAGCTGTTGCCGACCGAATGCAGAAAGCGGTCGCGCTCTCCATTCACCTTACGCAGAGGCTTGGCGCGGAACAGATCGTCGTCGCGGATGATGAAATAATCGCCCGGCAGATCGAAGAAGGGCGCCAGATCGTCCACCACCACCAGATCGAGATCGAGAAACAGCCCGACCTGCCCGGTCAGCCCGCCCAGATCGCGCCGGAACAGCGCCAGCTTGCGCCAACGCGTGTCGCCATGGCCTTCGGGCAGACCCAGTTCGGGAAGATCCATGCAGGTCACGCCCGGATCAATCCCTTCCACATCATCGGTGAAGCACACAAAGCAATGCGGCCGGGCGAGGTTGCGCTTCACCTGCGCGTAAAGCCGGTTCACATCCTCGGCCCCATACATGGTGCCCCATTTAATGCAGATGATATTGACGGTTTCGGACATTCCATTCCCCGGACATGAAAACGCCGGGCCATGATGGCCCGGCGCGTGGTTCACTTCAATCACTGATGACTGATCAGTTCAGACCGATCAGGCCCATGTTCTCAAGGGTCAGCAGCACCTGATGCGCGGCGTTATCGACATCGATTTCAGTGGTATCGACGCGCAGCTCGGGCTTTGCGGGTTCTTCATAGGGATCCGAGATTCCGGTGAATTCCTTGATCTTGCCTTCGCGGGCCAGCTTGTAAAGCCCCTTGCGGTCGCGGCGTTCGCATTCCTCGACCGGGGTCGAGATGTGAACTTCGCAGAAGGCACCATACTGCTCGATCATCTCGCGCACGGCGCGGCGGGTCGAGGTATAGGGGGCGATCGGCGCGCAGATGGCGATGCCGCCATTCTTGGTGATCTCGGACGCGACATAGCCGATGCGGCGGATGTTGATGTCGCGATGCTCTTTCGAGAAACCCAGCTCGCTCGACAGATGCTTACGGACGACATCGCCATCCAGCAGCGTGACCGGACGGCCGCCCATCTCCATCAGCTTGACCATCAGCGCGTTGGCGACAGTCGATTTCCCCGAACCGGACAGGCCGGTGACGAAGACGGTGAAACCCTGCTGCGCGCGTGGGGGCGAGTTGCGGCGCAATTCGCGAACAACCTCGGGGAACGAGAACCATTCCGGGATCTCCAGACCTTCGCGCAGACGGCGACGCAGTTCGGTACCGCTGATGTTCAGGACGGTGACGCCATCTTCAATCTCGTCCGCCGGTTCGTATTGGGCGCGCTCCTGCACATAGACCATGTGTTTGAAGTCGACCATTTCGATGCCCATTTCATCCTGATGCTTGCGGAACAGTTCCTGCGCATCATAGGGGCCATAGAAATCGACGCCCTGGCTGTTCTTGCCGGGGCCTGCGTGATCGCGGCCAACGATGAAATGGGTCGCGCCGTGGTTCTTGCGGATCGGCCATGCCAGACAGCCTCACGCGGGCCGGCCATACGCATCGCCAGGTTCAGCAGCGACAGCGTGGTCGTGGCCTGTGGATATTTATCCAGAACGGCTTCAGAGCAGCGCACGCGGGTAAAATGGTCCACATCGCCCGGCTTGGTCATGCCAACGACCGGGTGGATCATCAGGTTGGCCTGTGCTTCACGCGCGGCGCGGAAGGTCAGTTCCTGATGCGCGCGGTGCAGCGGGTTGCGGGTCTGGAAGACCACGACGCGCTGCCAGTTCAGTTTCTTGAACATCGCGCGCAGCTC
>JBKEBH010000079.1:0-1636 GCA_047973065.1 Paracoccus sp. (in: a-proteobacteria) | reverse complement strand
TAGACGCGCAGGCCGTACTCGCAAGCGAGGCAGATGCCGATATCGCCGTTGAACAGACCCAGGGCATAGTCGTTCTGCCGCACCATCACCGCGCGACCGGGGTACCAGCGCTCGCGTTCGGGCAGGGAAAAGCGTCGCTTGATCCGCGCTTCCAGCGCCTCGTTGATACCGCCAACACCCCAGGGGCCTTCACGCTGGGCAGTTAGAGCCCGGAAACTATTGAAGGCGGCGAAGGCCTCAGCCGGCTCGCCCCGCCGCGCCGCCTGCAGATAAGGCAGATAACCCTGCTCCAGGCGCGCCAGTAGCGCAGTCTGGGTCGGCTCAGCCTGCCAGGCCAGGTCGGGACGATTCTCTCTGAGCAGATTGAGCGTGCCGGCGGCATCGCCCGCGTTACTGCGCCGGGCCAGTTCGCCGATGCCGCTGTCGCCAGCGAAACGGTGGCTGTGGGTCAGCAGCACCACGGCATCACCCAGCGCCGAGCACGGCGCTTCGACCGGTACGCTCTGCCCGGTGATACGTTGCAGTTCAGCCGCCGCTGCGGCATCGAAACCGCGGCCCTCGCACAATTCGGCGAACACCGCGCCGGCCTCCACGGCGGCCAATTGGTCCTTGTCACCAAGCAGAATCAGTCGCGCCTGCGGCGGCAGGGCGTCGACCAGCTTGGCCATCAGCGCCAGATCGACCATCGATGCCTCGTCCACCACCAGCACATCCAGCGCCAGCGGCCGCGCCGCATCATGGCGCACCGCCGGGCTGTCGCCGCGACTGCCAAGCAGGCGGTGCAAAGTACGCGCCTCTTCCGGCAGCAGCGCCTTGAGTTCATCGGCCAGCGGCAGGCTGGCCTTGGCATTGCGAATCGCCTCGGCCATACGCGCAGCGGCCTTGCCGGTCGGTGCGGCCAGGCCGATGGCCAGGCGCTCACCACCAGGTTGTTCCAGCAGCGCAGCGAGCAGACGAACTACGGTAGTGGTCTTGCCGGTGCCGGGGCCGCCGGAGATCACCGCGAAGGGACGCGCCGCCGCGGTGGCCGCTGCCAGCTTCTGGCCGTTGCAGCAGAGCGCCTCGGGCACCAGGGCATCCAGCGCAGCCAGGTCGCTTGCCGCCTGGGCGCGGGCCAGCAAGGCTTCCACCTCCGGCCAGTTCACCTCGCCCGGGAAGATCAGATCCAGATACTTCTCCACAAACTGGGGGGCCGAGAAATCGGGGGCAAGGCGCGCCTCCAGCAGGGCCGAGAAGATCAAGGCGTCATCCCGGGCAAACAGCCGCGACAGGGTCGGAGCTATCTCGGGCCATTCGGCCTGCTCGCTCAAGGCGCCCAGATGGCGAGCCACCCCCTGCTCGAAGTCGTGGTAGCGGGTAAGGTAGAGCCGCTCCTGCCAGAGCCGCAGGGGCCAGCGCGGCGCCTCCCCGTCATTCTCCTCCAGGCCCACCAGCGGGCTCGTGGCAAAGAGCCCGGGCCAGAGCGCAGGATCCGCCAGATCCCCCAGCAGATCCCGGCTCTGCTCCGGATCCAACCCGAAGGGGCGCCAGCCACCCTGGCTCGTCAGCAGGTTGAGCGGCAGACAGACGTGCCCACGGCCGAGCTCGAAACAGGTGAGCGCCGCCCCCAGCACCAGCTCGGGACCGGCCCCCAGAT
>JBKEBH010000034.1:0-4755 GCA_047973065.1 Paracoccus sp. (in: a-proteobacteria) | reverse complement strand
TTCCAGCCGCTGAAACCCCTGACGGGTCTTCACCGTCATCAGCTGCTCGGCGGTCAGCTGCTTCGTCCATTCGGCGGTGGTGCCGCGCGGGATATGCACGAAACCCGCCGGATAGCCGGTGCCGTCTGCCCGTTCTTCGTCGGTCGGTGCCGCAAGCCGCAGAAACCGGTAGGTCTCGGATTTGAACACCGCGCCTGCCACCTTCCAGAGCCGCACGCCGCGCCGGATCCGCCGCCCGGCCTCGGTCACATCGACATAGGTCGGCCCGTCCACGGGGGTTGCGCGATCGAACCCGCCGACGCCCTTGACGGCGATGACCTGTCCATGGCCCATGCGCCGGCACCAGCCATAGACCGCATCGGTGGTGGCCCCGTCGCCGGTATCGATGGCCAGCCGCGCCAGTGCCATCCGTGCCCCGCCCGCATGTTCCCATGTCTCGCCCAGAAAATCCGTCAGGTCGGCCCAGACCTCTTCCCGGGCGGTATCGCCTTCGAGAACCACATGATCGACGAGCCAGCTTTCCAGATTGCGGCCCCAGCCCCAGACATCGATCTCGATCCGGTCGCGCTGCACATCGGCGCCTGCCGTCAGCATCAGCGCGCCCTCCGGCACCAGTCCCAGCGCAAAATCCTCGCGGCGCTCATAGAGCCGCTGCCAGTCCGGCGCCTCGCCGCGTTCCTGCCACGTCTCGCCCAGCACCGTGTTCTTCAGCGTCTTCAGGGCCGCATCATTGCCCTGCGCCGCTTCCCAGCCCCGGGCGATCTCGGCCCATGAAAGCCAGCCCAGCGGCGAATAGAGCCCGCTGATATGGAAACCGGTGATGCCCGCGGCCTCGGCCCGGCGCCGCGTCTCAGCATCGGCCGTGGGCAGCCACCTCGCCCCGTTCGCCTCATCCATCATCTCGGTCTTGTGGCGCTCGGCGATAGGTTCGTCGCAATGCTCGCAATGATATGCCGCCGTTTCCGGCAGACCCGGCGCCCAGCGCAGGCGTTCGAACTTCAGCCATTGCAGCGCGCCGCAATGCGGGCAGGGCAGGTGATAGCGCTGCTGGTCCGAGAGTTCGTAGTCCCGTTCGATCCGCGACAGGCCTTTTACTGTCGGCGTCGAGGCCAGAAACACCTTGCTGCGATGCCCGAAGCTGATCGTGCGCGCCTCTGCCAGCGCAATCGGATCGCCCTCGCCGTCGATATCGCCCGGATAGGCATCGACCTCATCCAGAAACACCCAGCGCGCGGGCATTGACCGCAGCCCGACGGCGCTGTTCGCCCCGGTCAGGATCAGCTGACCGCCCGGAAAGCGCTTGCCCAGAATGGTATTGCCACTGTCCTTGGACCGTGACGGCATCACCAGCGCCCGCAGATCCGGGCTTTCCTCGATCAGCGGGTCGATCCGCTGCTGCGACAGGCGCTTGGCCAGATCGACGGTCGGCTGCACCGCCAGAAACGGCCCTGGTGCGCGGTGGATGCAGAAGCCGATCCAGTTATTCCCGGCCTCGGTCGCGCCCACCTGCGCGGCCTTCATGAACACCACCCGGTTAGCGCGAGCGGCGGGGGAGAGCGCATCCATGATCCCGCGCATATAGGGCGTGCGGTCGGTGCGGTACGGTCCGGCTTCCGAGGCTGCACGCGAGGACAGGATCCGGTGCCGGTCCGACCATTGGCTGACGGTCTGGCTCGGATCCGGTGCGAGGCCGTCCAGCCAGGCGCGGCGGATGTCCTCGGCGCCGTCATAGTCAGCGAAGGTCAATCTTCACCTCGGCCATATCCGCCAGATGCGCCCGCAGGTAGCGGTCCAGCACCTGTTCCAGCGCATGGGCCTCGACGCCCAGCTCTGCCGCCATGTTCGCCGCCACCCGCGGCGGCCAGTTCAGCCAGGCATCGCGTTCGCGCCGCGCCAGATCGAAGACCGAGTTCGTCGCCCTTGCCCGGTAGATCAGCTCGCCCTTCATCTTCTCCAGCCGCACCCGCGCCGTCTGCGCCTTCAGCACCTCATTCGCCATTCGCGCGCGCAGGAAGGACACCTCGCCGCCGGAGCCTGAAGCGGCATCGCCGCCCGCATCGCCCAGCGTGGCATTCACCGCGTCGATTGCCGCTTTCGGCACCGGCTTCGTCGTCGCAGCCCGGGCGGTCCCGGCGGTAGTCCTCGTGCCCAGCGCCTGCGCATGCACGCCGCGCTGCTTGGCCGGATCGGTCTGGCGCTCCCATTCCGCATCGGCCTTCGCCGGGTCGATGGTCCCGTCCGCCTCGACAGAAATCCGCCCGCTGGCAATCGCCTTGCGCACCGCCATGTCGCTCACGCCGCGCATCGACGCATATCTGCGGCGCGAAACGCCCATGGGGTGGCTTCCTTTGGGGTTGAAGGCGACTCAGCGCGTGGGGCCGCAGTCACAGCATTACAGTTGCTCGCCCGTACGGCTCTCATACCATTCGCGAATGCGCAGGCATAACAGCCCGACCAGCGGCGCTTCAAATATGGAGGCAGGCTCGCCATACGGCGTAAATGAAGGCGCGTCGTACTGGTCCATCGACCATGTGCCTAAAACCTCGCCGTCGCGGGTCACGACCGAGCCATCGTCACAGAGATTGACCGGATATACCAACGACCCACCAGAGGGGAGGCCGTATCGCTGATGTGCATCCCGAAGCGCGTCGCCTTCCAGTTGGGTGGGCGGATCAAGCGGCGGCAAAGTGGGTTTCGGCGCGCGCTTGCCGGTCTTTTTCCGCTGCTTCCCCTGCCGCCATGGCGGCGACGTGTAAGCGGCCGCGCGCTCCATCTGCCGACGAAGATTTGTCTCGTTGAAAGCGCCGCCCGAACTGACCTGATCCTGAAATACCGACGCGTAGCCTATGGTCTCCGGCATTCGTCCTTCGCTCGCAGGGATGCTGGGGATCGATGTATTGAACCTTGGCGCATAGGCACGAATGGCCGTGCTCTCCCTTTCGTTCATTTCTTCGGGTGGGCAGGGCGCCAGCGCGAGCGACCACGGCAGCGAGACATCAGAAACGCGATGATAGAAGCGGCCCAGGCTATCGATCGGTCGCTCCGTCAGATCCCATGATTGCCCGATATAGACAATTTCTTCCGCGCAGCCGATCAGATACACGCCGCTTCTTTGCCTGAGACCCGCGTAAAGAGTATTCAGATCCCGATGCGGATTGCGGACAAAGACCTGCCGTCGCCACGCCACGAATTGCTTATGGTTGTCCAGCATCCTGCCCCGTTTCCAATGCAGCTACTGAAGCTGCTGCGGGCATTCTATTTTTGCCGGGTGGAATTGCCACCCCTGCGATCAGGCGTCCGTCTGATTCTCGACGTCTGCAAAGCTATACCGGCTCTTCCGTTCACTCATCACCTCGTCAAATCCGCGCCCATCCTCCTCCAGCACCGCCGCCTGTCCGGTCAGGTTCTGCCAACGGGCGATCGCGACATCGACATAGGCGGGGTTCAGCTCGATCCCGTAGCAGACCCGGCCGGTGGTCTCCGCCGCGATCAGCGTGGTGCCCGAGCCCATGAAGGGTTCATACACAGCCTGCCCCGGGCTGGAATTGTTCAGGATCGGGCGGCGCATGCATTCGACCGGCTTCTGGGTGCCATGCACCGTTTCCGCATCCTGATCCTTGTTCGCGATCTGCCACAGCGTGGTCTGCTTGCGATCTCCGGCCCAATGACCCTTGCCGCGCTTCTTCACCGCATACCAGCACGGCTCATGCTGCCAGTGGTAATCGCCCCGGCTCAGGACCAGCCGGTCCTTGGCCCAGATGATCTGCGAGCGGATATCGAAGCCCGCTGCGATCAGGCTGTCGGCGACCGTGGTCGCATGCAACGCGCCGTGCCAGACATAGGCCACATCGCCCGGAAACAGTGCCCAGGCCTCCCGCCAGTCAGCCCGGTCATCGTTCAGCACCTTGCCGGTGCGTTTCGTCGCAGAGGCGCCAGTCTGGTTCCGCCATGCCGGATCGTATTCCACGCCGTAGGGTGGGTCGGTCACCATCAGTTGCGGCCGGACATCGCCCAGCAGCCGTTCGACATCCGTCGCGACAGTGGAATCGCCGCAGAGCAGGCGGTGGCTGCTCATGATCCACAGATCGCCGGGCCGCGAGACCGGATCGGCGGGCGGCTCCGGCACATCGTCCTCGCCATCGACTGCACCTTCATCGTAGGCGTCCAGATCGCCCAGCAGCGCATCCAGCTCGGCTTCGGAAAACCCGATCAGGTCGAGATCGAAATCGATGTCGCGGAGGCTTTCCAGTTCCGTGCGCAGCAGCTCCTCGTCCCAGCCGGCATTCTCGGCGATCTTGTTGTCGGCGATAACCAGCGCCCGGCGCTGCGCCTCGGTCAGATGGTCCAGCACGATCACCGGCACCTCGGCCAGCCCCAGCTTCTGCGCCGCCATCAGCCGACCGTGTCCGGCGATGATGACGCCGTCGCCGCCGATCAGGATCGGGTTGGTGAAGCCGAACTCGGCGATGGAGGCCGCGATCTGGACGATCTGATCCTCGGAATGGGTGCGGGCATTTCGGGCATAGGGGACCAGCTTTGCGGCATCCATCATCTCGATCTGCAAGGCAGGTTCTCCGGTTCCGCCGTGGCGGGTCATGAAAAAGCCGGGCGGTGAGACGCCCGGCGGATGGTCGTGTTGCGGCCCGCGAACCCTGCGAACCCAAAGGTGCGAACCCGGGGCGCGAACCCAGAATTTTTCCCTGTCGCTAGGGGGCTTGCGAGCCTCTGCCCCCCGCATAGGATCGATCCGGCGGA
>JBKEBH010000394.1:0-2382 GCA_047973065.1 Paracoccus sp. (in: a-proteobacteria) | reverse complement strand
ATATGAGTACAAAGACAGTTTCTTTGGCGGGAACAAGCGAAAAGAGCGGAAGTCGAACGGTCGCAAGGTGACCTTCCGGATCGAAGATAAAGCTGCGAGAGGGGATGGAACCGTTCCTGCCAGCGCTGCGCATTGGGCGCCGCTGGGGGATGTTGTGCCGGAGGAGGATGCCGGACCTGCGACGATCGGCGTATTGCATGATGGCTATGAACATGGTGCCTCGATCTCTGATGACCGGGTTATCCGATGGGTTACAGAAAAGGCCGTCTATGTCATCTCCAACCTGCAGGTTTAACCCGTGATCCTGTCATCGCGTGAGGTTGAAGCGCTCAGACTAGCCGGTCGCGTGCGCGCGGTCATGGAGCTGGTCGAAGCGCTTCGGAAGGATCTTGGGGACGGCTCTCGGCACGCAGATCTGGCCGCATATGTCGGAGAAAATAAGAATACGGTTGCAGCCCGGACCGATCTGGATATGACAGAGGCCCGCTATGTCATAGGGTTGGGTTATATTCGGGGCGTGGATGCACACAGGTTTTTGGCCGGGCCGGAATTCGCGGCACTTGAGGCCACCGTTGCCCGCAAGCTGAAGCTCGAGCGTCTTTACCGGGCCGAACTGCGGAAATCCTTACCCTGAAGCGGTGTCCGCGAAAGCTTGGTTTTTCGGTGAAATTCGCGAACGGTACTATGGGTGAAGCGTCCCGATTTGCAGGTGCAGCGAACGGCATGTACTTGTTGGCCGTGGTCGCAGCATTGATCAACTGAGTGAATGTCCGCTCTGGCCGACTTTTTCATGCCGCCAGTCTCCGACAGCGTACGAGGGTGCCGCGAGGCCGCAGATCTGTTGGAGGCCAAGTCCCGAATCGATCAGGTGCAATTTTTCGCACGTGCGGAAAGGGAAAACTGGCAAACACAGCCCGTGGGCTGACATTGGCGTTTCACGGAGATGCAGCGCAACGTTGTCAATCCATTACAAACTCTGCGGAGCTGTCGAGGGAACTACCCTCAAGTCCTACCCGGTCACTCACCGCGACGGCAGCCGTATCAAAGGAAAATGCGCAACGCACCGCCCGGTTAACGGCGACAGGCAGGACGGACATATGCGTTTCATCGGCATAGATTTCGACTGCGACCTGCAGTCCCAGATGGTTGAGATCGTCTGCCATCTTGCGCGCGGCAGATACGGTCCGCATCTGCTTCTTCTGTGCCAGCCTTGCGGCTGAATCGGCTCGGTCATGTTGGAAGGGCGCAAGCTCGTCCCCTTCCCATTCGCCCACCGACAGATGCACCACCAGCTTGCGGCCTGCCGGATCGAATCGCTTCAAATGGTCCAGCAGAAAACTGTCTTCCCATGTGATCGCGGGGCTGGCAGCGATCCATGTGCGGAAGGCGTCGGGGCGGGTGAACATCAGCCACAGCGCGAACAGCCCGCCGAAGGAATGGCCGAACAGCGATTGCCGTTCCAGATCCAGCTGGACATGGGCGGCCAGAAACGGGCGCAGATCTTCAAGGATGAAGCGCGCCATTTCGGCCCCGCCGCCGGTGCGGACATCCGCGCCGCCGTCGTGGAATGGCGGATAGGTCCGGCCCGGCGGCGGGCCAAGATCCCAGCTGCGCCGGAAGCTGTCATAGGCGTCATCGGTGGGATAGCCCACGGCGATCAGCGCGCCCCATCCAACGTTGGTGCCCTCGGGCCAGAAGGCTTGGGCGCGCATGATGTCGACCGCTGTGCCGATGACCGCATTGCCGTCCAGAAGCCACAGCGCGGGCCAACCCGAAGGCGGGGCCTCGCCCGGCGGCAGCCACAGGAAGATGCGGCGGACAGCGCCGGTCACGCTGTCCGCCAGATCGAACCAACGGGTGCCGCCGCAATTGGCGACACCTTCCTTGACCAGTTGGGCAGACATCCTAGAACTGGCGGCTCAGCGTCAGGCTGACCCGGCGGCCTTCACCATAGGCGCAGCCGAGATTGTCATAGCAGACGCCGTAATATTCCTTGTCGAAGACATTGGTGACGCCCAGATCCAGCGCGTATTGATCGGCCTCGTAACGCACGGCCAGATCGGCGGTTGTGTGCGAGGGTGTTTCGCGGCCGATGAACTGTGTCGCATAGGATTCCGACTGATAGCGAACCCCGCCGCCAATGGTCAGCCCCGGCATTACCCGCGCCGCATCCCAGTCCAGCCAGACCGAGATCTGATGGCGCGGCGACATGACGTTATCGTTGCCGCGCTTGGCCGGGTCGGCGGATTCGGTGATCTCGGTATCCAGATAGGTGTATCCCAGCACGCCCTGCAATTCGCTGGTCAGGCGGCCGCGTGCCTCCAGCTCGACGCCGCGGGCGCGGATCTCGCCCACCTGAGTCGAATGGGCATAGTCGATATT
>JBKEBH010000378.1:0-7838 GCA_047973065.1 Paracoccus sp. (in: a-proteobacteria) | reverse complement strand
ATCGGGCTTTGCAATCTTTGCAAAACTGCTGGAGCAGGACGGGACCGAGATTCGCGCCATTCCCGCCCCGACCGGCGGCAGCCGCAAATTCGCCGACCGCATGAATGCCTATGCCCAGAAGGAAGGCCTGCCGGGCATGGGCTATATCTTCTGGCGCAAGGCCGAGGATGGCTCGACCGAAGCCGCCGGGCCGATTGCCAAGGCGCTTGGCCCGGAAAAGACCGAAGCGATCCGCATTCAACTGGGGCTGGGCGAGGGCGATGCTGCCTTCTTCCTGGGCGGCAAGCCCGAAGCCTTCGAATCCGTCGCCGGCCGCGCCCGCAACGAAATCGGCCGCGAGCTTGGGCTGACCGACGAGAACCAGTTCAAATTCGCCTGGATCGTCGATTTTCCGATGTATGAGAAGGCCGACGACGGCAAGATCGACTTCAGCCATAACCCGTTCTCGATGCCGCAGGGCGGGATGGATGCGCTCAACGGCGATCCGCTGAGCGTGCTGGGCTATCAGTATGACCTCGCCTGCAACGGCTATGAGCTGATCTCGGGCGCGATCCGCAACCACCAGCCGGAAATCATGTTCAAGGCCTTCGAGCTGGCCGGCTATCCGGCATCCGAGGTCGAAAACCGCTTTGGCGGCAGGGTCATGGCCTTCCGCTATGGCGCCCCGCCCCACGGTGGCTGCGCGGCCGGGATCGACCGGATCGTCATGCTGCTGGCGGATGAGCAGAATATCCGCGAGGTCATCATGTTCCCGATGAACCAGCGGGCCGAAGACCTGATGATGGGCGCGCCGTCTCTGCCGACCAATGAGCAGATGCGCGAATTGCGGCTGCGGGCTCTGCCCAAGGAATAAGGGCCGACGGATCCTGAAGCTCTTGCGGTGCCCTGATCCCGGGGCGCCGTCTTTCATGGCGGCGGCGCGATTGGCGCTTGCAGCGTTCCTGGGCCCGGACCAATCATGCCGCCATGATGAGTTCCGCTGATTCCCGCCCGCTTGGCCCCGCAATCCCGGATTGGCAGCCGCCCGCCCGTCCCGGCCCCGATGTGATCGAGGGCCGCTATATTCGTCTCGAACGGCTCGACCCTGCGCGCCATGCCGGCCCTGTCTTCGCCGCGACCGCCAGCGATGCGGCGGTCTGGGACTATATGAGCAACGGCCCTTTCACCGATGTCCGGGTCCTGCAAGACTGGATGGCCGGGGCGGATGGCGGCGACAAGGTCTTTTACGCTTTCGTCGATCCGGCCACCGGGCGGGCCTTCGGCTATGCGGCCTTCATGCGCATTGACGAGGCGAGCGGAGTGCTGGAAATCGGCCATGTCGTGATCGCCCCCGCAGTGCAGCGCAGCCGGGCGGCCTCCGAAGTGCTGATGGCGATGATCCGCTTCGCTTTCGAGGCCGGCTATCGCCGGGTCGAATGGAAATGCAACGCTTTGAACGCGGCTTCGCGCCGGGCTGCGCGGCGTTATGGTTTTGCCTTTGAGGGCACGTTCCGCCAGCATCTGATCATCAAGGGCCGCAGCCGGGACACCGCATGGTTCGCAATGACCAATCAGGACTGGCCGGAACTGTCGCAGGCCTATGCCGCATGGCTCGAACCGGAAAATTTCGACGCTTCCGGGATCCAGCAGCGCAGCCTGTCTTCGCTGATCCGGGACCATGTTGCGCGGGTCGAGGCCGCCATGCGGGCCGACTGATACGACCCTTCCGTCAGAGCAGACCCGCAGCGCCCGGGGCATGACGCTGCGGTCCCCGCGCTCAGGCCCGGCCGGCAGCGCTCAGCCGGGCCTGAATCAGCCCGTTGATCTGTTCCTTCTGATCGGCGACATTTTCGCCGGCGGCATGATCGCGCGCCAGAGCTGCTGCCGCCTCGGTCAGGGCTGGGTCATGGGCGGAGCGTGCCACCCCGCCCAGGAAGCGGGCGGCATAGCCGATGGTCTGGCCGTCGCAATCGGTGGACAGGATTTCCGCCACATGCAGCAGATCGTCGTGCAGCATTGCCCGATCGGGGGAGACGATGCCATTGGGCAGGGCCCGCAAGGCGTGCCTCGTGCGGTCGGGGGGCAGGGCATCGAGAATGGACAGCTGAAACACCGCGAGGCTTTCGATGGGTTTGGCCAGGAAATTATCCGCCCCCGCCGCGCGGGCGCTATCGCCCATATCGGGATTGCCCGAAATGGCCAGAATCGCCGGCGCACGATGGCCGAGCGTGGCGATCAGCGCGATCAGATCGGCGCCATTGCCGTCGGGCAGGCCCATATCGACGATCACCACGGCCGGGCGGTAGGTCTGCAGGTGCCGCATCGCGGCGCGCAGGCAATTGGCGCGGCGGATCCTCGCCCCCGATTTCAGGCACAGAAGGCGCATCGCTTCCGAGGCGAAGTGCGAATCCTCGACCAGCAGGACGGTCAGCCCGGACAGCGGTCGTCCCGGCAGTTGCGCTTTCCAGATGGCGGGCTGATCGCCCATGAATTTCGAATCGGTCTGTATCATTTTGCCCTCCCTTAAACGTGTCCGACAACTGCAGGTTAGGTCCGCAGTGTCTAAGGGAATGTTAAGATCGCAGGGGGCAGATGGATTTTTCCGCGCATCCCTCATAGACAGGAAGACGGCGCAAGACCCCGCGCCCGTTCAGGAAAGGAAGCATCCCATGAACCTCACCGGCGGGATCGTACTTTATGCGGTGCTGTGGTTTCTGACGCTGTTCGTTCTGCTGCCGATCGGTCAGGTCAGCCAGCAGGATGCCGGCGAGGTGGTGCCGGGAACCCCGGCAGGGGCGCCGCATCAACCGGCCCTGAAGAAGAAGGCGATCTGGACGACGCTGATCGCCGCCGTGCTCTGGGCCGGTTGTGCCTATGTCATCCTTGGCGGGCTCATCACCCGCGAGCAGATCATGACCTGGGATCAGTGGCTGCGCGGGTGAGATGATAAAGATGGGTGAATGAGGCCGCGGCCAGTACCGGAACCGCGATGTTCAGGATCGGCACGCTCAGCGCCACGGCGATCATCGTGCCAAGTGCGGTTGCGGCCAGGGAGTAGCGCTGCCGCAGTGCGGTGGCCTCGGGGCCGGGCAGGTGGCGGCTGGCGGCCATCTGGAAGAATTCGCGGCCCAGAAGCCAACCATTGGCCGCAAAGAACAGCACCGGCGCCAGGGGCCCGATCACCATGGCCGCAAACAGGCAGATGATCCCGACCAGCAGCACCGCACCCATCACGGCAAGCGATTCGAGCAGCCCGTCCCAGAAATCGCCCTCGCGGCCACGGCGGTCGGGATAGTGGATATCCTCGATCCGCTCGGCAACCTGTTCGGCATAAAGACCGGAAAAGGCTGCTGCGACCGGGGCCATCAGGAAGAAGCCCATCACCGGAAACAGCGCGAGGCTGCCCCAGCTCAGGGCTGAGCCGAAGCTGATCTCGCCGATATAGGGCAGGCTGAACCCGCCCGGCATCAAGCTGCGGGCTGCCCAGAAGATGCCGATCTGCAGGGCGATGAACAGCGCAACGGTCAGGGCGATGCCGCGCAGGACCAGCCCGAAGATGGACGGGCGCAGCATGTCGGCCCAGCCGCGCAGAAACGCCTGAGCCGCGATCATTCGAAGACCACCGTCCTGGCCGCGATATCGGGGCGCGGGCGATCGGGCGGGGCGCTGTCGCCGCGCGCGCCGATATGGATGAAGCCGGCGATGCGTTCGCCATCGCCAAGGCCAAGATGGGCGCGCGCAAAGGCTGGCTCCGCCGCGACGCCGGTCAGCCAGCTGGCCCCGAAGCCGGCGGCAAGCGCGGCATTGACCAGGCCAAGACAGACCGCGCCAGCCGACAGAAACTGTTCCCATTCCGGCACCTTGTCGCTTTCGACGGGTGCCGAGACCACGGCCACCACAACCGGCACCCGGAAGGCGTCGCCATGCTTGGCGGCTTTCTCGGGCGGGTTGCCGGCGGCCAGCGAGGCGGCCTCGATCTGCGGAGCCAGCCGGTCCTGGGCTGCGCCGCGCAGGATGATGAAGCGCCAGGGCTCCAGCTTGCCGTGATCGGGGCAGCGTGCGGCGAGGGTCAACAGGTTTTCCAGCCCATCCGCATCCGGTCCGGGGGCGCTCAGCAAGGCCGGCGGGACGGACCGGCGGTGACGCAGAAAATCGAGCGCGGCAGGGTTGATATGGTTCATGAGCCTCTCCTTTGAGGCTGATCTAATGGTCCATGCCCGCCGCGCCAAGACATGATGCGCGGTCATTGTGAAGGCCGTGTCCTCCGCCCGGGACTTGACGGGGCGCTGCCCCCGCCCGAGAAGTAGTGGATGAGCAGGGACATGCCGGATCTGAGCCATCTTGCCGTGCCGGGCACGACGTTCGATGTGCGGGTGACGCCGAAGGCCTCGGCCAGCCGGATCACGCTTGATGAGGCCGGCGCGATCCGGGTCTTCGTTACCACGGTTCCCGAATCCGGCAAGGCAACTGCGGCGGTCGTCAAGCTGCTGGCCAAGGCAATGGGCCTGCCCAAATCGCGCCTGACCCTGATCCGGGGCGAGACCTCGCGCGACAAGTCCTTCCGGGTCGAGCCTTGAGGTTCGGCCTCAGGGTTTGCGCCGATCGAGCCGGTAGCCGCCCTCGGGCAGATTGAGCGCGGCGCGCAGCTCCTCGACTTGGCGGATGCTGAGGGTGATTTCGCTATAGCGGTCGCCGTCGATCTCGTCCTGGCGAATCACCACGCGGTCATCGAAGGCGGTGATGACGACATCGCCCTCAAGCGGGGAGGTTTCGGGCTCGTCGATCAGCGTGATGACGGTGGCGTCGAATTCGTGCTCGATGGTGAACATGGCGTTCCTTTGCGATGATCTGCCCAAACGTGACGAGATCGGGTTTGCCTCGCAAGGGGGGCTTGTCTATTGTTTGAAAAGCCCAACCTCCGAGAGTGACAATGTTTTCCGGTAAAGCCCGCCTCGCCCTACTGTCTGCCGTTTCCGCCGCCCTGCTTGCGGCCTGTACCCCAGTGGTGGTGTCCGATACGCCCAACCTGCCCGAACCGGGGCAGAAGACCGCCGAAACCACCGTGATGCGCCCGTCGAACACGACGCCACAGACGCCGCGCCAGGCTGCAAGCAACTTCCTGTCGGTGATCAGGAAGATGGAGCCGGCGGTGGAGCGCGAATGCCGGGCGCGCCGGACCAGCAACAGGACCAATTGCGATTATCAGTTCGTGGTCGATGATCGGGTGGACCTGGAACCGAATGCCTTCCAGACTCTCGACGCCAACGGACGGCCGATCATCGGCTTCACCGTTTCGCTGATCGCAGTGGCCAATAATGCCGATGAGTTGGCCTTTGTCGTCGGCCATGAGGCCAGCCACCACATCCTGAACCACCTCAGCCGCAAGGTGACTTCGGCCACGGCCGGAGCGGTGATTTTGGGCGGTCTGGCAACCGTGGCCGGGGTCGATTCCTCAATGATCGGTGCCATTCAGGACGTCGGGGCGACGGTCGGATCGCGGGTTTATTCAAAGGATTGGGAATTGCAGGCCGATTATATGGGTGCGATCATTACCTTGAATGCCGGTTATGACCCGGTAAATGGCGCAGAGTTTTTCCGGCGCATGCCCGATCCGGGCAATCGCATCCTCGGCTCGCATCCGTCGCGAACGGCGCGGATGGCCCAGGTACGGCGCGCTGTTTCCGATATGCGGTCCGGCCGCGCCCGCTGAGCGCGCGAGCGGGCCGCTCAGGCGGCTTAGGTGTGACGGGCAGTATGAAATGCCGCAGCGGTGATCGGATTTTGGATCGCCGCCGCCGTTTTTTTGAATTGGACAAAGCCGGGGCTGGGCTACCCGTTGATTGCGGGCTTGGAAAAACAGCGGATTTCGCCATTCCCGGATATTGTTCAATTGATTTCGGATAAACTTTATAACGCGTCAAATTGCTTGCCATGGGGGGTAAATAGAGGGTAGAGGACAGTATGGGACAGAAAGTTTCCTATTGACGTTGCGTCAATAATGGGGAGGTCTGTCCGGGTGCTGCTGATCCTGCTTCCAGATTTAATGGAATCGGGATAGAAGGCACTGAAATTTATTTGAATGAAGAGTCTGCTTGTTTAAAGTAGGAGGCCCATATGATCGGCGTGGTGATCTGGAGTAGCGAATCCAATGACAAGGCCGTCATCTGGTGTGAAGATCAGGGACCCTTGGCTTATTTGAAAGGGCGTGACGCTCTTCTTGAGGAGGCCGAATGGCCGGTGCCTGGCGATCTGCTTCGGCTGGAATGCGAAACTGTGGGCAATCTGCGGCACGCTCATTCTGTCAGCGTCATTGCCCCGAAAGTCTGTCCGCAGCTGCCCGATGCGCTGCTGCGTCAGACCAACCGGCCAGCATCGAATCTGCGGGTGGTCTCGCGCAATGACGGCATCCTGCGTACGGATAAGGCCGGTACGGTCAAGGATTCCAAGATCAACCGTCTGTCGCCGGCGATCAATTCCTGAACTCTTGGGCTGAGGTCCTGCGCATAGCGAAAGGCAGCCGACCCATGGGCGGCTGCTCTGTCATGTCCGGGATGCCGATCGGTGTCAGCGGCGGGCTCAGATCCCGCGCGCCAAAGCTGCGACCCCGGTCCGGGCCTGATCGCTGAGCCCGAGCGGGCGCATCAGATCGGCGAAGGCGTCGAGCTTTTCGGGCGAGCCGTTGATCTCGAAGACGAAGCTTTTCAGGGTCGAATCGATGACATTGGCCCGGAAGATCTCGGCGATGCGCAGGGCTTCGACCCGGTGTTCCCCGGTGCCGACCACCTTGAACAGGCCCAGCTCACGCTCGATGCTGGGGCCGTCGACGGTCAGATCGTGGATCTCGTGCACCGGCACGATCCGGCCAAGCTGCGCCTTGATCTGTTCGATCACCGAAGGGGTGCCGCGGGTCACGATGGTAATGCGCGAGCGGTGCCCCTCGTGATCGGTTTCGGCCACGGTCAGGCTGTCGATGTTATAGCCGCGCCCCGAAAACAGGCCGATGACCCGGGCCAGCACGCCCGGCTCGTTCTCCACCAGAACCGCCAGAGTATGACGCCCTTCGACCTGCGAATGGTGATCGCGCAGATCATAGGCGGAATGGCTGGTCGAACCCTGCTTGATATCCAGAACCATGATCTTGCTCCTTACACTAGCGCCGCGCCGCCGCTGAACGCCTCAGCTTCGGGCGAGAGCAGCATTTCGTTATGCGGTTTGCCCGACGGGATCATCGGGAAGCAGTTTTCGTGCTTTTCGACCAGCACGTCGAGGATGAACGGCCCGTCATATTCGATCATCTCGCGGATCGCGTCGTCCAGCTCGGCCGGATCTGACACCTGCCGCCCCTTGCAGCCGAAGGCCTCGGCCATCTTGACGAAATCGGGCAGGCTTTCCGACCAGCTCTGGCTGTAACGCTCGCCATGCAGCAATTGTTGCCACTGGCGGACCATGCCGAGCCGTTCATTGTTCAGGATGAACTGCTTCACCGGCGCGCGGAACTGCACGGCCGTGCCCATTTCCTGCATGTTCATCAGCCAGGAGGCATCGCCCGCGACATTGACGACCAGCGATTCGGGATGGGCGACCTGCACGCCGATCGAGGCCGGCAGGCCATATCCCATGGTTCCAAGCCCGCCCGAGGTCATCCAGCGGTTCGGCTCATCAAAATGCAGGAACTGTGCGGCCCACATCTGATGCTGGCCCACTTCGGTGGTGATATAGCGATCGTGGCCCTTGGTCAGGGCCTCCAGCCGCTCCAGCGCGTGCTGCGGTTTGATGATCGTGTCGGAATTCGTATAGGCGAGGCAGCGGATTTCCTTCCACTGCTCGATCTGAGCCCACCATTGCCGGACGGCTTCCGA
>JBKEBH010000373.1:0-1556 GCA_047973065.1 Paracoccus sp. (in: a-proteobacteria) | reverse complement strand
GACGCGAAAACGCGCGGACTGAACCTTGAGGACACCCGCCTGACCAGCCCCCGGAAACTGGCCCTGCTGATGGCGATTGTCGCCATCGCCATGGCCTGGAGTTCGAAGATTGGCGCCACTGTCATCGGCCGCGCAAAGCTGCCCCGCAAGGCCCACGGTTACGCCGCCAAATCATGGTTCCGCATTGGCTTCGACGCCCTGCGAAACCGATTGCGGTACGATCCGGGGCGCGCGATGCGGCAATGGATGGAAATCCACATCCAGAAATCCAAAACCCGGGGACACGTGTAGCGAGCGGGAGATCTCATGAACAAGGGCAATCCTTTGTTACAGATGAACTTTAACACATTCAGAGCCCATAAGCACCTACACGTCGTGAGAAATCAGGGGTAGCCTGTCTACTCGGGCGCCTACGTTTTGTTGCCTCTGCGCCTGGTAGCGCGGCGTTCGCGGATGAAGACCGTCAGCCCGGCGGCGGCGATCATCGCGGCGCCGGCTAACGTGCTGGCATCCGCGTACTCGCCGAAGATCACAGCGCCGATGACGAGAGCGTAAAGCAGTGAAGAGTACTCAAAAGGGGCGAGGAGGCCGACCGCAGCATAGCGATAGCTGGCGGTGATCAGCATCTGCCCGATGCCGCCCAGTGTGCCGATCGCCAGCAGCAGGATGACTTCGCGCCCGCTTGGCATAACCCAGCCGAATGGCAGTGAGAACAAGGCAAACAACGCGATGAACAGGGAGAAGTAGAATACGAGCACATGGGTCGATTCTGTCCGAGACAGCTGGCGGATATGGATCACGTTGATGGAATAGGTGAACGAGTTGATCAGGCATAGCCCGAGACCCAGCAGCGCGCCCGCACGGGTGAAGTCCAGCGTAACCTTGGGCGCCATGATCACGACCATGCCGGCCAGCCCCACCGCCAGCGCGCCGGCGCGCCATTTGCCGACATGCTCCTTCAGGACGAGCCAGGCCAGAAGGGTGTTGACCATCGGCGTAAGGTACAAGAGCGATTGCACATCAGGAAGTGGCAGAATCCCTAGGGCCAGAAACCAGCTTGCAAGTGTGGCCAGCCCATAGGTTGCGCGTATCGCGTGGGCAACGGGACGTTGGGTGCGCAGGCTCGACAGCCTTCCGCGCAGGGCCAAGAACACAAAGATCGCAATCGCCGGTAGTATCGAGCGAGCAAAGACGGTCATCCCGTTGGGCAGCGCCTCCGTCATCTTGACCAGTGCCGCCATGCTGACGAACAAGGCTGAGCCCGCCAGCCGGCAGGTGATCCCCAGCAGAGGGCTGTTCTGCTGCCGTGGACCGGATGAGAGGGATCGGGGGTTGAGTTCCAAATTTCGGGATCAGCCACCAAGGAGTTGGTTCGGCAGATAAGTCGAGATCCCAGGGTAGGCGATCAGCAGCGTCATGATCACGACCTCGGCGGCGAGGAACCACAAGACCCCCTTGAAGATCGTCGGCAGAGCGATGCTATCGCCGACGACGCCCTTCACGACATAGACGTTCAGGCCCACGGGGGGGGTGATCATTCCGATCTCGAGATACTT
>JBKEBH010000357.1:0-3828 GCA_047973065.1 Paracoccus sp. (in: a-proteobacteria) | reverse complement strand
TCACCGTCCTGGGATCAGGTCTGCCAGTATGCAGCTACGCGACATTGTCTCCGCTGCGCGTGTATAGAAATCAGACAGTGGCGCTGTGACAATTTCACATTCAGCGCTGCTGCAGGGCTGGCCGCCCAAAAACCATTACCCGGATCGCCACTGATTGGCTGTCTGATTGCAAATAAACGGAACTCAACATGCCCCAAACATCAAATCTGCAGCTACCATACCTAGCGGCGGCGCAGGCACAAAAACATGTGACGCACAACGAGGCGCTGCGAATTCTCGACGGGATCGTCCAGATGGCAGTTGTTAACCGCGTACAAACAGCGCCTCCCGTCTCCCCAGCAGAGGGCAGCAGGTATATCCCCGCGTCTCCGTCTGGAGGGGAATGGGCTGGTTGGGAGAATAGTGTTGCTTATTGGACAGACGGAGCATGGATGCGCCTCATGCCGGCCGCAGGATGGACGGCATGGATAGAGGATGAGGCGCAGGCGGTCGTCTGGACTGGATCGTCATGGGTGCCGATGGCCGATGCGATGGGATTCATTGCGCAGAGTTCAGCAGTGGAGGTGGCTCGCAGCGCCAGCGGGGCGACCTCCAGTATCGTGATTATCGACGAAACGCTCACGGGCCTGTCCGGCGCGACGGTGGACAGTTCGGTTACGATCCCAAATCGCGCGGTAGTCACGGCAGTCACTGTGCGCACGTCCGCGACGATATCGGGGGCCACCTCGTTTGACTGCGGGATCGCGGGGGATCCCTCAAAATTCGGGGGTTCTCTCGGCGTTTCAGCAGGCAGCACAAATGTTGGAGTGATCGGTCCGCAGGCATTTTATGCACCTACGCCGATCAGACTGACGGCGAACGGCGGATCGTTTTCCGGCGGCGAGGTAAAAATTGCGATCCACTGTCAGATTTTCGAGCCTCCAGCATGATGGGACAGGTTCGAGATTTGGTGGCGATCATAGTTCCGGTCTGCGCCGTGGTTGTCTGGCTCGTCAGGCTGGAGTCTGCAAATCGCATCGCCCTGCGCGAAATATCTCGGATCGAGCGGCAGGTCGAGATCGACAGGACCACCGCGCTAGATGCAAGGCGAGAAAATAACGAGATGCTCCGGGAAATGCGGTCGGACATCAAGAGGCTGCTGGAACGAGGCTGAGTTTAAGCAGGCCGGATGTCCGGCTCATGTCGTGGATGCCCCGTGAGGGGCTTTTTTTATGGAGAAATGCAATGGGAATTTCGGAGGAAATTATCGATCACGTGACCAGGTGGGAGGGGCTGAAACTGACAGCCTATCCCGATCCGGGAAGCATAGATGGAAACCCATGGACCATCGGTTACGGACATACGTCTGACGGATTCATGAGGGTTTACAAGGGACTGGAAATTACCCCAGAACAGGCGAGAGCGGCATTGGACAACGATCTTGCTGAGGTCGAGGATATCCTGAACAGGTTGGTGAGAGTTCCGTTGACGGACGGCCAGCGGGGGGCGCTGACAAGCTTTGTTTTCAATGTCGGAGAGGGTCAGTTCGCGAAATCAACGCTTCTCAAGATGCTGAACAGCGGAAATTATGATGCCGTTCCGGAGCAATTGGCGCGATGGGTCTACAATGACGGCAGAAAATCCCAGGGGCTGGTAAACCGCCGGGCGGCCGAGGTCGGCCTTTGGGCGCGCGGCGGGTTCGTATCTTCGAGAACGGTCAGCGCCGGATCACCTCCCATTCTGGACAGACTCGCGACACCCGAGGGATTGACAGCAGCCGGCGGCCTGCTGGCTGGTTTTACCGGAACAATGCAGGGTAGCGGTCCTGTCTCTTTTGCACTGGCGGGGCTGATCGTCATTGCCGGGGCGTATGTGCTTCTCCGGCTCGTCAGGAAAGATTTGTAATGGGCGCTTGGATCCTCATCACCGCCATCGGCGGCCTGACTGGTGCCGGATTGGACGAATGAAAACATGATCACTGCTATTCTCGCACTCGGGCGACGGCCGCTGTACTGGATCGCATTCGCCGCAGCAGCGATGATCTCCATCATTGGCGTGCACATTTCCGGTCAGAGGGCTGGTCGCGCGGATGAGCAAATCGAGAACATTGAGAGGACAAATCATGCTCTTCGCCGAATGCTTGAGGCTGAGGTTGATCGCCCTCGCAGCCGCGACGATCTTGTCGAGCGGCTGCGCGAGAATGGCTTCTGACCATACCGCCTGCCCTCCCGTGGTCGAGTATTCGTCCTCACAGCAGCAGCGCGCAGCGGTCGAGATCACTGCGCTGCCGCCCGGCGCGGTACTCGTGGGAATGCTGACTGATTACCATGTAATGCGACGGCAAGCGCGGGCCTGTCAGGGCTGATCGTGGGAAAAATCGACCCGCTCAATCGAGCCAGAATTGGGTGGCGCTGATCGCGTGGAGCCGGAAGGTGTCTTCTTCATAGCCTTCCTCGGAAGCCCAATATTCGTGGCTGGTGTGGCCCTTGCCGAAGCGGCAGGCGGGCAGCGTCGTTCCGGTGGAGCCAGCGCGGTAGTAGGTGCGGCCGTCGGTTCCGGTGATCGCGTCGGGCATTTCGGTCGCGGGGATGTGGATCGTCGTGGTCATGGCTCTGGCTCCGTCCTTGGCGCGTCGCGGGGTGCGTCGCTTTGTGTAATCACTTTCGCTCTGCGGGCGCTTAAAGTGTAGGAAAATCGAAGCAATATCATTGCTTTATAAGCGCGGCAGTACGCGCGGAATTTCCAACCCGCGCCTCTCTTGAGCCTCGGCGCATCCGCATAAGTTCATCGGATGAGGGGTGACTTTTCGTTCCCGTATCGGGAATATTCTCTTGACTGCGCCCCGCTCTGGCCCCATATTCCCAATACGGGAACAAAAGGTGTGGCATGCGGATTATTGCAAAACGAACGATTGTCGAGTTCGGAGCAAAGAACCCCGCTGCCCGCGCCTCTCTTGAGCACTGGCTGCGTGTGGCAAGCGCCGCCATATGGACTTCGACTGGCGACGTTCAGGCAGCCTTTTCAAAGGCCAAGGTGCTGAACGCCGAGCGTGTCCGCTTTGAGGTGGCCGGGGGCGACTTCCGCATGATTTGCGCCTTCGATTTCCGCCGCGAGGTGGCCTTCGTGAAGTTCATCGGCACCCATGCCGAATATGACCGCATAGACGCTCTGACCGTCTCGAAATTCTGAAAGGGGTGATGCGATATGGAAATCCGACCGATCCGTACGAACAGCGATCTGACCGCCGCGCTCACGCGCATTGATGTCCTTTGGGGCAGCGATCCCGGCACGCCTGAAGGTGATGAACTTGATATCCTTGTGGACCTCGTGGAACTCTACGAGGGCAAGCATTTCCCCATCGAGCCCATGGAGCCGATCGATCTGCTCCGATTCCATATGGATACGACCGGGCGGACCCAATCCGATCTGGCCGCATTGCTCGGATCGCGCCCCCGCGCATCCGAGGTGCTAAACCGGAGGCGCGCCCTGACGATGGACATGGTCCACAAGCTTAGCAGCGAGTGGAGGATTCCGGCAGACTGCCTTGTGAAGCCCTATCATCTTGCGATGCCGGAGGGCCAAGATGCTCCCGCCTGATTTGATTTCGCAGCTTGAAGATATACTCGACCAAGAGGGCGGTTTTGTTGAGCAGGCGTTGAGTTGAATTTCAGAACGCGAAAAATCCGCCCTTAGGACGGCTTGTAAGTATCGGAAATTACGGTATTTTTTTGGTTGCGGGGGTAGGATTTGAACCTACGACCTTCAGGTTATGAGCCTGACGAGCTACCGGGCTGCTCCACCCCGCGGGAGGTTTGGTCCATGTTTTGGTGATATGGACCTGCATCATAT
>JBKEBH010000345.1:0-16325 GCA_047973065.1 Paracoccus sp. (in: a-proteobacteria) | reverse complement strand
CGTCAGGGCGATCCGCACCGCCTCACGCTTGAATTCTGCTGTCGGTTTGTTCGTCATTGTCCGTCTCCTTGATCGCTCTCATGCTCTCAAGAAACCGGCACTTTTCCGAGACAAGTCCATTCCATTTGCAGGCTATTCTGTACCTCCCCTCTGCTTGCCCCCTGCTTGACTGCTTGCGTGGCGCAACTATCGCAGAGAGGTTGGGCTTGTGTTTTGCCGCATCGACCATAAAGTTGACTTTGGGCGACAGGGAGGAGAGGTTGCCACAATATTTCGTGCGCGCCGGCGCGCTGGCAGGACTGTCAGAGCTGGGCGTCAGTCTGGGCGGCAATCTGGTGGAGGCGATGGTCGATGTCGGCCTGTCGCCCGCTTTGCTGCGCAAGCCTGATGAGCGTATGGGTTTCGAAGATAGTTGCGCGCTGCTGGGCCATTGCGCGCAGAAATGGGGGGCGGCCGATCTGGGGCTTCGGCTGGGCCTGCTGAACAGCATCGATATCCTTGGCCCGGTCGCGCTGGTGACCCGGATCGAACCCAGCATCCGCAGCGCCCTGCGTGCCATCGCCGACAATCTGGTCGTCCATACCAACGCCCTGACCATGACGATGCAGGAAGAGGGCGATATCGCCTCGGTCCGGTTCAGCTTTCATGCCGAGCCGCCGGGGCTGGACCAATATGCGCAAGGCTCGATATCGGTGGCGACGGCGATCCTGCGGCAGCTGACCGATGCGAATATCCAGATTTTCGAGGTCTCGTTGCAACAGGCGCAAGGCAGCGTGACCCCGGCGATGGTCCACCGTTTCGGCTTTCCGCTGCAATTCGGTGCCGAACGCGACGCAATATGGTTCGACCGCCGCATTCTGGACAAGCCGATCACCCGCAGCGATCACGCCTATCACGATCTGATTTCGCGCTATCTGCGGGTTGCGCGGGATGAACTGGCGGGCAGTCTGGCGGATCGCGTGCGCCACGAAGTCGCCCGGCAGATGGAAGCGGGTGCCTGCACCGTCGACATGGTCGCACAGGCGCTGCGGATGCAGCCGCGCAGCCTGCAACGCGGGTTGCAGCAGGACGGCACCAGCTTTCGCGATCTGCTGGATGACTGGCGCCGGGCGCGGGCGATGACCTTGATCACCCGCACACGGATGCCGCTGTCGGAAATATCGCTGGCCGTCGGCTATGCCGATCAGAGCATCTTCAGCCGCGCATTCCAGCGCTGGTACGGGGTGACGCCGCTAAGCTTTCGCCACGCGGGCGCGCCCGACGCCACCCCTTAAGGCATTCAGGACAGCCTGGCCCGCGCCACCAGATCCGGCACAACGCGGGCATCGGGCGCGGCCAGAAAATCGGGCTGCTCGTAAGCCGGGTTCGGATATTCGTAGAACCCCTTGCCGCCCATCATTCCCTGCAGGCCCTTGTCCAGGAACTGGGTTTTGATGAAGGCTGCGTTGCGGCGCATTTTGTCGTCGTCCAGCACCTCGCCCCAATAGGCCGATATGTCATAGGCGGTCTTCATGCCGACCAGATCGACCGTGCCCATCGGCCCGCGCGGGGCACCGCGGTTGACGATTAGAAAGCTGCGGTCGACATCTTCGGGCGACACGACACCATCGGCGACCAGTTGCAGGCTGGCGGTCAGCAGGGGCACCAACCAGCTATTGATGGCATAGCCGTTCTGCTCGGCCCCGATGGCGATGGGGACCATGCCGATTTCGATCGAGTAATGCCCGATGGCGGTCAGCGTGGCCTCGGATGTGCCGGGATGGGCCATGATTTCGACGATGTTCATCACCCAGATCATATTGGCGAAATGCAGCGCGCAGTACTGTGCGGGCCGGCCTGTGGCTTCGGCAAAATCACGCGGCAGCAGCGTAGATGAGTTGGTGGCGATGATCGCGCCTTCGGGAAGATGCGCCGCCAGCTTCTTGTAGAAGGCGTTTTTGATTTCAGGAACTTCCGGAACGGCCTCGATCACCAGATCGACATTCGCGGCGGCCGCCAGATCGCTGGTATAGGTCAGCCGGTCCATTGTGGCCGCGATATCGGCATCGCTGGCCTCCATCTCGGTCTTGTAGATCCCGGCATAGGTCTGATGCGCGGCGCGGCATTTTTCCAGCGCCTCGGGGAAGGGATCGTAGACCGTGACCACCTTGCCCTTGAAGGCGCTGTGCCAAGCGATCTGTCCACCCAGAACGCCGGCACCTGCCACCATCACACGATCAAGCTTGCTGTTCGACATGCTGTCATCCTCCTTAATATGTATTGGCTCAACATAGACAATTGCTGCGGGACGTAATTGGCAGTGTACGCTGATTTTTTGACTTTATGTGCCGAAGGGTGGTTCAGAAGAAAACCATACTGTCGGGGTCGATCTGGAACGCGCCCGCAACCCATGTCAGCCGGCCGGGCTGATACAGGAAATCCTTGTAGACGCCGTTCACCAGCTGCACGGCCCGATCCGTCAGCGCATCCAGCGGCAGCGCACTGGTCAGCGCCAGAGAGACCATCCCTTTGCGATTGCTCAGCTTGACGTCGATATCCGGACCAAGGCGGCGATGCATCGGGATGGCTTGCGATTTCTGCACGCTCAGCCATGATCGCAGGTCGCGATAGACCGGGTCCGTGGCGGGCAGAGGGGGCAGCAAAGGCTCGACCGTGATGCTGTGGCCGGCATCCACGCGGCGCACCGACAGGCGCATCGCGTGACCGGCAAACCAGCGCATGGTCCACGCCAGCGCCTCATCACGGCGCAGCTTGTCGGGCTGGGCCTGAAACACGCCGCGCATGACATAGCTATCAAGAAGATTTTCGCCGAACATCTGCTGCCCCCCCCTTTTCTTACTTAATGTGAGAATGCGCCCACGCCGGGCTGGATCGGGAGCGAAACTCCCGGCGGATAGTCCTTGCTGGCGGTGAATTCCTTCAGCGCCAGGCAGTTGATCAGCGTCGAGACCTTTTCGTCGCGACCGGCCTTATAGGCGCGGTCCAGGGCGGCACGGTATTCCTCGGGCGTGCGGACGACCTCGCCGCGCGCGCCCAGCTGCTGGGCCATCTGATCGTAGCGGATGTTTTCCTGGAACAGATACATATGGCTGGCGCGTGGGGTGTTCGCGGCCTGCGGGAAGGTGCCCCAAGCATTGTTGTTGTAGACCGTGATGATCGTCGGCCAGCCATATTTGCGGGCCGTGTCCAGTTCCATCAGGCTAAAGCTGATGCCCGCGTCCGAGGTGATGCACATGGTCGGCGCCCCCTCATAGCCGGCTTGCGGGCCGACACCGTTCTGCACCGCACAGCTGACCCCCATCATCATCGCCGCATCCGGCCCGATGGCGCCGTATTGATAGGGCGGGACGATTTCCTGACCGGGCCGATAGGCGCGCAGGTAGCTGGAGGCGAACTGGCCGCTGGTCCAGCCGCCAAAGCCGGTGGCGATGGCCAGCCTGCCCTCGGGATGGGTGTCGATGAAGTTCTGGAAATCGCGCGCGATCACCGCCGGATGCAGGAAGGTGCTGCGGGCGCTGTTGTCCAGCCCCTGCTTGTACAGGTCGTCATTGCGCTGCTGGAAGGCGGCCTTGGCCTTGGCGATCTCGCTCACCCAAGCGTCGCGCTTGCGTGCGGGCAGGTTCTGGGCCAGTTCCTCCAGAAAATAGGTTTCATCCGAGACGATGCCCAGATCCAGCGGCCAGTTGTGGCCCAGATCTTCCTGGTCGGGGTGGATGCGCACGGTCTTCACACCGGCCGGAACGCGGTATTCGTTCGGGCTGGGCATGCAATACTGGCCGATGAAGACGACCAGATCAGCTGACAGCAGCGCATCGGGGGCGGCCGACAGCGAAAGGCGATGATCGTCGGCGAAGAAGCCGCGCGACGGCCCGCTGGTGACGACGCCCAGATCGGCCTTCTCGGCGGCGCGCAGAAGGGCATCCCAGCCCTTGCGCTGAAACACGCCCTGTCCGGCGATCAGCAGTGGACGTTCGGCCGCGCTTAGCAGTTTGATGACTGCATCCATATCCTTCGGCGAAGGGTAGGCACGGGATTCGGTGCGGTAATGTTCCTTGTCGTAATAGTCGATCAGATCACTTGAGGACTTGAAGCGCGCGCGCGCAACTTCGGCGGGGAAGTCCAGATGAACCGGCTGCGGGACACCCGATTTCAGATGCCGGAACGCCGTCGCCCCGTATTCATGCACGCGCGAGGGGTTGATCAGCCGCTTGCCGTATTTCCGCATTCCTTCGGTCGTGGGCTGCTGATAGGCGTGCTGGATGAAGGCCTCGCGGTCCTCGCCGGCCAGCGTCATGTTGCTGGCAAGAACCAGCAGCGGCGTGCGCGCCGCATTGGCTGCGGCGATGTTCATGATCATATGGGTAAAGCCGGGGCCTTCGGTGCCGGAGGTCGCGACCACTTCACCGGTGGCCCGCGAAAAGCCGTCGGCCATGGCGCACATCGACCCTTCGGTGCGACCGCCGAATGCCGGAATGCCAACCTCGGCCAAGGCGTTGATGACGGTGTAATTGCCGGGGCAGCAGAACAGTGCCGCCAGATTTTCCTTCTTGCACAGCTGTGCGAAAACCTCGGCCCCGGTCATGCCGGCGCCTTCGAAGGAGGGGTCGGTGGCCGGTTCGGCCAGCGATTGCTTGAAGGCCTCGGCCAGTTGCAGCGAAGGAATTTCCATCTGCGTCGCTGCCTGAGCGAAGACTGGCGCGCCGACGCCGGCGGTCGCCACCGCGCCGATGGCGGTGCTCGACAGGCGCAGGAAATTGCGCCGTCCGGTCGAGACGTGCGCCAAGCTGTCGGTTTCGGGTTTCTTGTTGTGATCCATATCCATTTTCTCCTCCAATCAGTTTCAGAAAATGCCGGTCGGGGCTGAATCTTCCAGCCACAGGCTTTTGACGAAATTGCGCAGATCAATCAGATCCTGCTCGGCCGAGAACATGTCGCCAAAGGCGGGCATGACGCCGCCGACGCCGTTGCGGATGCTGCGCAGGATGTCTTCGTTGGTGGTGCCGTTGCGATACAGGCTCGGTTCGGTCAGATTGGTCGCGTCCGAGATGACATCGACCATCGCCTTGCCGTCTGCCCCGTGGCAGGCGACGCAATTGCTTTGGAAGAGCTTATTGCCCTTGGCGATTGATTCCGCGGACGGCTCCTCATCGGCAAAGGCCATTCCGGTCAATGCAAGGCAGCTGAATGCCGCGATTGCAGTCTGGCTTGGTCGCATGGACCTGTTCCCCCCATGTTGTGTGGAAAAGTGCTGTTTGTCGGATAAGCGCCCCACCCTTGGCTGTGTTCAGGATGCCGACCGCGCCAAATTATCGCCATTGCAAGACACGCCAGTTTATTGATAGTTTCAGCCAAGGCGGCGCATGGAGGGAGCATGTACGACCCAGCCGAAGCCGTGGAACATATCATCGTCAGCGCCGATCTTGCGACGCCGCTGCGCACCGTGGCCGGTGTGCTGGGCACGGCTGAGATCAGCGGCGTCCCGCGCGCCCGGCAGGTCGAGATGCTGACCGCGGCGGGTCTGCCCGCCAAGGCGATGGAGACTCCGGATTTTCCGATCTCGCTGGAACAGGAACTTCAGATCATCCTGTCATGGCTGCGTTACATGGGGCCGGGCGCGTCGTCCCCGACCAGTATTTTCGCCAATGTCGCCTGGCAGGATATCGGCCGCTTCGGGTTGGTCGGTCTGGCGATGCAGCACGCGCCCAGCCTTGAACAGGCCTTGCGGGTGGTGTTCGAGAATGCTCAGCTTGTCTGGGGGCACACAAGATTGGCCGTGACCAGCGACGGTGAAACCATGCGGCTGCGGCTGGACCCGATGCGCTCGTCCTTGCCCATGGTCAGCGATGAAGACAATGCACGTCTTGCCGAATTATGCCTGCTGTGGGATGTGGCCTCTTCGACGCAGATGATCGCCGACATCCTTGGCCAGCAGCACTGGCCGCAATCCGTATCCTTGCCGCTGCCGAAGCCGCCGGACTGGCGGCGTGATACCAATCACCTTACCCGCGTGGTGCGCTTTGATGCCGAACAGGCGATGATCGCCTATCCTGCGGCGATGCTGAGGGCCGCGCCGCTGAAGGCGAACCGGGTTTCCTTCCTGTTCTACCTGAATGAATCGCGCAAGCTCTGTGAGGCGCTGCGCAGCGATATCGGCCTTGATGAACAGGTCAGCCGCTGGCTTTGGGCTTCGACCCCGCCGATGCGCTGCGGTGAAATCGCCCGCCGTCTAGGCATGTCGGAACGCAGTCTTGCGCGGGGTTTGCACGCTGAAGGCACAAGTTATCGCGATCTGTTGAATCAGGTGCAGGCCGACCGCGCGCAGAACCTGTTGGGCGATCCTGCCGCGACTGTGGCCAGCGTCGCCTATCGGCTGGGCTATTCCGATCCCGCTGCCTTTTCACGCGCCTTTGTCGGCTGGACCGGGCAGACGCCGGGCAGCTGGCGGGCGGCGCGGAATCTTGGGCGATGCAGAGGAAATCCCGACGCACCGGTAGATCGCGCGCTTATCCCGATCAATCCGCCGTCCAGCCGCCGTCCAGCATCAGCGCGCTGCCCGTCATCAGCGCCGAGGCGTCCGAGGCCAAAAACAGCGCCGCCCCGGTGATGTCCTGAACCTGTCCCAGCCGGCCCAGTTTAATTTTCTTCAGCACCTCGTCGCGAAAGGCCGGATCTTCGAAGAAGGGCTTTGTCATCGGGGTTTCGATGAAGGTCGGGCAGATGGTGTTGACGCGGATACGCTGCGGCCCAAGCTCGATCGCCAGCGCCTTGGTAAAGCCCTCGATGGCCCATTTCGAGGCGCAGTACAGCGTCCGGTTGGCCGCCCCGACATGCCCCATCTGGGATGAGATATTGATGACTGAACCGGCCACGCCTTCGGTCAGCATCCGTGTCGTCACCGCCTTGGCACAGAAGATTGCGGCCTTCAGGTTCAGGTCCAGAACGGCGTCGTAATCGCCTTCTGTCACATCAGTCAGCGGCTTCGGGCGGTTGGTGCCGGCATTGTTCACGAAGACATCGAAGGCGGGCAGGGTGTCGATGGCCGCGCCGAAGGCGCCAATGTCGGTGACATCAAGCGCCAGCGCCCTGGCCGTCAACCCATCGGCGCGCAACCCCTCGGCCGCCGCCTCGACCTCGGCTGCGGTGCGGGCGCAGAGCGTGACCTCTGCCCCCGCCGCCGCATAGGCCTGCGCGATGGCAAGGCCGATGCCCCGCCCCGCGCCGGTCACGAGCGCCCGCTTTCCGTCAAGACGGAAATCCGGCAGCCCGGTCATTTCGTCGCCTCGCGGTAAGGCGCGGCCTGACCGTAGGGCACATTCGCCCCGCCATACCGACGCACGCGGATGTTGCACTGCTCGGCATGACCGACGAAGCCTTCCAGCATGCACAGGCGCGAGCCGTATTCACCGACCAGAACTGCGGCTTCATCCGTGATGACCTTCTGATAGCTGTGGGTCTTGATGAATTTCCCGACCCAGAGCCCGCCAGTATAGCGCCCGGCCTTCTTGGTTGGCAGCGTGTGGTTGGTGCCGATCACCTTGTCGCCATTGGCGACATTGGTGCGCGGGCCCAGAAACAGCGCGCCATAGGAATGCATGTTCTCCAGGAACCAGTCGTCGCGGTCGGTCATCACCTGCACATGTTCCGAGGCGATGTCGTTCGCCGCCTCCAGCATCTCGTCATAGCCGTCGCAGACGATGACTTCACCGTAATCCTGCCAGCTGACCTTTGCGGTGCCAGCGGTGGGCAGGATGTCCAGGAGCCGGTCGATCTCGGCCAGAGTCTCATCAGCCAGCTTGCGCGAATTGGTCACCAGCACGGCGGGCGAGTTATAGCCGTGTTCGGCCTGACCCAGCAGGTCGGTGGCGATCAGTTCGGCATCGACCGTCTCATCGGCGATCACCATGGTTTCGGTCGGACCGGCGAACAGGTCGATGCCGACGCGGCCGTAAAGCTGGCGCTTGGCTTCGGCCACGAAGGCATTGCCGGGGCCGACGAGCATGTGAACCGGCTCGATCGTCTCGGTGCCGATGGCCATGGCGCCGATGGCCTGAATGCCGCCCAGCACATAGATTTCATGCGCGCCGCCGAAATGCATGGCGGCGATCACTGCCGGGTTCGGCTTGCCATTGAAGGGCGGCGTGCAGGCGATGATGCGCGGCACGCCCGCGACCGAGGCCGTGGCCACCGACATATGGGCCGAGGCAACCATCGGGAACTTGCCGCCCGGCACATAGCAGCCGACCGATTGCACCGGAATATTGCGATGCCCAAGGATCACGCCGGGCATTGTCTCGATTTCCAGATCCAGCATGGTGTCGCGCTGCGCCTGTGCGAAGTTGCGCACCTGTTCCTGTGCGAATTTGATATCGGCGATTTCGCGATCCGAAAGCTGGGCGATCAGCGCGTCGATTTCGGGCTGGCTCAGCCGGAAGGATTCCGGGCTGTAATTGTCGAATTTCTCGGCCAGTTCGCGCACCGCCGCGTCGCCGCGGGTTTCGATATCCTTCAGCGTGGCTTCGACAGTGGCGCGGGTCTTGGCGTCATCCTCGGCCCGGTCGGCTTCGGGTTTGCCGTGTTTCAGATAAATGACAGACATTTCAGTTTTCTTCCCAATTGATTGATTAAGGTTGTTGCAGCTCGCGGTGGCTCAGCCACTAAACCCTTTGGATTTCTTGAAGGCGGCAAGGCGCGCCAGCCTTTCGTCGCGCCATGCACGGCGCTTTGCCAGTTCGTCGGCAGGCAGCGCGCTGCGGAGTTCGTTGGTGGCGCGTTCGATCACCTCGTCCGGCCAGGGTGCGGGCGGCGGGTTCCGCACCATCCCCGCATAAAGCCCGCGCAGACGCACCGCGTAGTCGCCGATCCCGCCAGGGGCGTTCAGGTCGATGGTCTCGAACGGGCCCATGAAGGCCCAACGCAGGCCAAGCCCATGCGCGACGGTGGCGTCGATATCGTCAAGGCTGGCGATGCCGTCCTGATATAGCGCCCATGCTTCGTTCAGCAGGACACCCTGCAAGCGGTTCAGCACGAAGCCGTCGATCTCTCGTGTCAGGCGGACCGGCACTTGCTCTACGTTGCGCATCAGCGCGGTCACTGTCGCGACCGCCTTGGGATCGGTCCATGGGGCGGGGACAATTTCCACCACAGGGACAAGATGCGGTGGGTTGACCGGATGGGCGATCATGAAGCGCGCCCGGTTCTTGCACTCAGCGGTGAAACGCGAGGCCGGAATCCCCGAGGACGATGACCCGACCAGCGCATCCGGCGCAATCGTGCGATCCAGTTCAAGACTGACCGCCGTCTTGACCTCGACAGTCTCGAAGACGGATTCCTGAACATAGAAGGCGCCATCGACCGCCTCGGCCAGCGTCGGATGGACCGTGATGCGCGACAGGATCGCATCAGGATCCTGCACCAACCCGGCTTCGGCCATTTCGCACAGGCTGTCTTTCGCCCAGGGCAGGATGCGGTCGCGCACCTCCTCGGACGGGTCATAGGCGCGGACACCGAAGCCCGCGCCAGCGAAAACCAGCGCCCAACCTGAGCCAACAAGGCCCGCGCCGATGATGGCGATGTTCATGCCCCGCTCCATCATGGCATCCGCCGACTGTTGCCAGTGGTGCTTTGCTTGCTCCTCAGCATGTGCGATCCCCCCTGCATGGCTTGTTCAGACATGCCCATGATGATCGGCAGGCGCCATTCCACTCGGCGCCAATTTATTGATGGTTTAAGCCAAATTGCTGGATATACGAATTGACCCGGTTGTTCCGAGGGCAATGCTCGTCGGTGCGCATAACGACCCGTCATCCCCTGTTTGGCGCGTAAACTCAAATTTTCTGTATCTGCGGTCAAGCACGGGAATGCGGCAGATGCGAAAAGGTCTGATCGAAATCGGAACTTTCCAATATTCATTGGAGAAAGATCATGATCACGACGAAAGCCACCGGGAAGACCGTCGACAAAGCCCCGGTTTCGATCTGCGTCACCTCTGCAATGGACGATGTGCGGGAGCATGCAAACCTTGTCTCGGGGGCGCTCAGCTCCAGCAGCGAGGACTATGTTTCGGGCATGGTTGCCCTTGGCCGCGCCGCTGTCGGCATTGGCCGCGAGACCGCAACCGAATTCGGCCAGCACGCCAAGGCGGTGCTGGAAGCGCGCAGCATCCGCGACGTTGCCGAACTTCAGGTCGGTTGGGTGCGGCACCGCATCGAGACTGCGACGGCTCAGGCCAAGGAACTGGCCGATCTGACCCGCGAGAAGTCCGAAGAGGTGATCGAGCCCTTCACTGCGCTGAGAAAGCAGGACAAGGCGGCCTGATTGCCTGGCCCGGCTGGCGCAAGCTTCGGCCGGGCCAATCCAAAACCTTTGAGGGAGGAACAAAAATGAATCGCCCGTGGACCAGAACCTACGAATCCGGCGTGCCTTACGAAATCGACGCCGACGTCTATCCGTCGACCGTTGCGCTGTTCAGCAAGGCCTGCGCCGAATATGCCGAAAAGCCCGCCTTTGAATGTTTCGGCCGGACCATGGCCTATGCCGAGATCGACCGCGCCGCCGATGCCGTCGCCGCCTGGCTGCAACAGCGTCTTGGCGTGAGGCGCGGCGACCGGGTGGCGCTGATGTTGCCCAACATCTTCGCTTTTCCCGTGGCAATGCTGGGCATTCAACGCGCCGGTGCGGCACAGGTCAGTGTGAACCCGCTTTATACTCCACATGAGCTGTGCCACCAGTTGCAGGACTCGGGCGCGGAAATCATCGTCATCTTCGCCGGCTCGACCGCGACGCTGGCCGAAATCATCGACGAAACCCCGGTCAAGACCGTCATCACGGTCGATCTTGGCGATGCCGGCGGGGTCGCGATCCCGACGCTGCCCCGCGATCCGCGCCTGAAGGATGCGGTCCGCTTTGCCGATGTGCTGACCGAAGGCACCGGGCTGAAGCTGGAACCGGTCGATCTGACCGGCGAGGATACGCTGTTCTTCCAATATACCGGCGGCACTACCGGCCCATCGAAGGGCGCGGTTCTCAGCCATCGCAATCTGGTCGCGAATGTCCAGCAATATACCGCGCAGATGTCCGATGCGGTCGAGCCGGGCCGCGAGGTGCTGGTGATGGCGCTGCCACTGTATCACATCTTCGGGCTGATGCTGATGCATGCATATATGACGGTCGGGGCGAAGGTCATCCTGATCCCCAACCCCCGCGATACCGACGCCTTCATCGGCGCCATCCGCAATGCGAAATTCACCGTCATCCCCGGCGTGAACACGCTGTTCCAGTCGCTGCTGGCAAGCCCCGCGATGAAGGATGTCGATATCTCGGCGCTGAAGGTCGCCATCGGTGGCGGCGCGGCGATCATCCGCGATACCTCGGAAAAGTGGAAGGCGCTGACCGGCAAACACATCAAGGACGGCTACGGCCTGTCCGAAACTTCGCCGATCCTCTGCATCAACCCGATCTCGGGTGCCGAATTTACCGAGACCTGCGGGTTGCCGGTCCCCTCGACCGATATCAAGCTGATCGACGATGAGGGCCGCGAGGTGCCCGAGGGCAAGGCGGGCGAGATTTGCGCCAAGGGGCCGCAGGTGATGGGCGGCTATTGGAACAATGACGCGGCCAATGCCAGCGCCTTCACGCCCGACGGCTATTTCAAGACCGGCGATGTCGGCATGCTGACCGCGGGCGGCTTCGTGAAGATTGTCGATCGCAAGAAGGACATGGTGATCGTCTCGGGCTTCAACGTCTATCCGAACGAGGTCGAGGCCGCTGTCACCGCCGCCCATGGCGTCGCCGAATGCGCCTGTATCGGCGTGCCAGACGGTCGTACCGGCGAGGCGCTGCGCGTCTATGTCGTCAAGGCTCCCTTCGCCGAGACAAGCGCCGATGACATCGTCGCCCACTGCCGCATCGAACTGGCCGGCTACAAGGTGCCGCGTCAGATCGTCTTCGTGGATGCACTTCCCAAATCCAATGTCGGCAAGATCCTGCGCCGCGAGCTGCGCAAGCTGGCCGAAGGCTGAGGAGAGAACCATGACTGTACCAGCCAATTACAGCACTCGCAGGCTGAAGGATTTCGTCGGCCATGATTTCGGGCCTGGCTCTAGCGGGAGCAGGGTTTCACTGTGTCGACACACGGCAACCCAGGCGGGTTTCATTCTGATGTTGCAAAGGTTGGTGAGAACAGGCATATGCCAAAAGATAATGCTTAGTCCCGAGTTGAGATAATTGCTCTCATGAAGAGATCGATCGAGGAATGTCGATTCATCGAACTGCCGAAGATCATGGATCAGCGCGGTAATCTGACCTTCGTGGAAGGTCAGACGCATGTGCCGTTTGATATCAAGAGAGCGTATTATCTATATGACGTTCCTGGCGGATCAGTTCGCGGAAGTCATGCCCACCGAGGTCTCCATCAGCTGATCATCGCAATGTCCGGTAGCTTTGATGTACTACTGGACGATGGCCAGAACGAAAGGCGTTTCAGCCTTAACAGGTCTTATTATGGACTTTATGTTTGTCCCATGATGTGGCGGACTCTGGATAATTTTTCTTCAGGAGCAGTGCTAATGGTTCTTGCTTCTGAAGTATATGATGAGGGGGACTACATCCGAAATTACGATGAATTCAAGCGGTTGACTCAATGATGCAAGTCCCCTTTCTGGACCTGAAGGCTGCATGGCAGGAATTAAGCCCGCAACTCAGGGAGGCGGTCGATCAGACGCTGGATTCTGGTTATTATATCGGGGGTCCGGCCCTGTCTGAATTTGAACAAGCATTTTCGCAATTCACAGATACCCATCATACAGTTGGTGTCGGAAACGGCCTTGATGCGTTGCGGTTGGTGCTTGAGGCTATGGGTATAGGTCCCGGGGATGAGGTGATAGTTCCGTCTCATACCTATATTGCAACCTGGCTCGCTGTCAGCCAGGTTGGTGCAACACCGATACCTGTTGAGCCTGCTCCGGGCCTTTTTACCATTGACCCTCAAAAAATCGAAGCAGCAATCACGCCCGCAACACGCGCCATCATGCCTGTGCATCTTTATGGGCAACCTGCTGATCTGGACCCAATCCTGGACCTCGCAGTCCGTTTCGATCTGTTCGTAGTTGAGGATGCTGCACAGGCACAAGGGGCCAAATACAAGGGGAAAAGACTAGGCGGTCACGGCCATGCGGTAGCCTGGAGCTTCTATCCTGGAAAAAATCTTGGTGCCTATGGAGATGCTGGTGCAGTCACAACAAATGATGACGCATTGGCTGAGACAATTTCCATGCTGGGCAATTATGGTAGCAAGGTGAAGTATGATCACGAATTGCCAGGTTGCAATTCGCGCCTTGATCCGCTGCAAGCCGCTATGCTGAAGGTCAAATTATCCCATTTAGATGTATGGAATGATCGCCGCCGTGCCATTGCTGAGCGCTACACTAGAGAACTCTCTGATCTGCCAATTAAACTGCCCGAAACCAAAAGCTGGGCTGATCCGGTTTGGCATCTTTACGTAATCTGTACTGCACAACGAAGCGCTTTGCAGGCATATCTTGCAGAAAACGGCATCCAGACTCTTTTACACTATCCCAAGGCTTGTTTTGATCAGCCTGCTTATGCAAAATATGCGGTCAGAGGTGATGAATGGCCCGAGGCGCGCCGCATTGCCGCCGAAGCACTATCACTGCCCATCGGGCCGCACTTGAGTTCTGATCAGGTCGAACACGTCATCAAGGCCGTGCGCCGCTTCTTTGGAGCCTAGGGGGAGGGGGGATCGCCTTGCTGAGTCGGATTATTTTCATTGGTGGATCTCCGCGTTCCGGGACAACCATGGTTCGTCGCATTATGGGCGCACATAATAGTATATATGCTGGCCCTGAGTTTGATTTTATTCCTGCTTTTGTTCAGTTGCGCGATAAAATGTACAAGCGCATCCGGGAAGGTCGGATAGATAAAATTACAACGGGAGATGTTGTGGATGAGGCGCTATGCGCGGCAATTAGCCACATTTTTGACAGGAAACTGCAAGCGGTCGGAAAAACGATATACTGTGAAAAATCGCCACACAATGCATCCGTATTTCCTCAGCTCCTGAAGATATTTCCCGAATCGCATTGCATTTTTGTTTTGCGCAATCCCTATGCCATCATCCACTCAATGAAACAGGTTGCAAACCGATATCTGGAAGCTGGACAGGCAGCTCCTCAGACCGCAGCAGATACGGAACATTCCATCCGTCAGATCAATAAGTTCTGGGGGGCTGGCTTTCTGGCGCTCCAAAGATCGCCGGAGCGAGTGCCGGTGGTATATTACGAAGATATATTGGAAGACCCAGAGCGCGAAGCGCGACGATTGGCGAAAGCGGTCAAGATCGATTTCCAGCCGGATATGCTGCGAATAGAAGAAACCGCATATGACAATCCAACGGATGACACAGTTAAGTACTGGTACTCTCAAGAAGCATTCAATAAGCCGATAGATGCGTCTCGACTTGCTGGAGACCCAAAATCCAGTCTATCGTCCGATGATCAGGATCTCATCAGGAAGCATCTTATCAGACATCCGCTCCTTGAACGTTACGGATTTTCGTAGCTCTGACTCTCACAGATGATATCCCACAATGCACGATGTGACTCTTCAAACGTGTGGCGCTTGAATTCCAAGTAGATGTCCTCGTCACTTCTCTGGATTTCCTGCATTCCCAGGCGCAGATAAAAATCCGCCGCACGTTGGTTGGCAATTCTAACGTCTACTAATGCCAAAGGCAGATCGAGAAACAGGAAGCCGATCTCGAAAGAAAGCAGAGCGGCTTCAAGGGCCGCCTTTGATGGCTTGCTTTGGTCTAGGACAAAACTTCCCCACGTAAACCGGTCTGATTTTATATCATATATCCGGATTGTCCCGCAGGGGTAATTATCGTTCCGTCGTTCAATGATGTAGTAAGCTTCAATCCCAGTCTGCTCACGAAGCTTATACTGGTTAATCCAATCGCACTGATCGGCAACCGTGCCGGCTACCGTCGATAGATGTCGACCATAGGCTGGATTTGTGCGCAAACCCACTACATAGGCCGCGTCACCAGGCTGGATGAGCCGTAGACGTATGTTCAAGCCGTCTTTTAACTGAGGAAACTGCTTCATACCTTATCACCGGAGGCAGAGGAAATTTTTGCCGCTGTCCTATCGGCCGTCTGGTCCAGAGCGACAGATTTTTGATCAAAGCGTTCCGAAAAAATCTCGGTATATCTGGCTAGATCTGCCCGTCTCTGTCTTAGGACAGCTGCATGAGTGCGCTTGCGTTTCAGCTTCATTTCCTCACTCTTTTTCCCGGGACCTGTTACGCCACCACGTCTATAGCGGACCAGCGGACGTGGGATATGAATGACGGAATCGAACAGTCGTGCACGATAATATAGAATAAGGTCTTCATAAGCGAGCGGTTCAGTAATGGGTCCAAAATAATTGTAAAGGTCGGGATTCCAACCGCAGCTTGCTCCGATTACTGTCTCAAAAGCAAATGCTGCATCTGTAAGCTTCATATCCAGCAGTTTCGGCTGCTGGCTTCTAACTTTGCGGGGCGAACCATTGAGGTTAATGTCAAGGACATCAGAATGCAGCAGCATGGGGCGGGATGACCGAAATACCTCGTAAAGCTGTGCAACACGTGTCGGTTCAGACACATCGTCTCCTGCATTTGGAACGATCAGCACGCCACGCGAGAGTTCGAAAATTCGGTTTATATGTCCGATCAGGCCCAGATTAACCTTGTTCCGGTTAAGTCGCACCTGCGCAGGTCCATCATATGCTGCGGCCATTTCTTCCATTATTTCGAAGGTCCGGTCGGAAGACCCATCATCTGAAAGAATGACTTCCAGCGGCTGATAGGTTTGTGAGAGTGCAGATGAGATCGCCTCTCGAATTAGGTGTTCTTGCCGGTATGCAATGACGGCAATCGTCACCAACTCAAGTTCATGGTTTCCTTCGATGGCCAATTTGGGATCCTCCTCGATAGCGTCAGTGATGCATTAAAATAGTACAGTAAAATATACTAGTCTCCAGTCTCGTTCTTTTTCATAGCCAGAAGAGGACTGTTGCGGCGCGTGCGATGGCGGAGGAGAAGGTTTCCGGGCATCGGTCGTAGCGGGTTGCGATGCGCCTCCAGTCCTTTAGCCTGCCAAACATGATCTCGATCCTGTTGCGGCGTTTGTATCGGCGCTTGTCGTATTTGACGGGCTTCTTGCGGGACTTCCGGCCGGGGATGTAGGCGCGTATCCCTTTGTCTTTCAATGCCTCTCTGAACCAGCCGGTATCGTAACCCCGATCCGCCAGCAGCCAGTCCGCCTA